>NZ_LZKK01000107.1 GCF_001672815.1 Mycobacterium sp. E796 | reverse complement strand
GTCCAAGCCGCGCGGCCGTCCCGCCACCACGTCCGGCGAATCAGTCTCAGGACCCTGGCCAAGAGCTGGGACGACTCCATTTTCTCCGAGTCGGCCCAGGCGGGATTCTGGTCGGCCCTGTCCACCCCGCCCCTGCTCTTGGGAATGCTGGGCAGCTTGGCTTACGTGGCGCCGCTGTTCGGCAAGGACACGCTGTCCGCGATCGAAAAGAGCATCATCTCGACCGCGCACAGCTTCTTCTCGCCGAGCGTCGTCAACGAGATCATCGAGCCCACCATCCGTGACATCACCGCCAACGCGCGCGGTGAAGTGGTGTCGCTCGGTTTCTTGATCTCGCTGTGGGCGGGATCGTCGGCGATCTCGTCGTTCGTCGATGCGGTGGTCGAGGCCCACGACCAGACCCCGCTGCGACACCCGGTGCGACAGCGGTTCTTCTCGCTGTTCCTGTACGTGGTGATGCTGGTCTTCGTGGTGATCGCCGCGCCGGTGATGGTGGTGGGACCGCGCACGGTGAGCGAACACATCCCGGTCGGACTGGCCAACGTGCTGCGCTACGGCTACTACCCGGCGCTGATCCTCGGGCTGATGATCGGGATCATGCTGCTGTACCGGGTGGCGCTGCCGGTGCCGCTGCCGAGCCACCGGCTGGTGTTGGGCGCCATCCTGGCCACGGCGGTGTTCCTGATCGCCACGCTGGGCCTGCGCTTCTACCTGCGGTGGATCACCAGCACCGGATACACCTACGGCGCGCTGTCCACGCCGATCGCGTTCCTGTTGTTCGCGTTCTTCGGCGGCTTCGCGATCATGCTCGGCGCCGAGCTGAACGCCTCCATCCAGGAGGAATTCCCCGCGCCGAGGACCCATGCCCACCGGCTGCGCAACTGGCTGCTGACGCGCCGAACCGCCCCCAAGCGGGTAGTCGACTTGCCCGCGGCGCCGTCCGACGTCGCAGCGGCCGAGCCGCCGGCCTGATCAGTCCCTCTTGAGCCGCTCGTAGATCCGCTTGCACTCGGGGCAGACCGGCGAGCCCGGCTTGGCCGCCCGGGTGACGGGAAACACCTCGCCGCACAGCGCGACGACATGGTTGCCCATGACGGCGCTCTCGGCGATCTTGTCCTTCTTGACGTAGTGGAAGTACTTCGGGGTATCGCTGCCGGTCCCGTCGTCGACGCGTTCGTCGGTCTCGGTGCGTTCGATCGTCTGGGTCTGCATGCCTCACATTGTGCCCCCTGACTCGCCGGTACCGGAATCGTTTGGTTGTGGGACAGTGGAGATATGAAGCGCGGCGAAGAGCCAGGGTTCGACGGCTTCGACGACACCAGCCGTCCCGTCCTGATCACCTCCGCCGCGCCCTCCTACGAGGAGGAGCATCGCGCCCGGGTGCGGAAGTACCTGACACTGATGGCCTTTCGGATCCCGGCGCTCATCCTGGCCGCCGTTGCCTACGGCGCCTGGCACAACGGCCTGATCTCACTGCTCATCGTGGCGGCCTCGGTGCCGTTGCCGTGGATGGCCGTGCTGATCGCCAACGACCGGCCACCGCGCCGCTCCGACGAGCCGAGGCGGTTCGAGCAGACGCGGCGGCGCACTCCCCTGTTCCCCACCGCCGAGCGCCCGGCGCTCGAACCGCGGCGACCGCACCACGACGGTTCCGGCTAGCCCCCAAAGGGCGCACTTCTCAGGACATTCTCAGGTCGTCGGCACATCTGTGCACGTCAAGGCGTGTGAGATCACGCGCGGGCGGGAACTCCCAGGGCTAATCCATCGTTAGACGTCATGACAGTGCAAAGCCGAACGGGAGGTCGCTATGGCGAACGCCAGCACAAGCAGGATCGACGGCGATCTGGATGCTCAAAGCCCCGCCGCGGACCTGGTGCGCGTGTATCTCAACGGCATCGGCAAAACGGCGTTGCTCAACGCGGCGGGTGAGGTAGAGCTGGCCAAGCGGATCGAAGCCGGCCTGTACGCCGAGCATCTGCTGGAAACGCGTAAGCGCCTCGGAGAGAACCGCAAACGCGACCTGGAGGCCGTCGCGCGCGATGGCCAGGCGGCGCGCCGCCACCTGCTGGAAGCGAACCTGCGGCTGGTGGTTTCGCTGGCCAAGCGTTACACGGGTCGGGGCATGCCGCTGCTGGACCTCATCCAGGAGGGCAACCTCGGTCTGATCCGCGCGATGGAGAAGTTCGACTACACAAAGGGATTCAAGTTCTCCACCTACGCCACGTGGTGGATCCGCCAGGCCATCACGCGCGGCATGGCCGACCAGAGCCGCACCATCCGGCTGCCGGTCCACCTCGTCGAGCAGGTGAACAAGCTGGCGCGGATCAAGCGGGAGATGCACCAGAACCTCGGGCGGGAAGCCACCGACGAGGAACTCGCCGCCGAATCCGGCATCCCGGTCGAGAAGATCAACGACCTGTTGGAGCACAGCCGCGACCCGGTGAGCCTGGATATGCCCGTCGGCTCCGAGGAGGAGGCTCCGCTCGGTGACTTCATCGAGGACGCCGAGGCGATGTCGGCCGAGAACGCGGTGATCGCCGAGCTGCTGCACACCGACATCCGCAGTGTGCTGGCCACTCTCGACGAGCGCGAGCACCAGGTCATCCGGCTGCGCTTCGGCCTGGACGACGGCCAGCCGCGCACGCTGGATCAGATCGGCAAGCTGTTCGGGCTGTCCCGCGAGCGGGTCCGCCAGATAGAGCGCGACGTGATGTCCAAGCTGCGCAACGGCGAGCGCGCCGATCGGCTTCGGTCGTACGCCAGCTGATGCGTCCATAGCCAGTAGAAAGTCGGTATGCCCGTCGCGCGAGCGGCGGGCATACTGCTTGCCTGGGGAATCCGCAAGAGGCGTTGGACCCATTCTTGCAGCTGGCCAAGTAGACTCAGCGTCAACGGAGGGTGCTGGATGAACGAGCTGGTTGATACCACCGAGATGTACCTGCGGACCATCTACGACCTCGAAGAAGAGGGCGTGACGCCGCTGCGTGCCCGGATCGCCGAACGCCTCGAACAAAGCGGGCCGACCGTCAGCCAGACCGTGTCCCGCATGGAGCGGGACGGCCTGCTCCACGTCGCCGGGGACCGCCACCTGGAGCTCACCGACAAGGGCCGCGCGCTGGCCATCTCGGTGATGCGCAAGCACCGCCTCGCCGAACGACTGCTCGTCGACGTCATCGGGGTGCCGTGGGAGGAAGTGCACGCCGAGGCATGCCGGTGGGAGCACGTGATGAGCGAGGAAGTCGAACGCCGGCTGGTGAAGGTGCTCAACAACCCGACCACCTCCCCGTTCGGCAACCCGATCCCGGGCCTGTTGGACCTCGGCGTGGGCCCCGATTCCGGCGCCGACGGCATCAACCTCGTCCGCTTGACCGAACTGCCCGCCGGATCTCCGGTCGCGGTGGTCGTGCGCCAGCTCACCGAACACGTCCAGGGCGACATCGATCTGATCACCCGCCTCAAGGACGCCGGCGTCGTTCCCAATGCCCGGGTCACCGTCGAGACCAGCCCGTCCGGCGGCGGGGTCACGATCCTCATTCCCGGCCACGAGAACGTCACCCTGCCGCACGAGATGGCGCACGCCGTCAAAGTCGAGAAGGTCTGAGCGGCCAGCACCGATCGCCGCCACTATCCCGCCCGGCGCCCGAACGCCCGTCGCGGCGGCAGTCGCACCCCCAGCCGCTTGGCCAGCCGGTAGCCGGTGGCCGCCAGTTTCCGGATGTCGTCGGGCTTCATGCCGGACTGCAACGCCTGATCCAGCATCTCCGCCATCCGGTGGCCAGGGTCGCACCGCAGCGCGGCGTCCAGCGACACCCCGGCGAGCGGGCCGTCACCTCGGGCGTACGCGCTGAACGCGAGCAGCGCCAGGGCCTCGACCCGCCAGGGCGGCGGCAGGCTGCGGGCGAGCAGCGCCCACAGCGACTCGGCCTCCCCCGCCCGGTCGCCGACCGCCAGGGCGTAGAGCGTGTCGCGCACCTCCACGTCGCTCAGCGCGCAGCCCAACGCCGCAAGCTCGGACGCGGACAGCGTTTCGCCGCGCGCGACGCGGGAGGCCGCGGCCATCGCTTCTTGCACGTCGCGGCGCGCACACCCGGTGGGATCGGCGCGATGGGCCACCTCGCGCTGCGCCGCCTGGCGCCGGACCGCGTCGGCCAACTCGGCGGCGCCCGCCGGGTCGTCGACCGCGATGACGGCCTGCAGGTCGGCGCGCCGGCGGTAGAGCCGGCGGCCGTCGAGCACCGCCGCCGCGGCCAACGGCGACGCCGACGGGTCGTCGACGAAGCCGCCCGAGCCGCAGCCGTCCACGCAATGCCAGCGCCCGCCGCGGGCCACCCGATCCACCACGTGCGCCGCATAGAGTTGAATTCCCCGCTGCGACAACGCCTCTGCCAGCTCGCCGCACAGCAGCCGGTATTCCTCGTTGCACCCCGGGCAGTGCGCGCCGTGCGCGTCGACGATCACCGCGATCGCCGCCTGGGGCCTGGCGGCGGCGGCGACTTCGGCCAGATGCCCGACGCGGTCGACGAGTTCCTGACAGAGGTCGACCCGCATCACGGCCCCCAGTTCCCCGCCTTCCAGGGACACCAGGACCAATGAATTCTCCGGAACGAAGCCGAGAACGGCTGGTAGCGCCGCGATCAGCGCGCCGGGGCGATTGAGCTTGAAATCGGGTTGATGCGTCGTCATGGGCACCAACGCTGACGGGCGGCACCGTCGAGCCGTGCCCCCGCGACGGGATCGGGCCGCTCGTCTGTGGAGAAAGTCTGGACTGTGGGCCTTATCGTCTATGCCATGGGTTCGATGCAGGAGTACGACATCGTCGTGATCGGTTCGGGACCGGGCGGCCAGAAAGCCGCCATCGCCTCGGCCAAACTAGGCAAATCCGTCGCCATCATTGAACGCGGCCAGATGCTGGGCGGCGTGTGCGTCCAAACCGGCACCATCCCGTCAAAAACGTTGCGCGAGGCGGTGCTTTACCTCACCGGCATGAGCCAGCGCGAGCTCTACGGGGCCAGCTACCGCGTCAAGGAGAAGATCACCCCGGCCGACCTGCTGGCACGGACCCAGCACGTGATCGGCAAGGAAGTCGACGTGGTGCGCAACCAGCTGATGCGCAACCGGATCGACCTGCTCATCGGGCACGGCCGCTTCGTCGACCCGCATACCATCGAGGTCGAAGACCCCTCCCGGCGCGAAAAGCTAACCATCAGTGGCAAATACATCGTGATCGCCACCGGCACCCGGCCGGCGCGGCCGTCCGGCGTCGAGTTCGACGAAGAACGGGTGCTCGACTCCGACGGCATCCTCGACCTCAAGACGCTGCCGGCCTCGATGGTCGTCGTCGGCGCCGGCGTGATCGGCATCGAGTACGCCTCGATGTTCGCCGCCCTGGGCACCAAGGTCACGGTCGTCGAAAAGCGCGACGACATGCTGGATTTCTGCGACCCCGAGGTCGTCGAGGCCCTGAAGTTTCACCTACGCGACCTGGCGGTGACGTTCCGGTTCGGCGAGGAGGTCACCGCGGTCGACGTCGGGGCCGCCGGCACCGTCACCACGCTGGCCAGCGGCAAGCAGATTCCCGCCGAGACCGTCATGTACTCCGCCGGCCGCCAAGGCCAGACCGATCACCTCGACCTGCAAAACGCCGGCCTCGAGGTCGAGGGCCGCGGGCGGATCTGGGTCGACGACAAGTTCCGGACCAAGGTGGAGCACATCTACGCCGTCGGCGACGTCATCGGGTTCCCGGCCCTGGCCGCGACCTCGATGGAACAGGGCCGGCTGGCGGCCTACCACGCGTTCGGGGAAGCGTGCGAGGGCATCACCGAGCTCCAGCCCATCGGCATCTATTCGATCCCCGAGATCTCCTACGTCGGGGCCACGGAGGTGGAGCTGACCAAGAACTCGATCCCCTACGAGGTCGGGGTGGCGCGGTACAAGGAGCTGGCCCGCGGCCAGATCGCCGGCGACTCCTACGGCATGCTCAAGCTGCTCGTGTCGACCGACGACCGCAAGCTGCTCGGGGTGCACATCTTCGGCACCAGCGCCACCGAGATGGTGCACATCGGCCAGGCCGTGATGGGCTGCGGTGGGACGGTCGACTACCTGGTCGACGCGGTGTTCAACTATCCGACGTTCTCGGAGGCCTACAAGGTGGCCGCGCTGGACGTGACCAACAAGATGCGCGCGCTGTCCCAGTTCCGCCGCTGAGCTAGCAGCTGTCGTCGAGGTCGTTCGGGACCCGGTCGCCCGGGCCGCCGGCCTCGGCGCGGGCCAACAGCTGCGCGGTTTGAGCGTCGAACGGCGCCGAGTAGGACACGTTCGCGGCGCACCCGCCGCGCTCGAAACCGCCGATCAGCCCGGTGAGCGTGGTGCCGCTCACCCACGGCGCCCCGCTGGTGCCGTCCACCAGGCCCTCGCAGGCCAGCGAGGGAAACCCGCTGTCGTTGACCGAGGTGCTGGCCTGGCAGCCGATCGGCGAGCCGCCCACCCCGGCCGCATACCCCAGCACGGTGACGTGGCTGCCCGGCGGAGGCGCGACGCCCAGCGTCAGCGCCAGGCCGACGTACGACTCGACCGACCCGCCGGCGTCGTTGCTCACCCGGGCGATCGCGTAGTCCGCGTGCGGATCCTTGCCCGAAACCCAGCGCGGATCCAGATAGACGGCGTCGGCCTTCCACACGTCGGCGGGCGCGGGCGCCGCGTCACCGGCCAGACCGGGAACGAAGGTCATCTTGGCCGCACCGGCCAGGCAGTGCGCCGCGGTGATCATGAGATTCCCGGTCGCCGAATGGATTACGGAACCCGTGCAGACGTGCAGCGGGCCGTCGTTGATGAAGATCGCGCCGACGCGCCGGTCCGGGTCCACCGGGCCCGCGACCGCCTTCTGCTGGGGCTGGCTGAGTCGCTGGACGAGCGGCCCGGTCGCCACGGGGACGGACACCACCGGGCGCGCCGCAGGCTCGGCCGGCCGGGTGCACGACGTCAACAACGTCAGCAGGCCGACCCCCGAGCACAGCAGCAGCGTCCGTATGCGCATTTCGTGTCCATCATGCCTGACCACGGGGTGTCAGGCAGACCACATCCCCTCCCCGCGCGCCGCCGCGTTTGCTGGCCGACATGCGGATTACGTTCGCGGGTTGGGGCGTTTCGAAGGTGAAGACTGCAGGGTGTTAGCTGTTCCATTGTTGGTGCCCGCCGATTCGGGGGACACTGGTCAGGGCACCCTGGAGCAACCCCCGAAAGGAGGAGACCGATGGCCCGCGAGCAAAACCAAGGCGACGAGTACGACCAGCCAGGACAGTCCGGCATGTACGAGCTGGAGTTCCCGGCGCCCCAGTTGTCGACGGCCGACGGCCGCGGCCCGGTTTTGGTGCACGCCTTGGAGGGCTTCTCCGACGCCGGCCACGCGATACGGCTGGCCGCCACCCACCTGAAGGCCGCGCTGGACACCGAACTGGTCGCGTCGTTCGCGATCGACGAATTGCTGGATTACCGCTCGCGGCGGCCGCTGATGACGTTCAAGACCGACCACTTCACCAGCTACGACGATCCGGAACTGAGCCTGTACGCCCTGCGCGACAGCGTCGGCACGCCGTTTCTGCTGCTGGCCGGCATGGAACCCGACCTGAAGTGGGAGCGTTTCATCACCGCGGTGCGGCTGCTGGCCGAGCGGCTGGGTGTGCGGCGCACGATCGGCCTGGGCACGGTCCCGATGGCGGTCCCGCACACCCGCCCGATCACGCTGACCGCCCATTCCAACGACAAGGAACTGATCGCCGACTTCCAGCCCTGGATCTCGGAGATCCAGGTCCCCGGCAGCGCGTCCAACCTGCTCGAATACCGGATGGCCCAGCACGGTCACGAAGTCGTCGGGTTCACCGTGCACGTCCCGCACTACCTGACCCAGACCGACTACCCGGCGGCCGCGCAGGCGCTGCTGGAGCAGGTGGCCAAGAGCGGCTCGCTGGAGCTGCCGCTGTCGGCGCTGACCGAAGCCGCGGCGGAGATTCGCGCCAAGATCGACGAGCAGGTTCAGGCGAGCGCGGAGGTGGCTCAAGTGGTGGCCGCGCTCGAGCGCCAGTACGATGCCTTCATCGACGCTCAGGAGAACAGGTCGTTACTAACTCACGACGAGGATCTCCCCAGCGGCGACGAGCTTGGCGCAGAGTTCGAGCGATTCCTTGCCCAACAGGCAGAGAAGAAGAACGACGACGACCAGGCGTGAGGACTCAAAACGCCCATAGCCCGGGCCGACACCAAGGTTGGCGGAGATGACCGAGCGGAAGCGCAAGAGCAACCTTCGCCCAGTGCGTGAAGTCACGGCGCCCACGCTCGAGTTCCGCACCATTCACGGCTACCGGCGGGCCTATCGCATCGCCGGTTCCGGGCCGGCGATTCTGCTGCTCCACGGCATCGGCGACAACTCCACCACCTGGAATGCCGTGCAGGCCAAGCTCGCCCAGCGGTTCACCGTCATCGCCCCCGACCTGCTGGGCCACGGCAAGTCCGACAAGCCGCGCGCCGATTACTCGGCGGCCGCCTACGCGAACGGCATGCGCGACCTGCTGTCGGTCCTCGATATCGAGCGGGTGACCATCATCGGCCATTCGCTGGGCGGCGGCGTGGCCATGCAGTTCGCCTACCAGTTCCCGCATTTGGTCGACCGGCTGATCCTGGTCGCCGCGGGCGGCGTCACCAAGGACGTCAACGTCGTGTTCCGGCTGGCCTCGTTGCCGATGGGCAGCGAGGCGCTGGCGCTGCTGCGGCTGCCCCTCGTGCTGCCGGCGGTTCAGCTGGCGGGGAAGCTGGCCGGGCTGGCGATCGGGTCGACCGCGCTGGGCCACGACCTGCCCAACGTGCTGCGCATCCTCGACGACCTGCCGGAGCCGACGGCCTCAGCGGCGTTCAGCCGCACGCTGCGGGCGGTCGTGGACTGGCGGGGGCAGATCGTCACGATGCTCGACCGATGTTATTTGACCGAGGCCATCCCCGTGCAGATCGTCTGGGGCACCAAGGATGTGGTGGTTCCGGTCCGGCACGCCTGGATGGCGCACGCCGCGATGCCCGGCTCGCGTCTCGAGATCTTCGAGGGTTCGGGCCACTTCCCCTTCCACGACGACCCGGCCCGCTTCATCGACGTCGTCCAGCGCTTCATCGACAGCACCGCGCCCGCCGAATACGACCAGGCCGCCCTTCGGGCGCTGCTGCGCAGCGGGGGCGGCGAGAAGACGGTCACGGGTCCGGCCGACACCCGCGTCGCTGTCCTGAACGCCATGGGCTCCGACGAGCGCAGCGCCACCTGATAAAGACGTTGACCGGCGCCGTACAGTCGGGTCATGGGCATCGACGTCACGGTGTTGCGGGTTTTCACCGACGCGGACGGCAATTTCGGTAATCGCCTCGGTGTGGTTGACGCCGCCGCGGTCCCGCCCCCGGACCGGCAGCGGCTCGCGACCCAATTGGGCTACGCCGAAACGGTTTTCGTCGATATTCCGGCCGCCGGCTCGGCCACCGCGCACGCGCGGATTTACACGCCGCGCGTCGAACTTCCGTTCGCCGGGCACCCGACCGTCGGCGCGTCGTGGTGGCTGCGCGACAACGGTACGCCGATCAAGACGCTGCACGTGGCGGCCGGCCTCGTGCAGGTGAGCTATCAGGGCGACCTGACCGGTGTCAGCGCCCGCGCGGAGTGGGCACCGGAAGTGGCCATCCACGAATTCGATTCGGCCGACGACGTTCTCGCCGCCGACCCGGCCGACTTCCCGGACGACACCGCGCACTACCTGTGGGCCTGGGTCGACCGGGACGCCGGGACTCTGCGCACCCGCGGGTTTTTCGCGAACCTCGGGGTGCCGGAGGACGAGGCGACCGGCTCGGCGGCGATGCGGCTCACCGACTACCTCAGCCGCGACCTGCGCATCACCCAGGGCAAGGGCTCGTTCATCGAAACCGCGTGGAACGCCGAGGGCTGGGTCGGGGTGGCCGGACGCGTCGTCAACGACGGTGTCCGACGGGTCGACTGAGCTCAGCCCTGCCGGTGCAGGACGGCCACGAGGTGGTCCTGCAGGGGTTGCCCCACGCCGCCCATGCGCAGCGTGTAGGACAGCTCGTCGCCGCCGACGCGCAGCGAACGGCCAAGGGCGGTCACCTCTTTGGCGCTCGGCGCCAGCCCGATCGCCGTGCTCGACAGCTCCAGCTCGATGAGGCCGTCGGTCACGGCGTAGGTCCCGGTTTCGATCTCGGTGATGCCGTTCGGATGGGCGACGATCAGCTCGACGCTGCCCGGGCGGGGCACGCGAAGATACCCCGTTTCGCCGTGTAGCGGCCTGCCGTCGGCCACCGCCTTGGTCTTTTGCCCGTAGGCCAGAAACGGCTTGCCGACGTGGGAGAAAACGACTTCCTCGACATACTCGAACGGCTGGATCGTCGGATAGAAGCCCGAGCCGCGACCGGACCACGTCCCCAGCAGGGGTGCCAACGCCTCCAGATCGGGATGCAGGTCGGGCGGCATGGAGGCCAGCCTAGCGAGTGGCCGGCTCCGGATCCGTCGGCGCATTGCGGTGCGCGCGCAGCGCCTCGATCTCGCGCTCGAAGTCCTCGGCGGATGAAAACGACCGGTACACCGAGGCGAACCGCAGGTATGCCACCTCGTCGAGGTCGCGCAGCGGGCCGAGGATGGCCAGGCCGACCTCGTGGCTGGGCACCTCGGGCGACCCGGCGGCGCGAACGGTGTCTTCGACTTGCTGGGCAAGCAGATTCAGCGCGTCGTCATCGACCTGGCGGCCCTGGCAGGCCCGCCGGACGCCGCTGATGACCTTCTCCCTGCTGAAGGGCTCGGTGACGCCGCTGCGTTTGACCACGGCCAGCACGGCGGTCTCGACGGTGGTGAAGCGCCGCCCGCACTCGGGGCAGGAGCGTCGGCGCCGGATCGCCTGGCCCTCATCGGTTTCCCGCGAGTCGATCACCCGGGAATCCGGATGGCGGCAGAACGGACAGTGCATGACCGCTCCTTCGCCGTACTCACCTGCGGGGCCGCAGAACACCCCGAGCGTACCGCGACGCGGGTATCAGCCGACCGGCGCGATCAGCGTCTGGCCGGCGGCCAGCGCGGGCGAGTTCAGGTCGTTGAGCTCGCGGATCCGATCGGCAACCTGGCGGGCCGGAGCGTCCGGCGCCACCCGGTGGGCGACGTCCTGCAGGGACTCGCCGGGCTCGACCCGCACGACGGCCAGCCGATCCGGCACGGCGGCAGCCGATCCCCCCGAGTCGCCGTTGACCGCCTGCCCGAAGTTGGCGACCAGCCCCAGCCACAGGGTGATGACCCCGGCGACCAGCGCCAGCCCCAGCGTCGTGGCCAGCGTCACGGGACGCCTGCGATGCGGGGCGACGGACATCGCAACGCCGGTGCCGTGGTAGCGCAGCGGCGCGCCGGCCGGCCTGGACGGGCCCGGCCGGCGCGGGCCGGTCAGGCCGTCGCGCCTGGGGTAAAGCCCCGGCACCGGCCCGTTGACCGGGCGCCGAACGCTGCTGGTACGCGGCGAGACGGTGTAGGTGATTGTCATCTTGCGTTCCTCCGGTCAGGTTGTTCTCGCTCGTGTGTTCGACTATATCGCTCATGTGTTCGATATCCGAACATTTGAGCGAAGCGTGTCGAGCAAGCAAAACGCTAGACCGCACCACCGACAAATCCGGAAGCGCGACCTCTGACATGCAGCACAGGTACCCGGTCTCCGCAAAAGTTACACACATGTGATTCAGCAGCTATAGGGTCTTGACGCCCCGGCTCAAGGGTCTTTGGACCCCCGGCGACACGCCAGTCGAACACATGTTTGATTCTTGGCCGCCCTGCCGCTACATTCAACCCATGAGCGACAGCAACGACACTCCCTCGATCAGCTCATCCGTCGATTCCTCGCTGACCGAGCGGCAGCGCACCATCCTGAACGTCATCCGCGAGTCGGTCACCACCCGCGGCTATCCCCCGAGCATCAGGGAAATCGGCGACGCCGTCGGCCTGACGTCGACGTCGTCGGTGGCCCACCAACTGCGCACGCTGGAGCGCAAGGGCTACCTGCGCCGCGACCCGAACCGGCCGCGGGCCGTGGACGTCCGCGGCAGCGAGGAGACCATCGAGGCGGCGCCCGTCACCGACGTCGCCGGCTCGGACGCGCTGCCGGAACCCAGCTACGTGCCGGTGCTCGGGCGCATCGCCGCCGGCGGACCGATCCTCGCCGAGGAGGCCGTCGAGGACGTCTTCCCGCTGCCTCGCGAGCTGGTCGGCGAGGGCACCCTGTTCCTGCTCAAGGTCGTGGGCGACTCGATGGTCGAGGCGGCGATCTGCGACGGCGACTGGGTGGTGGTGCGCCAGCAGCACGTCGCCGACAACGGCGACATCGTCGCCGCCATGATCGACGGCGAGGCCACCGTCAAGACGTTCAAGCGCGCGGGCGGTCAGGTGTGGCTGATGCCGCACAACCCGGCGTTCGACCCCATACCGGGCAACGACGCGACCGTGCTCGGCAAGGTCGTCACCGTGATCCGCAAGGTGTAGCGGCCGACTCAGTCGGCCTTGATGAAGCCGTTGGCCTGGGCGACTTCCTCACTGGCCAACCAGATTTCGGCCAGCGTGTCGTGGTAGAGCTCGCTGCCCGGGGTGTAGTACAGCCCGAAGCGTGCGCTGGCCTTGATCGGGTAGCCGTCGGGCGCCTGGTAGGGATCCTCCAGCGGCAGGTGGATCGTCGGGCGCCCACCGGCGACCGGGGCGGCGTTGGTCGCATCGGCGGCCGATTCCGGCAACTCTTCCTCGTCTGTGGCCGCGTGGCGTCCGGTTCGGGGCTCCGTCGCCCCTAGCGCCCCCGCGGCGGCCGCGGCGTCGGCGGCGCCGTCCGGGGGTTCCGGTTCGGGATATTCGGCGTCCGGTTCCTCGGCAACCGGCACCTCACCGACGTAGGCGGCCTCCGGCGGGGTGCGCGGAACCGCGACGTCCGGGTAACCGGGATCCGCGTACTCGTCGTCCTCGTAGCCGGCCAGGTACTCGGTGCCCGTGTAGTCGACGTCCTCGGCGGCCACCTCGGGGTATCCGGGCTCCGCCTCGGGGACGTCGTCATAGCCGGCCTCCGCCAGCGTCGCCCCCGAGGCGAGGGGGATGGAATCGGTGTCCACCGCGTCGGGGTCTTCGTCCTCGTCGAGAGCCCCGGCGTCGGCCCCGCGGGTCCAACTGACTCGCGGCGCCGGCCCGGCATCATCCGGCAGCTGATGCTCCGGCTGCTCGATGCCGAACGGGGCGTAGTCGGTGGCCGCCTCCGCCTCGTCGTGGCCCCAGTGGTCGTTGCCCGGGGTGTCATAGCCGGCGGCAGCCAGGTCGCGCTCGGGCTCGTAGGCCCCGGTGTCGCCGGAGCCACGCCGACGCCGGCGGCGGCGCCAGGTGAACGCCAGCAGCACCGCGAGCAGGATCAGCAGCAGAACCGGGATCGCGGCCAGCAGCCACCACCATTGCCAGGTGAACTTGTTGGCGTGCGAGGGCATCGCCGCGGTGCTCGGCTGGTTCTGCCCGGACACCTGCAGGCCGGACAGCAACGGAGCGAGGTTGGACGGGTCGGTGCTGAACGAGTTCTTCGCCCGGTTCCAGGAGATCTTGCCGCCGGTGAACTGCTGCGACACCACGTCGCCGTCCACGGCCTGGTCGCCGACCGGGGCGCCCAGCTTGCCGCTCGGACCGCGCAGCTTGTCCCACGCGGCCTTCATCGCGCCGCGCACGACGAACGCGCCGTGGTCGGAGGTCCAGAAGATGACCGGCTTGTCGGCCGCGGCGAACGTGGCGATCCGGCTGGCCGGGCCGATGCCGCCGTCGGCCTCGTTGGCGGTGGGGAAACCCAGGTCGCTGCCGGCCGGGCCGCCCAGCGACTCGTACTTGGCGAGGATGTCGGTCTCGAGGGCGTTGGCCCCGGTGGCCGGGCTGAAGAACACCTTCCCGTTCGCGAAGTTCTGCGCGACCCCGTCGCCGCCGATGGGATAGGGCCCGCCCTGCTTGGCGCCCAACGGGCCGCCGGCGCCGCCGGCCGCGCGCCAGGCCATGTTGATGGCCGCGTTCGGATCGATGGCTACTTGCAGGCCCTTGAGCTGGTCGGCCAGCGTCGCCGGGTTGGTGGTGAACTCCTTGGTTTTCCTGTTCCAGGAGATCTCGCCGCCGCTGAACTTCTGGGAAGTGACTTCACCGGCGTAGGTCTCGTCGCCGACCGGCGCGCCGAGCACGCCACCCGAGCTGCCGAGCTTGTCCCAGGCGGCATTCAGCGCGCCGCGCACAACGAACGCGCCGTGGTCGGACGTCCAGAAAATCACCGGCTTGTCGCTGGCCGAGAAGGTGGCCACGCGGCTGTCGGGTCCGGCCAGGCCGGGCACCTCGTTGATGGTGGGGAAGCCGAGATCGCTGCCGGCCGGGCCGCCGAGCGACTCGTATTTGTCCAGGATCGGCCCGTAGACGAACTTGGCGCCGGTGTCGGTGGTGTAGAACATCTTGCCGCCGTCGAAGTCCAGCGCGAACCCGTCGCCGGCGGGGTACACGTCGCCCTTGCGGGCGCCGAGCGGTGAGGTGTCGCCGCCGGCCTTCTCCCAGGCGGCCATCATGGCGGCCTCGGCATCGCCGATCGGGGACGCCGAGGCGGCGGGGGCCAGCAGCGCGGCCGCCATCACCGCGGTCGCCATGCCGACCAGCGCGCGCCCGATCAGCCTGCGCATTCGACCCCTCTGCCCGTTCACCAAGCCTCCCAGGCCCGTATACCTGGCCATGCCGCACCTGCAGACCCGTTACGAACCGTGATATCGCCGGGCTCGCATAACTTTGCCCTTGCCGGGGAGAAATGCGAAGTCAAATCACGAAAATTGCGAAAACGGAGACCGCGCCGATGTCGAAATGATGCCGGAGCATGCCCGAACCGCGACCAACCACGGCTTCCGGCGCCCCGATCGCCCGTTTGCCGATGTGCCACGATGCACTCGGTATACGAGAAACGCATGTGCCGACGGTACGTGAAGCCATTAGCTGGCCGTCAATCTACCCGGCCAATAGACCAATTGGGCCTTTCATCATCCGGGCCCCCGAACGGCCGCGCCTGGTGTCCTTGCGCGGCAACCACATTGCTCAGACGCCCAGGCTGCGGCCGATGATCTCCTTCATGATCTCGGTCGTGCCGCCGTAGATCGTCTGCACCCGCGCGTCCAGATAGGCTCGGGCGACGGGGTATTCGCGCATGTAGCCGTAGCCACCGTGCAGCTGCAGGCAGCGGTCGATCAAGTGCACCTGCTTCTCGGTGGCATACCACTTGGCCATCGCGGCCTGCTCGGCCGTCAGCTTCCCGTCCAGGTGCAAGCGGACGAACTCGTCGACCATGATGCGCACCACGGTGGCCTCGGTGGCCAGCTCCGCGAGCAGGAATCGGCTGTTCTGGAAGCTGCCGATGGGCTTGCCAAAGGCCTTGCGCTCCTTGGTGTATTGCAGCGTCTGCTCCAGCACGCCTTCCATCGCCGCGGCCGCCATGACCGCGATGTTGATCCGCTCCTGCGGCAGGTTCTGCATGAGGTAGATGAACCCCATGCCCTCCTCGCCGAGCAGGTTCTCGGCCGGCACCTTGACGTCGCTGAACGACAGCTCGGCGGTGTCCTGGGCGTCCAGGCCGATCTTGTCCAGGTGGCGACCCCGTTCGAAGCCCTCCATGCCGCGCTCGACAACCAGCAGACTGAAGCCCTGCGCGCCCTTCTCGGGGTCGGTCTGGGCGACCACGATCACCAGGTCGGAGTTGATTCCGTTGGTAATGAACGTCTTTGACCCGTTCAGCACGTAGTGGTCGCCCTGCTTGACCGCGCGGGTCTTGATGCCCTGCAGGTCGCTGCCGGTTCCCGGCTCGGTCATCGCGATCGCGGTGATCATCTCCCCGGTGCAGAACTTGGGCAGCCAGCGCTGCTTCTGTTCCTCGTTGGCCAGCTTCAGCAGGTACGGCGCGATGATGTCGTTGTGCAACCCGAAGCCGATGCCGCTGTAGCGCCCGAGAGTGGTCTCCTCGGTGATGATCGTGTTGTAGCGGAAGTCGGGGTTGCCTCCCCCGCCGTACTCCTCGGGCACCGCCATGCCCAGGAAGCCCTGCTTGCCGGCCTCCAGCCACACGCCGCGGTCGACGATCTTCGCCTTCTCCCATTCCTCGTGGTAGGGCGCCACGTGGCGGTCGAGGAAGCCGCGGTAGGACTCGCGGAACAAATCGTGCTCGGGCTCGAAAAGGGTGCGCTGGTACTTGATGGCACTGCCCATGGATGACCTCCGCTGACCTACGGGCGACTGGGACTCTGCCGTCAAGATATACCAACCAGCCGGTTGGTCGGCGGTCGGCGGGGTCGCGGCGCTAGGGTGTGGCGAACTCGCGCAGGCTGGCGGCCAGCGCGACGGGAACGCGGGCGCGGATGCGGGTGCCGTCGGCGTTGTGCTCCTCCTGCTGCACTCGCCCACCGGCGTGCAGCCGGGCCACCAGGTCGCCGCGGTCGTAGGGGATCACGACGTCGACGGCGGTGTCGGTGGGGGCGGCGAGCTCGGTCATCCGCCGCCGCAAGGCGTCGATACCCTCGCCGGTGTGCGCGGACACGAACACCGCCCCGGGCAGCCCGTGCCGAAGCTTGGCCAGCGCCAGGTCGCTCGCGGCGTCCACTTTGTTGACCACCAGCAGCTCGGGCGGCGCGTCGCCGTGATGATCGGCGACAACTTCCGAGATGACCTGGCGGACCGCGTTGATCTGGGCGATCGGGTTGACGTCGGAGCCGTCGACCACGTGCACCAGCAGGTCGGCGTCGACGACCTCCTCGAGGGTGGAGCGGAACGCCTCGACCAGCTGGGTGGGCAGGTGGCGCACGAAGCCAACGGTGTCGGTGAGCACGGCCGGGCGCCCGTCGGCCAACTCCGCGCGCCGGGTGGTGGGCTCCAGGGTGGCGAACAGCGCGTCCTGTACCAGCACCCCGGCCCCGGTCAGCGCGTTGAGCAGGCTGGATTTGCCGGCGTTGGTGTAGCCGACGATCGCGATGGACGGGACGTCGCTCGCCAGCCGGCGGCTGCGCTGGGTGTCCCGGGCTTGCTTCATGTCCTTGATCTCGCGGCGCAGCTTGCTCATCCGTTCGCGGATGCGGCGCCGGTCGGTCTCGATCTTGGTCTCACCGGGACCGCGCAGCCCCACGCCGCCGCCGCTGCCGCCGGCGCGGCCGCCGGCCTGCCGGGACATCGACTCACCCCAGCCGCGCAGCCGCGGCAGCATGTATTCCATCTGGGCCAGCGACACCTGGGCCTTGCCCTCCCGGCTGGTGGCGTGCTGGGCGAAGATGTCCAGGATCAGCGCAGTGCGGTCGATGACCTTGACCTTGACGGCCTTTTCCAGCGCGGTCAGCTGCGCCGGGGACAGCTCGCCGTCGCAGATGACGGTGTCGGCGCCGGTGGCCAGGACCACCTCGCGCAGCTCGGCGGCCTTGCCGGAGCCGATGTAGGTCGACGGGTCGGGCCGGTCGCGGCGCTGGATGAGGCCCTCGAGCACCTGAGAGCCGGCGGTTTCGGCCAGGGCCGCCAACTCGGCCATGCTGGCCTGGTTGTCGGCGGCGCTGCCCTCGGTCCAAACGCCCACCAACACCACGCGCTCGAGGCGCAGCTGGCGGTACTCGACCTCGGAGACGTCGGCGAGTTCGGTGGACAGCCCCGCGACCCGGCGCAGCGCCGATCGGTCCTCGAGGGCGAGTTCGCCCGCACTGGGCTCTAGATCCGGTTGGTCGGTAAAGGGAGTTTCGGGATTCGTCATAGGCAATTAGCAATAGTGCACGCTAAATCGGTGCAGCGCACCTGATTTAACGCTCCTGGGCGCGCCACCATTCCTCGCTGATCTCGCCGCGGGCCACCAGCACCGACGGTCCGCGCAAGTAGC
The DNA here is from genome assembly GCF_001672815.1 of Mycobacterium sp. E796. Classification (GTDB taxonomy): domain Bacteria; phylum Actinomycetota; class Actinomycetes; order Mycobacteriales; family Mycobacteriaceae; genus Mycobacterium. Next base: position 61,076 of record NZ_LZKK01000107.1, on the reverse strand, counting down.
TGGTGGCGTCGGTGACGGTGACGACGACGTCGCCGCCGGGCACCCGCACGGTGAGCGTCCCGGTGTCCGCGCCCCCGTCGGCCAGCGCGGCGACGGCGGCTGCGACCGTCCCGGTGCCGCACGAGCGGGTCTCGCCGACGCCGCGCTCGTGCACGCGCATCCGCACCATCCCGTCGACCGGCGACGTGAGCACCTCGACGTTGACCCCCTCGGGGAACTGCTCGTGGTCGAACTGCACCGGCGCGCCGATGTCGAGGGCCGCCAGCCCTTCGGCGTCGAGCTGCGGGTCCACGCAGGCCAGGTGCGGGTTGCCGACGTCAACCGCCAGCCCGGCAAACCGCCTGCCGCCCACTATCGCCTCCCCCGCCCCGAGCCGGTTCGCCTTGCCCATGTCGACGGTGACGTCGGCGGCGGTGTCGCCGGCGTGGTGCAGGGTGACCGGGCGCGCGCCGGCCAGCGACCCGACGACGAACTCGTCGCGGGATTCCAGGCCGGCGGCCCGCAGGTAGTGTGCGAACACCCGCACGCCGTTGCCGCACATCTGCGCGGTCGACCCGTCGGCGTTGCGGTAGTCCATGTACCAGTCGCCGGCGCCGACGCCGTCCGGCAGGCGCTCGAGCACGCCGGCCGCCTCCGCGGCGCCCGCGGTGGTGATCCGCAGCACCCCGTCGGCGCCCAGCCCCCGGCGCCGGTCGCAGAGCGCGGCCACCCGGGCGGCGCTCAGCGCCAGCGCGGCGTCGAGGTCGGGCAGTAGCACGAAGTCGTTCTGCGTGCCGTGGCCCTTGGCGAAGAGCATGCAGTTCAGGGTACTTGTCGCCACGCCTGCAACGCTTCGTCGACGAGCCCAGCGGCATTGGCATCCAGCCAGTGCACCCGATGGTCCCGGCGAAACCACGACCGTTGGCGCCGCACGTAGCGGCGGGTGCCCACGTAGGTCTGCTCGCGCGCGTCGCGCAGCAGATCTTCCGAGCCGCCGGCGTCGAGGGCCGCCAGCACCTGCGCGTAGCCCAGGGCGCGCGAGGCGGTGACCCCGTCGCGCAGGCCGTCGCCCAGCAGGCCGCGGACCTCGTCGAGGAGGCCCTGCTCGAACATGGCGTCGGTGCGGTGGGCCAACCTCTCGTCGAGAAGCGTTGTGTCGCAATCTAATCCGACGATGACGGTGTCCCAGCGCGGGGCGCCGATGCGCGGCGCGGAGGCGGCGAAGGGTTGCCCCGTGAGCTCGACAACCTCCAGGGCGCGCACCGTGCGCCGGCCGTCGGTGGGCAGGATCGCCGCGGCCGCCGCCGGGTCCCGGCGGGCCAGCTCGGCGTGCAACTCCCCCACCCCCACCTCGGCGAGCCGCCGCTCCCAGCGGGCCCGTACCGCAGGGTCGGTCGCCGGGAACGACCAGTCGTCCAGCAGGGACTGAACGTAGAGCATCGAGCCGCCCACGATCACCGGCACGGCGCCGCGGGCGGCGATCGCTTCGATGTCCGCGGAGGCGGCCGCCTGGTAGCGGGCGACGGCGGCGGTCTCGGTGACGTGCAGGACGTCGAGCTGATGATGCGGGATGCCGCGGCGCTGTTCGACGGGCAGCTTGGCGGTGCCGATGTCCATGCCGCGGTAGAGCTGCATGGCGTCGGCGTTCACGATCTCCGCGCCGAGCCGCTCGGAGACATCCAGCGCCAGCTGCGACTTGCCGGTGCCGGTAGGCCCGATGATCGCGAGCGGTCGGTTCATGGCTGCCAGAAGCCGGCGAAATAGCCCACGCCGTAGGGTGCACCCCGGTAGAGCTCCTTGGCCGACCGCGGCCCCGGCTCGGTGAGGCCGGCCAACACCCCGAACGCGACCCGCCCCAGGATCTGCGGCGGCAACTGGGCCAGGGCGGCGGCATCGCCGTCGGCCAGCGCGTCGTCCAACGCCAGCTGCGCCTCGGCGTCTTCCGGGCGATGGCCCCCGGGGGCCGCCGGTGTGAGGGTGTTCGCGCCGTCGGCCACCACCAGCACGCCGACGGGTTCGGGCACCCGGTCGATCTCCGCGCGCAGACGCCGGCCGTGGGCCAGCGCCGTGCCGGGGTCGTGGTCGCCGCGGTAGACGTGGACCCGCACGCTGGCGTCGGGCCGGGCCTGGCCGCGCGCCCAGCCGGCCAGCAGCGCGCACAACGGGAGTTCGGCGGCCCGGGCGGCCTGCGGCGACAGCCGCACCGGCACGTCGACGCCGAAGCCGGCGAACGTGCCGCTGCAGTCGGGCCCGACGACCTCGTCGACCGGGCCCGTGCCGATCGCCACCCAGCGCGGCGGCAACAGGGCGGCCGCGGCAAGGGCCGCCGCAGTCAGGTCGGCCACCTCGGCGGCGGCCGCTCCGGTCAGCTCGGGAACGAGCACCGGCGCAGCGGGAACGATCGCGATGGCGCTCAGCACGCAACCACACTAACCAGGCGCTACGTGATGGTCGGGCTGCTCTCCGCCGTTGGCGGTGGGACCGGGGGGACATCGTGCGCGGCCAACGTCTCGCGCGCCTCCACGACGTCTCGGCCCGCCTCCGCCGCGATCGAGGCGGCCTCGCCGCGCGCCAGCGCGACCGTCGCGATGATCACCAGGGCCACCGCCGAAATCAGCACGAGCGCGGCGGGGCCCTTGGTGTAGAGCGTCTCGCCGAGCACCGTGACCCCGAGCACGCCGGCGACCACCGGCTTGGCCACGGTCATCGTCGGCAAGGACGCCGTCAGCGCGCCGGCGCGGAAGGCGGACTGCTGAAAGATCATGCCGCACAAGGCGACCGCCAGCCAGGGATAGAACTCGGGCGCGCTGAACACCGCACCCGCGCCCTCCTCGGCCACCTCGACGACGCCCTTGGTCAGCACCGCGAACAGCGCCAACGACGAACCCGCCACCAACGCCAGCAGCACCGCCGCGACCGGACGACCCTTCCAGATCCCGGCCCCCACCACGCACAGCACCAGCGTGGGGCCCATCACCGCGGCCACGATGAGCCACGTCTCGAGCGGCGCCCGCTGGTTACCGGCCGTCGGGTCGCCGACGATGATCACCACGGCCAATGCCGCCGCCAGCACCACCGCCCAGACCCACTCCCATCGGGTCACCCGTTGCCTCGTCAGGCGTGCGTAGATCGGCAACGCGAAGAGCAGCGCGGTCACCTGCAGCGACGTCACGAGGACCACCGACCCCCACGCCAGCGCAGCGGCTTGCAGGCTGTAGTTGGTGATCGCGGCCAGCCCGCCAATCCACCACCGCTTGTCGCGCAACGACATGCGGAACAGCTCGAGGTGGCCGACGTCCTTGTCGGTGATCTCGTGCGCGGACCGCTGCCGGATCACGTCGCCGACCGCGGAGGCCAGCGCCGCGCACAAGGCGATCAGCGCGGCGACGTCAACTTTCGACATGGAGACCCCTCACCAGCGTTCCGCCCGAAAGCCGTATGTACACGTGCCGTTACCTAACAGTTCAACGACCACTGTAGTGGGGCGCGCCGGGGTCTCGACCCCAGCGAACCCCGGCGATCCGTCGACGAACCGGGCCGCACCTGCGAAAAACCCCCGGGAAATTGCGCGATTCGGCCATCGCGATCACCCCTCGGAAGCCACTGCGAGAAAACGACCATCGGCCTGTGCCACCGTACCGGGCCGAGCGCCGCCGCCAAATGGTCTGAGCGACGGTGGAATCGAACCGTTATCCCCGGTGCGCCGGGTCCCGCCCAGGGCGGTGTGTTGGCCCGGCCCGGCGTTTGCGAAGCTAGCCGACGCGGGGGAAGGCCGGGTGCGCCAAAACAGTAGGCGCGCTTCGCCCGCCAAGCTGCTTGAATACTGTTGGAAACGGTCAAAGAGCGTTAAGGGAGCCGCCACGCGCGGCAGGCGCGCGGAACACCACCGCGCGAAAGTTGCAGAAGGGTTGGTGACGAGCGCATGACGTCCGACGAGCCCGGCAGCAACGCCTCACCCAAGCCGGTGCCGCGCCCGGGCCCGCGCCCCGGACCCCGGCCCGTGAGCCCCGGGCCGCGACCCGCCCCGGTGGCCGCCCATCCGTCCAGCGATCCGCACCGGTTCGGCCGTGTCGACGACGACGGCACCGTCTGGCTGATCAGTTCGGCCGGCGAACGCATCGTCGGTTCGTGGCAGGCCGGCGACCGCGAGGCCGCCTTCGCCCACTTCGGACGGCGCTTCGACGACCTGAGCACCGAGGTCACGCTCATGGAGGAGCGGCTGGTGTCGGGCACCGGGGACGCCCGCAAGATCAGGGCGCACGCGTCGGCGCTGTCCGAGACGTTGCCGACCGCGAGCGTCCTCGGTGACGTCGACGGGCTCGCGGCCCGGTTGGCCGGCCTGGTCGAGCGCGCCGACGCGGCCATCGCCGAGGGCCGCTCGAAGCGCGAGGAGCATCGGGCCGCCCAGACCGCCCGCAAGGAGGCCCTGGCCGCCGAGGCGGAAGACCTGGCCGCCAACGCGACACAGTGGAAGGCCGCCGGCGACCGGTTGCGCGCGATCCTCGACGAGTGGAAGACGATCAGCGGCCTGGACCGCAAAGTCGACGACGCGCTGTGGAAGCGCTATTCGGCGGCGCGGGACACCTTCAACCGGCGGCGGGGTTCCCATTTCGCCGAGCTGGACCGGGAGCGGTCGGGGGTCCGGCAGTCCAAGGAACGGCTCTGCGAGCGCGCCGAGGAACTGTCCTATTCGACGGACTGGACCGCCACCAGCGCCGAGTTCCGCAAGCTGCTGACGGAGTGGAAGGCGGCCGGGCGGGCGACCAGGGAGATCGACGACGCCCTGTGGCGGCGCTTCAAGGCGGCCCAGGATTGCTTCTTCACCGCCCGCAACGCGGCGGCGGCGGAAAAGGACGCCGAGTTTCGCGCCAACGCCACCGCCAAGGAGGCGCTGCTGGCGGAGGCGGAGAAGATCGACACCAGCAACCTCGACGCGGCGCGGGCGGCCTTGCGGTCCATCGCCGACAAGTGGGATGCCATCGGGAAGGTGCCGCGGGAACGCTCCGCCGAGCTGGAGCGGCGCCTGCGCGCGGTCGAGAAGAAGGTGCGGGAGGCCGGCGACGCGGATTGGTCCGACCCGCAGGCGCAGGCCCGCGCCGAGCAGTTCCGCACCCGCGCCGAGCAGTACGAACAGCAGGCGCAAAAGGCCGCGGCGGCCGGCCGGACCAAGGAGGCCGACGAGGCCAGGGCCAACGCCGAACAGTGGCGGCAGTGGGCCGACGCGGCCGCCGCGGCGCTGACGCGCCGGTCCTAGCCTTTCGGCGGGGACTCGGGGTCGTCCGGCTTGTCGAGGGTGTCCAGCAGGGTCATCGACTGCCGCTGGGCGGCGACCCGGCGCCGCTCCTCCTCGGCGGCCAGCTGCACGACGGTGCGCGCCCAGACCAGGCGGGCCCAGTGAAACGTCAGCACCATCACGGTGATCCAGGCGACGACCAGCCCCACGCCCGGCCCGGGATGCCCGGCGGCCACGGTCTGGCGCGACCAGATCGCCAACAGCCCCGCGCCGCACGCGATCGCCGAGCCCGCCAGCGCCACCCAGGCCAGCGCCCAGCGCCGTGTCATCAGCGCCAGCATCGAAAAGCCCACGCCGAACACCAGCGCCAGCCAGGCGAACACACGCGACGGGAGGGACACGGCGGCGGCGCCGGCGCCGTGGCTGGAGAACAGCACGTCCCAGCCCCGCACGTGCCCGGTGTGCGGCAGGATGAACGACGCCAGCAGCACGAACACCAGGATCGCGACCACCAAAGCCCTTGGGCCGGGCTCGATCTCGCCGGCCACCCGGCGTTCGGCGGCGTCGATTTCGGTCCGCAGCGCGTCGATGTCGGTGTGTTCTTTCTTCATCGGGCACATCCCAGGGGTTCGAGCGGATCGGTGGCCGGCCCGACGGCCGGCAGGCCCAGGCCGATCGTGCGCGGGCGCCGCCCGGCGGCGTGGGCGTCGCCCGCCCGGGTGCGGCGGTGGCCGAGGATGCCGGCGTCGGCGATGAGGTGGTGCGGCGCGGCCCCGGTGATCTCCGCGGTGACGATGTCGCCGGGCCGGACCTGGTCGTTCGAGGCTTCGGAACAGGCTTCGAAACAGGAAAAGTGCACCAGCCGGCCGTCGCGCGCGCGCCCGGTCATGCGCGCCGTGCGGGCGTCCTTGCGCCCTTCGCCGGTGGCGACCAGCAATTCGACGGTCTGTCCGACCAGCGCGCGGTTGCCCTCCAGCGAGATCTGCTCCTGCAGCTCGACCAGCCGCTCGTAGCGTTCCTGCACAACGGCTTTCGGTAACTGGCCGTCGAAGTCGGCGGCGGGGGTGCCGGGCCGCTTGGAGTACTGGAAGGTGAACGCCGCCGCGAAGCGGGCCTGCCGCACGACGTCGAGCGTGGCGGCGAAGTCCTCTTCGGTCTCGCCGGGAAACCCGACGATCAGGTCCGTGGTGATCGCGGCGTGCGGCATGGCCGCCCTCACGCGCTCGATGATGCCCAGGTAGCGCTCGGCACGGTAGGAGCGGCGCATCGCGCGCAACACCCGGTCGGATCCGGACTGCAGCGGCATGTGCAGCGCCGGGCAGACGTTGGGTGTCTGCGCCATCGCCTCGATGACGTCGTCGGTGAACTCGGCCGGGTGCGGCGAGGTGAACCGCACGCGTTCCAGCCCGTCGATGCGCCCGCAGGCGCGCAGCAACTCGGCGAAGGCGCCGCGATCGCGGGGCTGCGCGGAGTCGGCGAAGGAAACGCCGTAGGCGTTGACGTTCTGGCCCAGCAGGGTGATTTCGAGCACGCCGTCGTCGACCAGCGATTGGACCTCGGCGAGGATGTCGGCCGGGCTGCGGTCGACCTCCTTGCCGCGCAGCGACGGCACGATGCAGAACGTGCAGGTGTTGTTGCACCCGACGGAGATGGAAACCCAAGCGGCATAAGCGGATTCGCGCGCGCTCGGCAGCGACGACGGGAACTGCTGCAGCGCCTCGGCGATCTCCACCTGCGCGACCCTGTTGTGCCGGGCGCGGTCGAGCAGCGTCGGCAGCGATCCGATGTTGTGCGTGCCGAACACGACGTCGACCCACGGCGCCTTGCGCAGTAGCGCGTCGCGGTCCTTTTGGGCCAGGCACCCCCCGACGGCGATCTGCATGTCGGGATTGCCGCGCTTGCGCGGGGCCAGGTGGCTGAGGTTGCCGTACAGCTTGTTGTCGGCGTTCTCCCGCACGGCGCAGGTGTTGAACACCACCACGTCGGCGTCGACCCCGTCGGCGGCCCGCAGGTAGCCGGCCGCCTCCAGCAGGCCCGCCAACCGCTCCGAGTCGTGGACGTTCATCTGGCAGCCGTAGGTGCGCACCTGATAGGTACGCGCTCCCGAGACGTCTCGGGCCACCATCGAAGTCACGGGGCTATGGTACGGCGACCGGGGTCGGCCGAATGAACCCCCAGCTCAGACCCGGCGGCGCTCCCGTTCGGCGGCCAGCTCGGCGAGCACCACCTCGCAGGCCAGGTTCTGGCCGTAGCCGCGGCGCGCCAGCATCCCCACCAGCCGGCGACTCAGCCGCGCGTCGTCGTCGCTGAGCGTCTCGCGCCGCAGCTTGGCCCGCACCAGCTCTTCGGCGCGGTCCCGCTCGGCGGCGGCATCGATCCCGGCCAGCGCGGCGCCGATCAGCTCTTTGCCGACGCCCTTGGTCCGCAGCTCAGCGGCCAACGCGCGCCGGCTCTTTCCCGCCTTGGCCCGCCGGGACTCGACCCACTGCTCGGCGAACTCGGCGTCGTTCACCAGGCCGACGGCGGTCAGCCGGTCGAGCACCCGCTCGGCGACGTCGTCGGGATATCCGCGTTTGGACAGCTGGCCGGACAGCTCGGCCCGGGTACGCGATCTCGCGGTGAGCAGGCGCAGGCACAGCGCCCGCGCCTGCTCCTCGCGGGAGGGCTCAGAAATCGACGGGGGCGGGCAAGACGTCGTCATCGGTCACCACGGCGCCAATGCCGAGCTTTTCCTTGATCTTCTTCTCGATCTCGTTGGCGATGTCGGCGTTTTCCATCAGGAAGGTGCGCACGTTCTCCTTGCCCTGGCCGAGTTGTTCGCCCTCGTAGGTGAACCACGAACCGGACTTGCGGATGAAGCCCTGATCCACCCCCATGTCGATCAGCGAGCCCTCCCGGCTGATGCCGCGGCCGTAGAGGATGTCGAATTCGGCCTGCTTGAACGGCGGCGACACCTTGTTCTTGACGACCTTGACCCGGGTGCGGTTACCGACCGCGTTGGTGCCGTCCTTGAGCGTCTCGATCCGGCGCACGTCCATGCGCACCGACGCGTAGAACTTCAAAGCCTTTCCGCCCGTGGTGGTTTCGGGGCTGCCGAACATGACGCCGATCTTCTCCCGGAGCTGGTTGATGAAGATCGCCGTGGTTCCCGAGTTGTTGAGCGCGCCGGTCATCTTGCGCAGCGCCTGACTCATCAGCCGGGCCTGCAGCCCGACGTGGCTGTCGCCCATCTCGCCCTCGAGCTCCGCGCGCGGCACCAGGGCCGCCACCGAGTCGATGACCAAGATGTCCAGGGCGCCGGAACGGATCAGCATGTCGGCGATCTCCAGCGCCTGCTCACCGGTGTCCGGCTGGCTGACCAGCAGCGAGTCGGTGTCGACGCCGAGCTTCTTGGCGTAATCCGGGTCCAGGGCGTGCTCGGCGTCGATGAACGCCGCGACGCCACCGGCGGCCTGGGCGTTGGCCACCGCGTGCAGCGCGACGGTGGTCTTACCCGAGGACTCCGGGCCGTAGATCTCCACGACCCGGCCACGTGGCAGGCCGCCGATGCCCAATGCCACGTCCAGTGCGATGGATCCCGTCGGGATGACCGAGATCGGCTGGCGCATCTCGTCGCCGAGACGCATCACCGAGCCTTTGCCGTAGCTCTTCTCGATCTGGGCCATCGCCAGCTCGAGGGCTTTTTCGCGGTCGGGGGCTTGCGTCATGGTGCCTCTTCCTATCGTCGTTGGGTTCTTCTGACCGGTATCGGTCGGTTGGCGGTGACCCTAGGCGCGGGGTCCGACAAGTCCCCGAACGCTCACCACAGTAGACGAACACCTGTTCGATTCAAGGTGACACGCCGGGCGCCCGACGGCGTGTGGCAACATTTGCTACCGACAAGGCGCTGACGGGGCTGACAACCTTGAGGAAACCGGTGCGAATCCGGTGCGGTCCCGCCACTGTGATCGGGGACGGACACGTCCCGACCCGAGAGCCAGATACTCACCGTCAGCGCTTCCTCACGAGAACTGGGGCGGATTTCCCCAGAGAGGGTTGGCTGCGCATGGACATTTCTGCCGAACTGGCCGAAATATCTTCCTACAAAAGGTTTTTCACGTTCACCGTCGGCGGCGACGCGGCGGGGTGGCATCCGGTCGGGCAGTCGTACGCCGACGGCTTCGCCGACCTGATCGACGCCACCGCCCGGCGCTATCACACGTCGGACCTGCGGATCGCCGCCTCGCTGGTTCACCTCGGCCACGCCACGCGGTTGTGGTCGCCGGTGCTGGCCTGTGCGCTGGCCCATGGCGTGATCCCCGATCTCAAATGCCTGCAACGCGCCGACGACGGGGCGCAGCTGCGCATCCCCGAGCCCGTCGGGCAGGCCGTCGACCGGCCGTCGGCGAAGTTGCTGTACCGCCTCGTCGTCAGAGGGCACATGAAACCGTTCGCCGCCGGCCTCCGCGTCAAGCTGGCGCCCGCCCTGCTGGCGGGCAACATCGCGTCCGCGCTGGTCGGGGCGTCCCGGGCGCTGCTCGTCGCGCGCCCCGACCTGCGGCCCGCGATCATCGCGATGACCGAGTCCCTGCTGGACACCGGCATGCTGGCCGGGTCCGGCGTGATCACCGGCTCACACCTGGGCTTCCGGCGTCGCAGCTGTTGCCTGTTCTATCGCGTGCCAGGCCGATCGGTCTGCGGCGACTGCGTGTTTCGGCGGACGGGGCGCCCGGGCCGCTGAGTGTGCAGCCAAGGTTTTGCGTGTGCGTCCAGGGCGATAAAAATGCTCCGATCGCGCCGCCAGCTCACACTTAACGCCGCCAAAGCACACTCACCACTGATCGCGCGGCACGTCGAAATCGGCGCAAAGGGCACGCCAGACGTCGCGGGGTTCGACCCCGTCCTCGATCGCCTGGGCAGCGGTGCGGCCGCCGAACCCGGTCAGCACGTGATCCACCAGCACCGACGCACCATAGGTGGAACCGAACCGCAACACAACCCGCTCGTTGAACTCCGTCAGCCGCACGCTCGCCAACATACCCACGGAGCTACCCCGCTAAAGCCAGCGCTTCGCGGCACACCCGCACCGGGTCGGCGACGTCGGCAATGCCGGCGGCGGCCTGGCGCGCGGCGTCGCGGTAGCCGGGCGACGACAGCACCTCACCCACGGCGGCCACCAGCGCGTCGGCGGTCAGCGGCCGGATCAGCCGTCCGCTCCCCTGGCGCACCACCCGGTTGGCCATCTCCCACTGGTCCCCGCCCCCGGGGACCACGACCAGCGGCACGCCGGCCAGCAGCGTCTTGCTCACGATCCCGTGACCGCCGCCGCAGATCATCAGGTCGGCGTGCGCCAGCAGGTCGGACTGGCGCCCCAGGCCGGCCACCGCGTACGGCGGCAGCGTCAGCTCCGCCCCGCCCAGCCGCGAGACCACCAGGCGCGAGCCCGCAGGCAGCGTCTCCCCGGGTATCAGGCACTGCAGCGCGGCTTCGGCCAGGCCCGACGTCCCGGTCGACGCGGTCGACGGCGCGACCACCACCACCGGCCCGGGGCCGGGCGGGACCTCGAGAACCCGATCGGTGGGCTCGAAGTGCAGCGGCCCGACGACGACGGCCTCCTCCGGCCAGTCCGGGCGCGGCACCTCGAGGGCGGGCAGCGTGGCGATCAGGCGGCGCAGCGGCCCCGGGTCGACGGCGGGCAGGCCGATCTCGAGCCGGGCGGCCGCGCGCTGCTTGATGCCGGCGCGCCAGGATCGTCCCGTCAGCGCCCGCATGCCGGCATCGCGCAGCCGGCCGCGGAAGCCGGTGCCCGGCGCCAGCCCGCTGCCGATCGGCGGCAGCCCCTTCGACGGCAGGTACAGCGGATGCGGGTTGAGCTCGATCCACGGGATCCCCAGCAGCTCGGCGGCCATCCCGCCGCCCGCGGTGATGACGTCGGAGACCACCAGGTCGGGCGCCAAGTCGCGCAGCGCCGGGACGTTGAGCACGGCCATCCGCGCGGCGCGGCGATGAATCCGGGCGCCGGCGTCGATGTCCTCGTCGGTGGCGGCCAGCCCGTCCAACTCGGCGGCCTCGATGCCGACCGCGCGGGCGGCGTCGGTCCATTCCGCGCCGGTGAACAGGGTGGGCCGATCGCCCGCCTCGACGAAGCGCTGGCACAGCGCGATCGCGGGGAACGAGTGCCCGGGATCCGGCCCGGCGACCACGGCGACGCGCATCGACCCCACCCTGCCACAGCGCAGCGCCGCCACGCACAGCCCCGGTCGAATAGGCTGGCGGCCATGACCGAGCTGACTGACACAGGCGTCGCGAACACCCGCACGGTCGAGGGTTTCCTGAACGCGCTTCAAGATTCGGACCTCGAGGCCGCCGAGGCCGCGCTGGACGACAACCTCGTCTACGAGAACGTCGGCCTGCCCACGATCCGCGGCCGCGACCGGGCGATCAAGCTGTTCCGCGCGATGGAGGGCCGCGGGGCGTTCGAGGTGAAGATCCACCGCATCGCCGCCGACGGCGCCGCGGTGCTCACCGAGCGCACCGACGCGCTGATCGTCGGCCCGCTGCGGCTGCAGTTCTGGGTCTGCGGCGTGTTCGAGGTGCACAACGGGCGAATCACGCTGTGGCGGGACTACTTTGACTTCTTCGACATGTTCAAGGCGACGCTGCGTGGCCTGGCGGCGCTGGTCGTGCCGTCGCTGAAGGCTTCGTTCTAGGCGTTCTAGGCGTTCTAGGCCTTCGGCAACCCGCCCAGCTCGTCGAACGCCTGCGCCCAACCCAGCAGGCGATCGGTCGCGCCGACCAGCTCATCGCGGTAGCGCTGGTGCGCCGCACCGGCGCCGTCGCCGTTCGCCGATGACACCAATTGCGCTGCGGCGGTGACCATTTCGTTGTACTGACGCACGCCGGCGCTCAACTGCGAGGTGAACGCGTTGATGGTGGGCACCAGATACGACCGCGACGACTCGGCGTACTGCGCCGCCCGCTCCATCGACACCACCTCGGCGGCGGTGGCCGCCATCGCCGAAGAGGTTTTGCGGGCCGCGGCGGTCAGATCACGGATCTCGTCGGCCGGCAGCATGGCGCCGCGCTCGATCACGCCCAACAGCGAGACGAACCCACGCTCGGACGCGCCCAGCGCGTACATCGCGGGCCGCGCGGCGGAGCCCGGCGGCGGCAGCCGGCGGGTGTTGGCGGGCCGCTGTGCCGGCAGCGGCTCGGCGCGCAGCCAGCGGTACCGCAGCAGCAACAGCGTCGCCGGGATCGCCAGCACGACCGCGATGGCGCCGGTGACCTCCAGCAGCAGCGCGAACCAGCCCCACGCCGCCAGCACGCCCGTCACCACGATCCAAAACAGGCAGCCGACGCCGAAGATCACACCCCAGCGCAGGGCGCGGCGCCGGCGGCGCAGCAACCGCGCCCGCGGATCGGCGGCGGCGCTGATCTTTTGGGCGACGAAGTCGGAAAGGTCTGCGGCGGTGTCCAATCCGCGCTGCAACGCCGCCCGCCATGGCGAACGCTGGGCCGCTTTCACCGCCATCGCGAACCGTCCGCGGCGTTACTGACCAAAGGGCTTCTCGACGACCTGACCGCCGGCGCTCTCGGCGGGCGCCGGAGTGGCCCCGGCGGCGGGCGTCCCACCCGCCGGCAGCGCGTCGCCGCGCATCGACGCGCGAATCTGCTCGAGCCGGGAATGGCCGGCCATCTGGATGCCGGCCTGCTCGACCTCGAGCATGCGGCCCTGCACGGAGCCCTGGGCGAGTTCAGCCGACCCGATCGCGTTGGCGTAGCGGCGTTCGATCTTCTCGCGGACCTCGTCGAGGTTCGGGGTGGTGCCCGGGGCGGCGATCTCGCTCATCGAGCGCAGCGACGCGCTGACCTGTTCCTGCATCTTGGCCTGCTCGAGCTGGCTGAGCAGCTTGGTGCGCTCGGCGATCTTCTGTTGCAGAACCATCGAGTTCTGTTCGACGGCCTTCTTGGCCTGGGCCGCGGCGGACAGCGCCTGGTCGTGCAGCGTCTTGAGGTCTTCGACGCTCTGCTCGGCGGTCACCAGCTGCGCCGCGAACGCCTCAGCGGCGTTGTTGTACTCGGCGGCCTTGGCGGCGTCGCCCGCGCCGGTGGCCTGGTCGGCCAGCGTCAGCGCCTGGCGGACGTTGACCTGGAGCTTTTCGATGTCCGCCAGCTGCCGGTTGAGCCGCATCTCGAGTTGGCGCTGGTTACCGATCACCTGCGCCGCCTGCTGGGTCAGCGCCTGGTGCTGGCGCTGCGCCTCCTCGATGGCCTGCTGGATCTGCACTTTGGGGTCGGCGTGCTCGTCAATCTTGGCGTTGAAGAGCGCCATCAGGTATTTCCACGCCTTGACGAACGGATTGGCCATCAGTCAGCTCCACCTTCGCTTCTCGTATGCCGGGCAGGCGCCCTGCCGCTCAATTTAATGGGTCGGCGACGATCGCCCCACCCCTGCGCGGGATCCGCCCCCCTGGCGCGTTCGGGCTAGGCCACGGCCAGCGAGGCCACCGGCGGAATGACGACCTTGGTGCTGGCGTCGATGGTGCTGCTCGCCCCGGCGGTCGCGGCGTTGTGGGCCGCGTGTTCCGCGCTGGCCATCCGCTCCCCGGCGCCGGTGAGGACCGCCGACAGCGGCACCTGCAGCGCGTCGCAGATCGCGTTGAGCAGCTCGCTGGACGGCTCCTTGCGGCCGCGCTCCACCTCCGAGAGATATCCGAGGCTCACCCGTGCCGAATCCGAGACCTCCCGCAGCGTCCGGCCCTGTGACGTCCTGGCCCGGCGCAACACGTCGCCGATGACCTCGCGCATCAATGGCGGCATCCCGCCCTCCTTAGTCCAGTCAGCCCTGCTCAGCACGAAAAACAGACCCCATTCAGCAGGCACTCATAAGGGTCAACGCCGCCGAGGGCGGCCTGGTTCCCGTTCAGCCGGTCGTCTGGCGAACTCGCCTGACGGTCCTGATCGTCGCGACGACGTAGTCGATGCCGGTCACCACCGTGAGCACGATCGCGATACCCATCACCACCGCCGCCACCACCCGGAACGGTCCCGTCAGCGGGAGCACGAACAGGCCGATCGCCAGCGCCTGAACCACCGTCTTGAGCTTGCCGCCCCAGCTCGCCGGGATGACGCCGCGGCGGATCACGGCCAGCCGCAGCAGCGTGACGACGACCTCGCGGGCCATGATCACCACAGTGACCCACCACGGCAGGTCGCCTAGCATCGACAGACCGATCAGCGCCGACCCGATCAGCGCCTTGTCCGCGATCGGATCGACGAACGCGCCGAATTCGGTCGCCATTCCGTAGTTGCGGGCCAACAAACCGTCGAACCGGTCGGTCAGGCAGGCGACGGCGAAAATCACGAAAGCGACTACGCGCCCGACGATTTGGTGACCGTCGCCGGTGAACAACGCGAACAGGAAGACGGGGACCAGCACCAGCCGCAGCAGCGTGAGGACGTTGGCCAGGTTGGCGATGCGGGCGCGGCCAGCCATCCCGGGCGTTTCAGGCTGTGCCGACACGGCATCAGAATAACCGTTGACCAGCGCTCCCTTCGCCGTTGCCGATACTGTTACCCGTGACCGAAAGCTCACGCGACCGCTTGCCCGTGGTCCGGCGCGCACGAACGTCGGATGTTCCCGCGATCAAACACCTCGTCGACACCTACGCCGGGCGCATCCTGCTGGAAAAGAACCTGGTGACGCTGTACGAGGCCGTCCAGGAGTTCTGGGTGGCCGAGGACGCCGACGGCAAGGTGGTCGGCTGCGGGGCGCTGCACGTGCTGTGGTCGGACCTCGGCGAGATCCGCACCGTCGCCGTCGACCCGTCGGTGACCGGCCAGGGCATCGGCCACGCGATCGTCAACCGGCTACTGGAGGTCGCGCGCGAGTTGCAGCTGGAGCGGCTGTTCGTGCTGACGTTCGAGACCGAGTTCTTCGGCCGGCACGGGTTCACCGAGATCGAGGGCACGCCGGTCACCGCCGAGGTGTACGAGGAGATGTGCCGCTCCTACGACATCGGTGTCGCCGAGTTCCTGGACCTGAGCTACGTCAAACCCAACATCCTGGGCAACTCCCGGATGCTGTTGGTGCTTTAACCCCGCGAGCAGACACAAAAGCCCCCGACACGCCGAGGAATTGGGCGCTTTTGCGTCTGCTCGCGCTAGTTGGGTTCGCCGCCCTCGGAGCCGCCGTCCACGCCCCGGATCGCGGCCAGCGTCGCCGCCAGCTCGTCGGGCTTGACCAGCACGTCGCGCGCCTTGGAGCCTTCGGACGGCCCGACGATACCGCGGGTCTCCATCAGGTCCATCAGCCGGCCGGCCTTGGCGAAGCCGACCCGCAGCTTGCGCTGCAGCATCGAGGTCGAGCCGAACTGGCTGGACACCACCAGCTCGACGGCCTGCAGGAACAGGTCCATGTCGTCGCCGATGTCGGGGTCGACGTCGGTGCGCTCGCTGGTGGTCTTGGCGGTGGTGACGCCCTCGGTGTATTCGGGTTCGGCCTGGTCCTTGCAGGCGTTGACGACGGCGTGGATCTCGTCGTCGGTGATGAAGGCGCCCTGCAGCCGGACCGTCTTGCTGGCGCCCATAGGCAGGAACAGGGCGTCGCCCATGCCGATCAGCTTCTCCGCGCCGGCCTGGTCCAGGATCACCCGGCTGTCCGTGAGCGACGACGTCGCGAACGCCAGCCGGGACGGCACGTTGGTCTTGATCAGGCCGGTGACGACGTCGACGGACGGGCGCTGGGTGGCCAGCACCAGGTGGATGCCCGCGGCGCGGGCCTTCTGGGTGATCCGCACGATGGCGTCCTCGACGTCGCGCGGCGCGGTCATCATCAGGTCGGCCAGCTCGTCGACGATCGCCACCACGTACGGGTAGGGCCGGTATTCGCGCTGGCTGCCCAGCGGCGCGGTGATCGCGCCGGAGCGCACCTTCGCGTTGAAGTCGTCGATGTGACGCACCCGAGAGGCCTGCATGTCCTGGTAGCGCTGCTCCATCTCCTCGACCAGCCAGGCCAGCGCGGCCGCCGCCTTCTTCGGCTGGGTGATGATCGGGGTGATCAGGTGCGGAATGCCTTCGTACGGCGTGAGTTCCACCATCTTCGGGTCGATCAGGATCATCCTGACCTCCTCGGGGGTGGCGCGCGTCAGCAGCGACACCAGCATCGAGTTCACGAAGCTGGACTTGCCGGAACCGGTGGAGCCCGCGACCAGCAGGTGCGGCATCTTGGCCAGGTTCGCCGAGATGAAGTCGCCCTCGATGTCCTTGCCCAGCCCGATCACCAGCGGGTGGTGGTCGCGCCGGGTCGACGGCGCGGTCAGCACGTCGGCCAGCCGCACCATCTCCCGGTCGGTGTTGGGCACCTCGATGCCGACGGCGGACTTGCCGGGGATCGGGGCCAGCATCCGCACGCTCTCGGTGGCCACCGCGTAGGCGATGTTCTTCTGCAGCGCGGTGATCTTCTCCACCTTCACCCCGGGGCCCAGCTCGACCTCGTAGCGGGTGACGGTGGGTCCGCGGGTGCAGCCGGTGACGGCGGCGTCGACCTTGAACTGGTTGAGCACCTCGCTGATGGCGTCGGCCATGACATTGTTGGCGGCGCTGCGCTTCTTGGGCGGATCGCCGGCGATCAGCAGGCTCAGCGCCGGCAGCGTGTAGGGCCCCTCGACCACCCGGTCCACCACCAGCGGCTCCGGCTTCTTGGCGCGACGGCGGCTCCGGCCGGGTTCGGGGATGGTGGGCGTCTCGTCGGCGATCGGTTCGTCGAGACTGGCCGGCGCGGCGGCGGCCGACGGCCACGCCTGCGGCTCCGGTTCCGGGGACTCGTCGTAATAGCCGTCGGAGAAGTCGTCGCGCGGCCGGTCGCTGTCGACCTCGTCGTCGAACTCGTCCGCGTAGTCGTAGGCGACGTCGTCGTCGCCGAGCAACCGGCCGCCGAACATGGAACGCACCACGTCGGGTACCTCCCGGATGGTGGTCCCGGTGAGCAGCAGCAACCCGAACATGAAGCCGATGAACAACAGCGGCGCGGCGATCCAGGGCGTCAACCCGTCCGACAGCGGCCCGCCGATGGCGAAACCGATGAATCCCGCTGCGCGGCGGCGCAATTCGGGGTCTTCCGGCGAGCCGGACCACAGGTGGCGCAGGCCGAGCGCCGACAGGGCGATCAGGCTGCCGCCCAGGATGAGCCGCGGGCGCGCATCGGGATTGGGCTCGGTCCGCATCAGCGTGACCGCCACCGCGGCGGCGACCACGGGCAGCGCCAGCACGCCCGAGCCGATGAAGGTCCGCAGCAGCGTGTCGACCCACGCGCCGACCGGGCGGGCCGCGTCGAACCACGAGCTCGCGGCGACCACGACGGCGACGCCGAGCAGCACCAGCGCGATCCCGTCGCGGCGGTGCCCGGGATCGATGTCGCGGGCGCGCCCGATGGAGCGCGCGGCGCCGCCGGTGCCCCGGGCGGCCATCAGCCAGGTGGCGCGCAAGGCGCGCCCGCAGGTCAGCCCCGTGGCGACCAGCAGCGAGGAGTTGCGGCGCTTGGCGGGCCTGCCCGCCTTCTTGCGGGGCGCCGCCGGGCGCGCGCTTCGGGACCTCCCCCGCGAAGGTGCCTTTGACCTGCTCGTTCGGGCTCCGGAGCGGGCGGCGGTCTTACTTGGCATGACGCTCAGAGTAGTCGCAAAAGCCTCATCTACACCACCCGCCACACTGGTAACCATCGGCGGGCGGGCGATGCCGCTGATCGGGCCTGGGTAGGGTGACTAGCGGTGATCTACGTCATGCCGTCACCCACCCCTCTCACCCCCAGGAGGCCCTGAGCATGCCCGTCGTCGTCGTCGCCACCATGACCGTCAAACCCGAATCGGTCGACACCGTCCGCGACATCCTGACCACTGCGGTATCGGAAGTGCACGAGGAGCCCGGCTGCCAGCTGTATTCGCTGCACCAGACCGGCGAGACCTTCGTCTTCGTCGAGCAGTGGGCCGACGAGGAAGCACTCAAGGTGCACAGCACCGCCCCGGCGATCACCAAGCTGTTCACGGCGGCCGGCGAGCACCTGGCCGGCGCGCCGGACATCAAGATGCTGCAGCCGATTCCCGCCGGCGACCCGGACAAGGGACAGCTGCGCGCGTGAGTGGTAACGCCCCGCTGCAAGGAAAGGTCGCGCTGATCACCGGGGCCGCCCGCGGCCAGGGCCGCGCGCACGCGGTGCGGCTGGCCACCGACGGCGCGAACATCATCGCGGTCGACCTGTGCGAGCAGATCGCCAGCGTCCCCTATCCCCTGGCCACCCCGGAGGACCTGGCGGCGACCGTGAAGCTCGTCGAGGACACCGGCGCCCGCATCGTCGCCAAGCAGGCCGACGTCCGCGATCGCGAATCGCTTTCCGCCGCGGTGCGGGCCGGCCTCGACGAATTCGGCCGGCTGGACATCGTGGTCGCCAACGCCGGCATCGCCCCGATGGCATCCGGTGACGACGGCTGGCGCGACGTCATCGACGTCAACCTCACCGGCGTCTACAACACGATCAAGGTCGCGATATCGCCCATGGTCAAGCAGGGCAGCGGCGGGTCGATCGTGCTGATCAGTTCGGCCGCCGGGCTGGCCGGGGTGGGCAGTCCCGACGCCGGCTCGGTCGGCTACGCGGCCGCCAAGCACGGCGTGGTGGGGCTGATGCGGGTATACGCGAATCTGCTTGCGGGCCAAAACATCCGGGTCAATTCGATCCATCCGACGGGTGTCGAAACCCCGATGATCAACAACGAGTTCACGCGGGAGTGGCTCGCCAAGATGGCGTCCCAGACCGACCAGCCGCGCAGCCTGGGCAACGCGCTACCGGTGGAAGTGCTGCAGGCCGAAGACATCGCCAACGCGGTGGCGTGGCTGGTCTCCGACCAGGCCCGCTACATCACCGGCGTCACCTTGCCCGTCGATGCAGGCTTCTTGAACAAGTAGTCGCTCATGGCGCGAAATCCCGCGGCGCAGACGGCGTTCGGCCCCATGGTGTTGGCCGCCGTCGAACACAACGAGCCGGCCGGGCGCCGGCTGGTGGACGACGACCTCGCGGAACTATTCCTGCCGCGCCCGCTGCGATTGCTCGCCGGCGCGACGCGCTGGGGCCCGGCCCGCCGCCTGATGATCCGCGGCTCCGAGTTCACCGGCCCCGGCCTGTGGGCGAATCTGGCCTGCCGCAAGCGCTTCATCGACGACAAGATCGCGGCGGCGCTGGGAGACATCGACGCCGTCGTCGTCCTCGGGGCGGGCCTGGACACGCTGGCCTACCGGCTGACCCGGCGGGCGCGCATCCCGGTCTTCGAGGTGGACCTGCCGGTCAACATTGCGCGCAAGGCCAAGACGGTGCGCCGGGTGCTCGGTGAGCCACCGCTGTCGGTTCGGTTGGTGGCGCTGGACTTCGAGCGCGACGACCTGCTCACCTCGCTGGCCGAGCACGGCTATCGCCCCGACTACCGGGCGTTCTTCGTGTGGGAAGGCGTCACCCAGTACCTGACCGAGGACGGCGTCCGGCGCACCCTGGAGGGCCTGCGTGCGGCCGCGCCCGGCAGCCGGATCGTATTCACTTACGTCCGGCGGGATTTCATCGACGGCAGCCATCGGTACGGCACCCGCACGCTGTACCGGAACGTCCGCGAGCGTCACCAGCTGTGGCACTGGGGCCTAAACCCCGACCAGGTCGCCGGGTTCGTCGGCGAATACGGCTGGCGGCTGGTGGAGCAGGCCGGCCCCGACGAGCTCGTGGCGCGCTACGTGCGGCCCGCCGGGCGCAAACTCGGTGCCTCGCAACTGGAATGGTCGGCGTACGCCGAGAAGAGCTAGACCTCGATGATGGTCGGCACGATCATCGGCTGCCGGCGGTAGGTTTCGCCCACCCACTTGCCGACCGTGCGGCGCACGCCCTGGGCGATGCGGACGGGATCGGTCACGTTGTCGGCGGCCAGCTGCTCCAGCTCCGCCTCGACCTTGCGCATGGCGGGCTCGAGCGCCTTGGGGTCTTCGGAGAAGCCCCGCGAAAGCAGTTGCGGCGCAGCGGCCGGACGCCCGGTGCCGCGCTGCACCACCACGATCACCGCGACGAATCCCGACGAGAGGATGAGCCGCTCACCCAGGGTGATGTCGCCGACGTCGCCGGTGATCAGCCCGTCGACGAACATCTTGCCGACCGGCACGGCCCCGGCGATCTTCGCCTTGCCCGCCATCAGGTCGACGCTGACGCCGTTCTCCGCCAACAGGATCGAGTCCTCGGGCACGCCGGCGCGCGCCGCCAGCTTGGCGTTGGCGCGCAGCATCCGCCAGGTGCCGTGGACCGGCATCACGTTGCGCGGCCGCACCCCGTTGTAGAGGAAGAGCAGCTCCCCCGCATACGCGTGACCGGAAACGTGAACGCGCACTTGCTGGTTCGTGACGACACGGGCCCCGATCTTGGCCAGCTCGTCGATGACCCCGTACACCGCCTCCTCGTTGCCGGGTATCAGCGACGACGACAGGATCACCAGGTCCTCGGCCGTCAGCGTGATGCTGCGGTGCTCGCCGCGCGACATCCGGGACAGCGCGGACATCGGTTCGCCCTGCGTGCCGGTGGTGATCAGCACCACCCGCTCGGGGGCCATCATCTCGGCGGCGGAGATGTCGATCAGGTCGGAATCGTCCACGCGCAGGAAACCCAGCTCCCGGGCGATGCCCATGTTGCGCACCATGGAGCGCCCGACGAACGACACCCGCCGGCCCAAAGCCACTGCGGCGTCGATGATCTGCTGCACCCGGTCCACGTTGGAGGCGAAGCACGCCACGATCACGCGGCCGTCGGCGCCCCGGATCAGCCGGTGCAGCGTCGGCCCGACCTCGCTTTCCGAGGGGCCGACGCCCGGGATCTCCGAATTCGTCGAGTCGCACAGGAACAGGTCTACACCCGCGTCGCCCAGCCGGGACATGCCGGGCAGGTCGGTGGGCCGGCCGTCGAGTGGCAGCTGGTCGAGCTTGATGTCACCGGTGTGCAGCACGGTGCCGGCGCCGGTGTGCACGGCGATGGCCAGGGCGTCGGGGATGGAGTGGTTGACGGCGAAGTACTGGCACTGGAAGACGCCGTGCGTGCTGCGCTGTCCCTCGGTGACCTCGACGAAGACCGGCTTGATGCGGTGCTCGCGACATTTGGCGGCGACCAGCGCGAGGGTGAACTTCGAACCGACGACCGGGATGTCGGGGCGCAGCTTGAGCAGGAACGGGATCGCGCCGATGTGGTCCTCGTGCGCGTGGGTGAGCACCAGCGCCTCGATGTCCTCGAGGCGGTCCTCGATGTGGCGCAGGTCCGGCAGGATCAGGTCGACGCCGGGCTCGTCGTGGGTCGGGAACATCACCCCGCAGTCGATGATCAGCAGCCGGCCCAGGTGCTCGAAAACCGTCATGTTGCGGCCGATTTCGCTGATGCCGCCCAGCGCGGTGACCCGCAACCCGCCCGGAGCCAGGGGACCCGGTGGGGCGAGTTCCTCGTTCACGTTCAACTCACCTGAGAACCGAGGCCGCGCGCATGTCGGCGGCCAGCGCCTCGATCTGCTCCGGCGTCGCCGGCATCTGCGGCAGCCGGGGGTCGCCGACCTCGATGCCCTGCAGGCGCAGACCCGCCTTCGACATGGTCACCCCGCCGAGCCTGCCCATGGCGTTGCACAGTGGCGCGACCGCGACGTTGATCTTGCGGGCGGTCGCCATGTCACCGGAGGCGAAGGCGGACAACAACTCCCGCAGCTGGCCCGCCGCGACGTGCGAGATCACGCTGATGAAGCCGGTGGCGCCCATGGCGAGCCACGGCAGGTTCAGCGCGTCGTCGCCGGAGTAGTAGGCCAGCCCGGTTTCGGCGATGATCTGGCCGCCGCTGTGCAGGTCGCCCTTGGCGTCCTTGATCCCGACGATGTTCGGGTGGGCGGCCAGCGCATGGATGGTCTCGGTCTGGATCGGTATGACCGAGCGGGGCGGGATGTCGTAGAGCAGCACCGGAAGCTCGGTCGCGTCGGCGACGGCGCTGAAATGAGCGATCAATCCGCTCTGCGGGGGCTTCGAGTAGTACGGCGTGACGACCAGCAGCCCGTGCGCACCCTCGGCCGCGCAGGCCTTCGCCAGCCGGACGCTGTGAGCCGTGTCATAGGTGCCGGCGCCGGCGATGACGCGGGCCCGGTCACCCACCGCCTCCAGCACGGCGCGCAACAGCTCGAGCTTCTCGTCGTCGGTGGTGGTCGGCGACTCACCGGTGGTCCCGGAGACCACCAGGCCGTCGCACCCCCCGTCCACCAGGTGGTTTGCCAGGTGCGCCGCGGCCTTGGTGTCCAGCTCGCCGTCGGCGGCGAACGGCGTCACCATCGCCGTCAGCAGGGTTCCCAACCGGGCGGGGGCGTCGAATCCGACGGTGCTCACGGTCTTCAGGTTACCTGGCGGTACCAAACGCAATTAGCCGCCGCGCGGCTCAGGCTTCGGTGGGCTCAGGCCGAATTGCCGCCTCAGCCTTCCCCGACTACGCCGCCTCAGGCTTCGGTGGGCTCAGGCCGGATTGCCGCCTCAGCCTTCCCCGGCTACGCCGCCTCAGGCTTCGGTGGCCAGCGGGCTGGTGGCGACCTCGGTGCCGTCGGCGAGGGTGGAGACCTCGAAGTCGGCGAACACCGCGGGCGCCACGCCGACGAGCTGGCGCAGGCACTCGATGGCCAGCCGCCGGATTTCCACGTCGGCGTGCTCGCTGGCGCGCATGGCGATGAAGTGCCGCCACGCGCGGTAGTTCCCGGTGACGACGATGCGCGTCTCGGTCGCGTTGGGCAGCACCGCGCGGGCGGCCTGGCGCGCCTGTTTGCGGCGCAATATCGCGCTCGGCTGGTCGGCGAACTTGGCTTCAAGCTTCGCCAACAGTTCGGCGTAGGTGGCGCGGCTGGCGTCGGCGGCCTTGACGAGGATCTCCTGCAGTTCGGGGTCGTCGTCCATGCCCGGCGGGACGACGACGCGCGAGTCCCCCTCCGGCACATAGCGTTGCGACAGCTGCGAGTAGGAGAAGTGCCGGTGCCGAATCAGCTCGTGGGTGCAGGATCGCGAGATGCCGGTGATGTAGAACGAGACGCTGGCATGCTCGAGCACCGAGAAGTGTCCGACGTCGATGATGTGCCCGATGTAGCCGGCGTTGGTCGCCGTCTTCGGGTTGGGCTTCGACCAGCTCTGATAGCAGGCCCGCCCGGCGAACTCGACCAGCGCGGGGCCGCCCTCGGCGTCGGTCGTCCAGGGCACGTCCGGCGGCGCCAGGAACTCCGTCTTGGCGATCAGTTGCACGCGCAGCGGCGCGGTCTCGGCCACGGCGCCCACCTTATCGTTGGGCGATCGTTGGGCGCGCCGAGTCTGCGCTGAGCGCGTGTTTCGGGCCCGATCGGGCGCTCTGAGCGTAGTTTCGGCGCTAGACCGGGCCCACCGCTAGCTCGCCCGATATCAGCAACGGCAGCAGCGCGTCGCGGAAGGCGGACAACCGCGCGGACTCCGCGCGGCGCGCGTGACACAGCGCGCCCAGTCCGGTGAGCGTCCGCGCCGCCGCGGGCGCCAGGCGCCGGACGTCGCGGACCGGAACCTCGAGCAAGTCGCGCGGTTGGACGCGCTGGTGGCTCCCCGACGTCCCGGCGGCCCGCCGCTGCAACGTCGCGACGACGTCGGGTTGCCGCAAAGCCGCCCACAGTGCCGACGTGTCGATGCCGACGGGACGCAACACGACGAACTCCGTGCTGGCCAAAGCCATTTGCGGGGGCAGGCCCACCACGTTCCAGACGCGCGGAATCCTGGGATTGAGCTTCGCGAACAGCACGCACGGCTCGGACAGGACGAACTTGGCGCTCTTCACGCTTTCGCCGGCGACCAGCCGAGGTTTGGCGCCGTCGTCGAACGCCGGGATGCTGTAGTGGGCCACCACGTCGTCGAATCCGGGCGGGCGGAGGAGTTCCGTCGACCGGAAGGCGAGGGCGGACAGCGGCACGCGTTCGGAGACCGAGTCGG
Organism: Mycobacterium sp. E796; assembly: GCF_001672815.1. Taxonomy (GTDB): domain Bacteria; phylum Actinomycetota; class Actinomycetes; order Mycobacteriales; family Mycobacteriaceae; genus Mycobacterium. The sequence continues at coordinate 36,865 of NZ_LZKK01000107.1, read as the reverse complement.
CGGTCGCGACCATCAGGCTCTCCGCGGCTGCGATCACGCGTTCGTTGGCGGCGATCTTGTCGTCGACGGCGCCGAGCACCTCGGCGATGCGGCGGCGCTGCGGGGCCGCGACGGTCGAGACGCAAACCTCACGCAGGATCGTCTGGTTGAGCAGCGGCTGTCCCGATCCGGCCCGGTGTCCGTTGAGGCCGCAGGTGTGCAGCGCGTAATACCAATACCGCGTCTCCCCTGGGTCCTTGGCCCGGCACACCAGCGCGTTGTCGGTGACCCAGACGTCGGAGTCGCAGTACCGCAGGCTGCCGCAATACGATCCGACGCGCCCGAGCACGATTAGGGGGCCGGCCGCATTGCATTGCGCCGCATAGCCGATCGGCCCGTTGGAGCCGTAAACGCGAAAGCGGCCGTCCGGGGTTCGCGCCGGAGAGCTGGTCCCGTTGCTGAAGTCGAGGTGGTCCCCCAGCTTGGTCTTCACCGCAGCCGCTCCACCTGCTCGCGCACGACCCGCTCCAGCCGGGCGGACTCGTCGAGCGCCGCCAGCAGGTCTCCGGTCAACCGGGCGATCTTGGCGTCGAGCGGCTCCCCGTCGTCGTCGGACGCGGGCGCGCCCACATAGCGTCCCGGCGTGAGCGCATAGCCCGCGGCCCGGACCTCGTCCAGCGACACGGATTTGCAGAAACCCGGAATATCTTGGTAGATAAGGCCTTTAGCGGTGGCGGACTCTGATGCGCACCAAGCGTGGTAGGTGTCGCCGATGCGAACGATCTCCTCGTCGGTCAGTGCGCGCTCCGTGCGGTCCACCAGGTAGCCGAGCGCGCGGGCGTCGATGAACAGCACCTGGCCCGCGCGGTCGCCCTTGTCGAGCGCGAAGAACCACAGGCACACCGGAATTCCGGTGCTGCGGAACAGCTGCCCGGGCAGCGCCACCATGCACGACACCAGGTCCGCCTCGACGATCCGCGCCCGAATGTCGCCCTCCCCGAGTGTGTTCGACGACATCGACCCGTTGGCCATCACCACGCCGGCCTTTCCGCCGGGGGCCAGCTTGGACAGGATGTGCTGAATCCAGGCGTAGTTCGCGTTGGCGGCGGGCGGAACGCCGAAGCGCCAGCGCGCGTCCCGTTCGTCGCGGGCCCAATCCTTGATGTTGAACGGCGGATTGGCCATCACGTAGTCCATCTGCACGCCGGCGTGCTGGTCGCAAACGAACGTGTCGCCGCGGACGAGGCCCGCGTCGTCGATGCCATGGACGGCGAGGTTCATCTTGGCCATCCGCCAGGTCTGCTCGATGCTCTCCTGGCCGTAGATGGTGACTTTCGCGGGGTCGCCGTCGCGCTCGGCGATGAATTGCTCGGTGCGCACGAACATTCCGCCCGAACCGCAGCACGGGTCGTACACCCGGCCGCTGGACGGTTCGAGCACCTCGACCATGACCCGCACGACGCCTGGCGGGGTGAAGAATTCGCCCCCGCGCTTGCCCTCGGAGCGCGCGAAGTTCCCCAGGAAGTACTCGTATATCTCGCCCAGGATGTCCCGGCCCCGTCGCGCCCCGTCGAGCAGGCCCACCAGCTCACCGAGCCGGCGCTGGTCGAGGTTCTCGTAGCGCCGCGGCATCGCGGCGGCCTCCATCGCGTCGTCGATGCGCCGGCCGAGGTCCGGCGATGCCGCGTTGTCCACCAGGGCTTGCCACTGCGAACCGGCGACGTGCTGCAGGAACACCAGGCCCAGGATCACGTCCTTGTACTCGCCGGCCGAGACCGACCCGCGCAGTTTTTCCGCGGCTTTCCAGAGCGTGTCCTTGAGCGCTTTCATCAGCCGGCCCGCTTGGCCGCCGCGCGCAATTCGCCCGCCAGGTCGCCGCGGCCGGCGACGCTGAACCCGCCCAGCCCCAGCCACGACGCCATCGAATTCAGTTCACCCGCCAGCGCCTCGGCGACGGCGGGCCGAGGCACGTCGCGCTCGGCGAACGCGCCCACCACGTGCAGCGAGTCGGTGGCGCGGTCGGCCTTGAGGTCCACCCGCGCGACCAACCGGCCGTCCATCAGCAGCGGCCACACGTAGTAGCCGTATCTGCGTTGGGCGGCCGGGGTGTAGATCTCGATGCGGTAGTGGAAGTTGAACAGCCGCTCCACCCGGGGCCGGAAGAAGATCAACGGGTCGAACGGGCACAACAGCGCGGTGCCGCGATCGGAGCGCGGCAGCGTCCGGCCCGCCCGCAGGTACGCCGGGGCCGACCAGCCGTCGACGTCGACCCGCTCGATCTCACCGGCGGCCAGCAGGTCGGCGATCGCGGGCTTGACCTGCTGGGCCGACAGCCGGAAGTAGTCGCGAATGTCGGCCTCGGTGCCCACGCCCAGCGCGGTGGCGGCCCGCAGCGTGAGCTCGCGCACGGCCTCGTCGTCGTCGACCTCGCGGGCCAGCACGCTCTGCGGCAGCACCCGCTCCACCAGGTCGTAGTGGCGGGCGAAGCCCACCCGGGTGGCCGTGGTGAGGGCACCGGAGGCGAACAGCGCCTCGGCGACCCACTTGGTGTCACTGCGGGTCCACCAGGTCCCCTTTGTTCGCCTTGGCTCGGCGGCCAGGTGCGCCTCGATCTGCCCGGCGGTGCTGGGCCCCAGCTCGGCGACGGCGGCGAGAATGTCCTCGGCGAGTTGGGGATTGGCCTTGACGATGTGGGTGCCCCAGCGGCCGTGCCGGTATTGGCGCATCCGCCACCGCAGCAGCGGCCAGTCGTCGACGGCCATCAACGCGGCCTCGTGGGCCCAGTACTCGACCAGCAGCCGCGGCGAGCGCGCCGAATGCGACCAGGCGGCGCGGTCCAGCACGTCGCGGTCGTAGGGCCCCAGCCGGCTGAACACCGGGGCGTAGTGGGCGCGCACCGCCACCGATACCGAATCCAGCTGCAGCACTTGGATTCTCGAGATCAGGCTCTTCAGATGCGCGCGGGTGACCGGGCCCTTGGGCCGCGGCTCGCTAAACCCTTGTGCCGCAACGGCTAAGCGCCGAGCCTGGGCGGCGGTCAGCGTGCGTTTCCCGATCGGCACGGCGCCGAGAATACCGCGTTTTGGCCGCCCTACGCGGCAACGCTACCGCGGGATCAGCCCGCGCCGACTTTCTCGCCCAGCGGCACGACGACACTCGCCTCCGGCAAATCCTTCTGCTCCTGGCGCGCCGCCGCGAGAGCGGCCGGAACGGGCTCCAGGTCGCGATAGACCCGCTCCAGTTGCTCGAGGATCTTGATACGCTGCTGGCTGGCCTCGTCCGCGGCCCGCCGGGCCTGCTCGCGGTAGTGATCGGCCTCCCGCCGGGCATCGCGCCACGCCTGCTCGATAGCCCGTTCGGTTTCGTCACGCATCTCGGCGAGTTCGGCCTCGAGCTTTATCTTCTCTTCGTCGTAATCCGCCTCGAGGGCCTCCCGGCGCGCGGTCAGCTGCGCCATCTGCTCCTCGTGCTTGCGCCGGGACTCCTCGGCCTCCGCCTCCGCCGACGCGATCAGCGCGTCCGCCTCGGCCCGCGCCTCGGCCTGCAGCTGGGAAACCTCGTCGACCGTGCGCCGCAGCATGTTGGCCATCCGCAGTTGCATGGCGTGGGGCGACGGCGAGGTGTCGGTGAGGACGGCGACCTCCTTGCGCAGCGCCGCGGCTTCGTCGCCGGCCTGCGTCAGTCGCGCCTCCAGGCTCCTGACGTCGTTGAGCAGCAGCTGCTGCTTGGCGGTCAGCGCCTCGATGGACGCGTCAACCGCCGCCGCATCGTAGCCCCTGAACACGCGCGGAAACGTCTTCGCGGGTTCGGTTATCACTGCAAATTCCCCCTTTTACTGGAAATGAGTTTTAGACCCGTGAGACCGACCCCCGAGTCCCGAGTATGTCAGGTCGTGCCCGTCACGCGGGCGGCGCCGCCGGGGCGACCCCTACGGACGACGGTACGTGTGAAACCGGTAGCGCAGCCCCGTGCGGCTGACCTGCCAGTCCTCCGTCACGCCCAGCCACGACTCGTCGAGCACCGGGGCCAGCGCGTCGCCGTCGTCGCGCGGCAGGTCGATCTCGACCTCGGTGACCTCGCAGCGGGTGGCCAGCGGTAGCCCGAGCAGGTAGATCTGCTCGCCGCCGATGACCCACGCCTGCGGCTCGGTCAGCGCCGCCTCCAGCGAGTCGAGCACCTCGGCCCCCTCGGCCACGTAGTCGGGGTCCCGGGACAGCACGACGTTTCGCCGGCCCGGCAGCGGGCGCACCCGCGCCGGCAGCGACTCCCACGTCCGCCGCCCCATCACCACCGTGTGACCCATGGTCACCTCTTTGAAGCGCGCCAGGTCCTCGGGCACCCGCCACGGAATGTCGCCGCCGCGCCCGATCACACCGGACGTCGACTGAGCCCAGACCAGACCCACACGGGTCATACGCGCGTCATACCGCGACGGGCGCTTTGATCGCCGGGTGCGGATCGTAGTTCTTCACGACGACGTCTTCGTAGGTGTAGTCGAAGATCGAATCCCTATGCGCCAGAACTAGTTCCGGGTATGGCCGCGGTTCGCGGCCGAGCTGGGTCCGTACCTGGTCGACGTGGTTGTCGTAGATGTGGCAGTCGCCGCCGGTCCACACGAACTCGCCGACCCCGAGGCCGGCCTGGGCGGCCATCATGTGGGTGAGCAGCGCGTAGCTGGCGATGTTGAACGGAACCCCGAGGAACAGGTCGGCGCTGCGCTGGTAGAGCTGGCAGCTCAGCCGCCCGTCGGCAACATAGAACTGGAACAGCGCGTGGCATGGCGCCAAAGCCATCTGCGGAATGTCACCGACGTTCCACGCCGAGACGATGATGCGCCGGGAATCCGGGTCGGTGCGCAGCAGCTCCAGTGCCGCGCTGATCTGGTCGACGTGCTCTCCGGTCGGCGTCGGCCAGGACCGCCACTGAACGCCGTAGATGGGCCCGAGATCGCCTGTCTCGCTTGCCCATTCGTCCCAGATTGTGACGCCGTGCTCGTGCAGCCAGGCAACGTTGGAGTCGCCGCGCAGAAACCACAGCAACTCATAGACCACCGACTTGAAATGCACCTTCTTGGTGGTCAGCAGCGGGAAACCGGCCGACAGGTCGTAGCGCAACTGCTGGCCGAACAGGCTGCGGGTCCCGGTGCCGGTGCGGTCGGATTTGGCGGCGCCCCGGTCGAGCACTACGCGAAGCAGGTCCTCGTAGGGGGTGGCTATCGGCACGCGGCCAATCTACCCCGCGGGACGGAGAGTAGAACGGATCCCATGCCGAAGTTCACCGACAGCGTCACCACCCCCGACGGCTCCTGCCCCGTCCGTTTTTTCACCCCCGAAGGACCCGGTCCCTGGCCAGGAATTGTGATGTACTGCGACGCCGGCGGGGTCCGAGACACCTTCGACGAGATGGCCGCCAAGCTCGCCGGATTCGGCTACGCGGTCTTGCTTCCCGACGTGTACTACCGCAGCGGCGACTGGGCCCCGTTCGACATGGCCACCGTCTTCACCGACGAGCAGGAACGCAGGCGCCTTTTCGGAATGATCGGCGGCATCACGCCGGACAAGATGGCCACCGACGCCGGCGCGTTCTTCGACTACCTGGCCGGCCGCCCCGAGGTGTCCGGGGACCGGTTCGGCGTGTGCGGATACTGCATGGGCGGGCGGACGTCGTTGGTGGTGGCCGGCCGCCTGCCGGACCGCGTCGCCGCCGCGGCGTCCTTCCACGGCGGGGGGCTGGTAACCGACGGCGCGGACAGCCCGCACCTGCTGGCCGACCGAATGAGCGCGACGGTGTATGTGGGTGGCGCCGAGAACGACGCATCCTTCACGGCCGATCACGCCGAGCAGCTCGACAAGGCGCTGACGGCGGCGGGCGTGGCGCACACCATCGAGTGGTATTCGGCCGCCCACGGGTTCGCGGTCCCGGACAACCCTCCCTACGACCCCGCCGCCGACGAGCGGCACTGGGCGGCGATGACGGAGGTCTTCGGGTCGGCGCTACCGCGCTAGGCTGGCGGCCCCGTCCCGGCTGATCGTCTCCAGCAGCAGGGTCGCCGCCACCGCGGCCCCGTCGGTGCGGACCATGCGCGACACGGCGCCCGCTCGCGCGCGGACCTCGGGGGCCAGCACCGGCTCGAGCGCCGCCGCCAGCGACTCGGCGGTGGGCACCGTCCCCACGTGCGCGGTGCCGATGCCCAGTTCGCCCACTCGTTGGGCCCAATACAACTGGTCGGCGCCCTGCGGCACCACCACCTGAGGGGCGCCCGCGCCGGCGGCCGTCGTCGTGGTGCCCGCGCCGCCGTGGTGCACGACGGCCGCGACGCGCCCGAACAGCGACTGCTGATTGACCTCGCCGACGGCAAAGCAGTCGTCCCCGTCGTCGATCGGCGCCAGGCCGGCCCAGCCCCGGGCGACCACCGCGCGCCGGCCCTGCGCGCGGATCGCCTCGACGGCCGCAAGCGCGATGTCCGCCGGGCCGCGCAGGGGCATGCTGCCGAAGCCGACGTACACCGGCGGCGCGCCCGCGTCCAGGAACTCGACCAGCTCGGCCGGGAGCGGGCGCGTGTCCGGAAGCATCCACGCCCCGGTGTGGACGACGTCGAGGTCCGCCGGCTCCGGCCACGGCCCGAGCGTCGGGTCCGACGCCAACCACGGGCGGTCGGTGAAGGCGTGACCACGGACGTCGTGCACCGGCGGCAGGCCGACCGCGGCGCGGTGACGGTTGAGCGTCGGGCCGAACAGCGCGTTCACGTTCTGGGCGTCCAGGTCCCACAGCGCCCGGTGATCGATCGCGCCCGGTGGCAGCGGCCAGCTCCAGAACGAGGGCGGCCGGTGGTGCGGCGACGGCAGGTTGGTCGGGTGATAGCTCGCGTAAACGTAATGGACGCCGAGCATTTCGGCCGCCGACCGGGCGCCCGCCGCGGCCGGCAGCAGGCCCGCGGCCACCAGCGCATCGCATCCCGGGGCCGCGCCCGCGACGGTGTCGAACTGCGCGGCGATCAACTCGTCGAAGTGTCGCCGCAGGTAGGCCTCGGGCTGAGGACCGGCCGCACTGGTCATGGCGCGCACCGACTCGCCGAATGCCACCAGCGGGACGCCGAAACCGGCGGCCCGCTCGGCGAATTCGTCGTCCGGCGGCGCGCAGATGCGGACCTCCGCGCCGAGCGCTCGCAGTTGCACGGCAAGGCCCAGCAGCGGCTCGACGCCCCCGCGCGAATCGTATGTCGACAGCAACACACGCATTCGCTATCTCCATTCGCAACGGTGATTCGGAAACCGATTGTGCAGGGGCGCCGCCTGCGCCGCGAGCCCACGATACGTCGCCGAAGCTGTTTGCCGAACCAATAGCTATCGATCGCCGTGAGCAAAACCCGGCGTGGGCTCGTTGCGCACGACCGGTGCCGCCGAAAGGCAAGCAACTTGTCGGTTGCGGGGGGTGCGCGCCGGCGGAAGTTAGCGACAGCGCGGGCGCGGCACTTGCTGCCGCGGGGCGGCGACGACGCCGCGTTCATGAGAAGAGTTAGCGAAGCCGACCTACCGGGTTTGCTGCGGGGCAGACCTTAACCCGGTATTGACCGCCGGTCATAGGTTTCAGCTAATAAAACGCCCTAGGAAAACTCATGCCAAAGGTATTGCTTTGGCGCGTCAGTCAATTGTGCACATGACGAATAGCTAATTCAGCTAACGTTCTATGGACTTCTTTCAGGCCTTCCCATAATATTTGCTGAGGGCGCGTTCAAATAAAAGCGCGCCTTTGCCGTATCCGGGCGACAAGGCCGGCGCGACGACGGGAGGACCGTGATCCCGAAGATTCCCACAGCCGCCGACGGCTCGCGCATTGAGCGCCGACGTCCGAGGCCACCCGGCCACTTGCCAATCGACGAGCTACAGCGAATGCCGGCATTGGTCGTCTTGGAACGGCTACCGGCCCCGGCCATCGCGGTCGACCGCGCGGGAACCATCCTGTTCGCCAACGGCTCGTTCTGCGCCATGGTGGGCTACTCGCCCGACCAGCTCGCGTCGATGAACTTCGAAGACCTCTTCTACCGCCTGCCGGCCGACGACGGCTGGATCGCACTGGTCGGCACGGGCGCCAAGCGCGTCGTCGAGCTGCGGAACAGCGGCGGGCACTCGGTGTGGGCCAGCATGAGCAAGTCGGCGATGCGACGCCGTGACGACACCGTCGCGCTGGTCACCTTCCACGACCGCACCGAAGAGATGTGGCTGACCAGCGACCGCCGGCGTCACGAGGACGGCAGGTTCACCAGCTTCGCCAACAGGGCGCGGTGGCGATAAGCGGTGCCCAGAGCTAGCTGATCGCTCTTGGCGCGCTTGAGGTAGAGGTGCGCCGGATACTCCCAGGTCATCCCGATGCCGCCGTGCAGCTGCACGCACTCCTCGGCGGCGTGCACGGCGACGCCGCTGCAGTAGGCCTGCGCGAGCGAGGCCGCGGTTGCGGCGTCGTCATCGCCGCTGGCGCACGTGTCGGCGGCGTGCCTGGCCACCGCCGTCGCCGTGCCGACCTCGAACCAGAGATCCGCCAGTCGGTGCTTGATCGCCTGGTAGGACCCGATCGCGCGGCCGAACTGCTTGCGCTGCTTGACATAAGCCAGCGTGGTGTCGAAACACCACTGGGCCACGCCCAGTTGCTCGGACGCGAGCAGCGCCGCCCCGGTTGCCAGCGCCTCGGCCACCGCGAGGTCCGCCGGCCCCAGCCGTGACGACGTCACCCCCGAAAAGCGCACGCTCGCAAGCGGTCTCGTCATGTCCAGCGCCAGCACCGGCGAAACCTGCACGCCCGCCGCGGTGCGCGACACGGTGTGCAGCTCGAGCCCGTCGGAACCGGCCGCCGGCACCACCAGCACGTCGGCCTCGGCGGCGCCCGCGACGCTGCCGACCTCTCCACCCAGCCCGTCGGCGTCGGCGCTCACGCCCCCGACCGCGTCGCCCGGCGCCGTGGACAGCGGCACCACCAGCGCCGCGGTGAGCTCGCCGCGGGCCAGCGCACCCACCGTCTCGTCGTCGCCGGCCCGCAGCAGCGCGACGGTGGCGAGCACCGCGCTGGACAGGAACGGCACCGGCGCCACCGCGCGCCCGACCTCCTCCATGACGACCGCAGCCTCGCGCGCCGACGCGCCGGCGCCCCCAAGCGACTCGGGGACCAGCAGTCCGGCCACCCCGAGGTCGGCGGCCAGCGTCCGCCAGATTCCCGAAAAGTCTTGTGGTGCAGCGTCGTACGCTCGGGCCACCGATTCGGGCGGGCAACGGTCGGCGAACAGGTGACGAACGCTGTCGCGCAACGCCTCCTCGGTGTCGGAGTACAGGAGGTCGCTCACCGCGGCAGGTCCTTCCACGCGACGTCCTTGTCAACCCGGTGTTCGCCGGGCAGGCCAAGGATTCGTTCGGAGATGGTGTTGCGCAAGATCTCCGACGTGCCGCCCTCGATCGAGTTGCCGCGTGCCCGCAAGTAGCGGTATCCGGGCCCGCGGCCGACCAGGTCGACCGTCTCGGGTCTGCGCATGGTCCAGTCGTCGTAGCGCAGACCCGCGTCACCGTGCAGCTCGATCTCGAACCCTGAGATCGCCTGCGCCAGACGGGCGAAGGCCACCTTCACGCCCGCACCCTCCGGTCCGGGCTGCCCGGTGCTGGCCTGCTGGCGCGAGCGTTCACCCGTCAGCCGAAGGGCCTCCGCGTCGACCCACAGCCGCATCAGCTCGTCGTGCATCGCGGGATTGCGCAGCGCCGGCTGGTCGCGCCAGGCGCCGGTGACCTTGCCGATGTGCCCGCCCTCCCGCGGCATTCCGGCGCGAGTTCCGATGGCGACGCGCTCGTTGTTCAGCGTGGTGGTCGCGACGCGCCAGCCGCCGCCCTCCGCGCCGAGCCGATTCGCATCCGGCACCCGAACGTCGGTCAGGAAAACCTCGTTGAACTCCGCCTCGCCGGTGATCTGGCGCAGCGGGCGGATCTCGACGCCCGGTTGGGTCACGTCGCATAGGAAGTAGGTGAGGCCGGCGTGTTTGGGCACCGTCGGGTCGGTGCGGGCGACCAGGATGGCCATGTCCGCGTGCTGTGCCTGCGACGTCCACACCTTCTGCCCGTTGACGATCCAGTCGTCACCGTCGCGGACGGCGCGGGTGGACACCCCCGCCAGGTCCGAGCCGGCGCCGGGCTCGCTGAACAACTGGCAGTAGATCTGTTCGCCGGTGAACAACGGGCGCAGAAACTTTCGCTTCTGCTCGTCGGTCCCGAACGCCGCGATCGTCGGCGCCGCCATACCCATGCCGATGTAGTTCTTGACGGTGCCGCCCACCGGCGCACCGGCGGCGGCCAGCCGCGCGTCGACAAGCTGCTGTGTGTCCCGCGGCAGGCCGAGCCCGCCGAATCCCGGCGGCAGGTGAACCCAGGCCAGCCCCGCATCGTATTGCGCGCCAAGGAATTCCCGCACTTCGGTGGTGGCCGGGTCGTGCTCGTCGAGCAGCGCCTGGACCCGCGCGGCCAGGTCCGCTGTGACGTCTATGGCGCTCATTGGGCCTGAAATCCCTGGGCGGGGCCGAGCAGCAGGCCGCCGTCGATCACCATCGTCTCGCCGGTGATCCAGCTCGCCGCATCCGAGACCAGGAACGCGACGGCACCCGCCACGTCGGCCGGCTCACCGATGCGCCCGAGCGCAATCGTCGCCGCCAGCGGATCCTCGTGGTCCTTCCACAGCGCCTCGGCCAGCCTGGTGCGCACCACTCCCGGGGCGATGGCGTTGACCCGGACACGGGGCGAAAGTTCCAGCGCCAGTTGCTTGGTGACGTGGATCAACGCGGCCTTGGTGGCGTTGTACATGCCCATCGCCGGCGATTGGTGCAGGCCACCGATCGAGGCGGTGTTGACGATCGACCCGCCGTGCTCCCCCATCCACGCCTTGACCACAAGTGAGGTCCACAGCAGCGGCGCCCACAGGTTGACGTCGAAGATCTTGGTGAAGCGGGCGTGGTCCTGCTCGATCAGCGGGCCGTACGCCGGATTCGTGCCCGCGTTGTTGACCAGGATGTCGACGCTGCCGAAGCGCTCCAGCGTGAGGTCCACGCAGTGGCGGGCGGCGTCCTCGTCGACGGCGTGGGCGCCGACGCCGACGGCCTTCTCGCCGACCTGCGCGGCGGCCGCGTCGGCGGCTTCCTGCTTGCGGGCGGTGAGCACGACGTCGGCGCCGGCGGCGGCCAATTGCTGGGCGATCGCCAGCCCGATTCCGCGCGAGGCGCCCGTGATGATCGCGGTCCGTCCGGTCAAATCCAGTGAGGTCATCGTGTGCCTTCTGTCCGCGCCAATAATTTACGTTAGCGATGTTTTGTACCCGTGTGCGCGTGGTATGCGACACGCATGTTAGCCAAACTAAACCTCGTGAAACCACTGGTCGTGGCCGGGGCGGTCGCCGCAGCGATCGCCGCCGCACCGACGGCCGCCGCGGACGCGTTCGGGGCAGGACCGGCGATGACGGGACCCGCGCAGACCCACATCGTCATCAAGGACGACCCGGGCGGCGGCGGTTGCGACGCCAACGGCAACTGCGGTTCGGGCGGCCAGAACCAGGGGCCCGGCGGCGGCCCCGGCGGGCAGGGTTGCGTGCCGGGCGTCGGCTGCGGCTCGGGCGGCCAGTTCGCCGGACCCGGTGGCGTGCCCGGCGGCACCGGGTGTCTGCCCGGCGTCGGCTGCGGTTCCGGCCACGGATAACCCTGCGGATAACCCTTTGACCGTCAGCCTCCCGGCAGCCTGGTGATCCAGGCCCGGGAGTCTGCCGGGTCGATGACGTCGTCGAGTTCGAACGTGGTGGCCGCCCGCAGCGCCTTCCCGTGCTGGTAGGCCGCCGCCACCAGCTTGTCGAATAGCTGCTGGCGCTGGATCGGGTCCTGTTCGGCCGCAAGTTCTTTGCTGAACCCGAGCCGCACGGCCCCTTCCAGACCCATGCCGCCGATCTCGCCGGTCGGCCACGCGACGGTGAACTGCGGCGCGCGGAAGGAACCGCCGGCCATCGCCATCGCGCCCAGCCCATAACCCTTACGCAGGATGATCATTCCCAGGGGCACCGTCAATCGCGCGCCCCGCACGAACATCCGGCCGAAGCGGCGCACGGCGGCTTCCTTCTCCGCGTCCGGCCCGACCATGAACCCGGGGGTATCGCACAGCGAGATGACCGGCAGCCGGAACGACTCGCACAGCGCGAGAAAGTCACCGGCCTTGTCGGCGGCCTCGGCGTCGATCGCCCCGCCGAGGTGATGGGTGCTGTTGGCGATCAGCCCGTATGCCGCGCCCTCGACGCGAACCAGCGCGGTGACGATCCCGACGCCGTAGTCGGGGCGCAGTTCCAGCACGGAACCCACGTCGACGATCGACTCGATCGCGCGGTGCACGTCGTAGGCGCGTAATCGGTTCTCCGGCACCACATGTCGGGCCACCCGTGGATCCGGCGCCGCCCATTCCCGGATGGGGCCCTCGAAGTACGACAGGTACTGCTTGGCCAGCGACACCGCGTGCGCCTCGTCGCGGGCGACCAGACCCACGACGCCGTTGTGCCGCTGCACGTCGATCGGCCCGATCTCCTCGGGCGGATACACGCCCAGCCCACCGCCCTCGATCATGGCCGGCCCGCCCATTCCGATGTTGGCGTCGGGGGTCGCGATGATCACGTCGCACACCCCGGCCAGGGCGGCGTTGCCGGCGAAGCAGCGACCGGAGACGATCGACACCAGCGGCACCCGGCCGCTCAGTGCGGCCAGCATCCGGAACGTCGGCACGTCGAGACCCGCATGGCCCCCGACGTCGGTGTCGCCGGGCCGGCCGCCGCCGCCCTCGGCAAACAGCACCACCGGCAGGCGTTTTCGAGTTGCCAGCTCGAAGACACGGTCGGTCTTGGCGTGATTGCGCATTCCCTGCGTGCCGGCGAGCACGGTGTAGTCGTAGGACACGACGACGGCCTCGGCGCCCCCGATCCGGGCCACGCCGGCGACGAGGCCGTCGGCCGGGGTGTTGGCGATCAGGTCCTCTTCGGAGCGCCGGCTACGCTGGGCGGCGATGGCCAGCGCGCCGTATTCGACGAAGCTGCCTGGGTCGACGAGGTCGGCGACGTTCTCCCGGGCGGTGCGTCGCCGGCGCGCATGCCGCTTGGCGACGGCTGCCTCCCGGCCCTCGTCCCGGGTGAGCAGGTGCCGCCTATGCACCTCGTCGAGGTCTGCGCGGGGCCGGTCGAGATCCGGTGCAGTCGAGGAGGATTCATTGCCGGCCTCGGCGCCCGTGCGGCTGAAAACCAGCAACGGATCACCGGTTCCGACCACCTGGCCCGGCGCCACCAGGCTCCGGACCGTCCGCAGCGCGTCCGGGGCGGCGAGCACGTGTTGCATCTTCATCGCCTCGAGGACGACGAGCGGGGCGCCGGCCCCGAACGCCTCACCCTCCGCGGCCACCTCCACGACCGTGCCGGCCAGTTGGGCGCGCAACACTTCCTCGCCTGGGTAGAGCTCGACCGGCGCGACGCGGACGTCCTGCTGGTGAGCCAGCGCGGCGGCCGCCAGCGCCGGTAGCTTCTCGTCGAGGAAATCGGTCGTCACCCAGCCCGACTGGATTTCGCTATCGCCCAACAGCTCTCGCAGGAACCCGATGTTGGTGCGCACGCCCTCGACGCCGAATTCACCCAGGGCGGTGTGAGCCTTGCGCACCGCCGCGGGCCACGACGTTCCGCGCACGTGGCTGACGACCTTGGCCAGCAGCGAGTCGTAGCGCGGGCTGGTGACCAGGCCCGGCCGGCCATAGGTGTCGACGCGCACGCCGGGGCCGCTCGGCGGCGAAAACACCGTCAACGTGCCCGCCGCCGGCACCACCGAACCGTCGGCGGCGAACGTCTCCATGTTCACTCGGGCCTGGATCGCGATGCCGCGGCGGGCGGCCGGCTCGCCGATCACTTCGCTTCCGTCCGAGGCGATCCCGGCGGGGAGCCCGAGTTCGTAGTACGACGCGCCGCCCGCGATGGCCAGCTGTACGGCCACCAGATCCACCCCGGTGGTTTCCTCGGTGACGGGGTGCTCGACCTGGATGCGCGGGTTTACCTCGAGGAAGGCGAACCGGTCCCCGGCGACCAGGAATTCGACGGTGGCAACACCGTGCAGGCCCACCCTGGCGCACAGCCGGACCGCGGCCCGATGCACCGAATGGCGTAATGGGTCCGAAAGCCCTTGGGCGGGCGCGATTTCGACCAGCTTCTGGTAGCGCCGCTGGACGCTGCAGTCGCGGTCGCCCAGGGCCAGCGCGCGCGTCTGATGCCCGGCGGGCGCGCCCACGACCTGCACCTCGATGTGCCGCGCGGCGTCGAGGACAGCCTCGGCGAACAGCGCGGGATCCCCGAAGCCGAGTTGCGCCTCCGCCGCGCACTGTTGATAGGCGTGCTCGATCTCCTCGGCGCGGCTCACCTTCCGCATTCCCCGGCCCCCGCCGCCGGCGAGGGCCTTGATCATGACGGCGCCGCCCTGTTCGGCGAAAAACGCCTTGACGTCCTCGACGCTGCTGGGCCCCTGGGTCGCCGGCAGCGCCGGCACGCCGGCGGCGGTCGCGGCGGCCCGAGCCGACGACTTGTCGCCGACCAGCTCGAGCACGTCGGCGCCCGGACCGACGAACGTGTATCCGGCGGCCGCACAGCCGCGCGCGAATTCGGCGTTCTCGGAGAGGAACCCGTAACCCGGGTGGATCAGCTCGGCGCCGGATTGCTTGGCCGCGGCGAGCAGCTCGGGTTGGTTCAGGTAGGCCGCCGGCCCGGCGCCCGGCAGGCCGATCGCTTCGTCGGCCGCGTGCACGTGCGGGCTCTCGGCGTCGTCTTCGGCGTAGACCGCCACCGTTCGGGTGCCCAGTTCCGTTGCCGTGCGGATGATTCGGAGGGCGATCTCGCCGCGGTTGGCGATCAGCAGGGCGCTCATCGGAGCGGGTCGCCCCATTTCACCTCGCCGCGCAGCTTGCCCTTGAGCAGTTTGCCGCCGGCGTTGCGGGGCAGCGCTTCGGTCACCACGGTGACGTATTGCGGAATCTTGTAGTCGGCCAGCCGGCCGCGGCAGTGGTCGAGGACGGCGCGCACGTCGATCTCACCTTCGCCGGCGAACAGGACGGCGCCGACCTTTTCGCCCATCACGTCGTCGGGGACCGCGAGCACGCAGGCGTCGGCGACGTTCGGCGCCGACAACAGCGCCGCCTCGACCTCGACGCTGGAGACGTTCTCGCCGCCCCGGTTGATGATGTCCTTGAGCCGATCGACGATGTGCACCCGCCCCGCATCGTCGACGCGAACCACGTCGCCGGTGTGCAGCCACCCATCCGCGAACGTGGCCCGGTTGGCGTCCGGCCGATTCCAGTAGCCCGCCGTCACATTGGCGCCGCGCGCGACCAACTCGCCCATCCCCGGCTCGTCGCCGCCGAACGGGACCAGGCCGAGCTCCACCGACGGGACGGCGTACCCCACGGAGTCGGCGTGCTCGACGGCGTCGCGATCCGGCAGGACGGTCATCAGCGAGGCGGTCTCGGTCATGCCGTACCCGTTGAACACGGTGGCTTGCGGAAACGCCTCCTTCACCGCCCCCACCAACGAGGGCGCGATGGGCGCGCCCCCATAACCGACCCAGCGCACCGCGGACACGTCGGCGCCGGCAAAGGCCTTGTGCCGCAACATCAGGGCATAGATCGCCGGCACCGTCACCATCACGGAGATGCGTTCGGCGGCCAGCGTCGCGATCAATTCGTCGAGGTTGAGCGCGGGCATGATCACCGACGCTCCCCCGAGGCGAGCGGCGGCCAAAAGTTGTGAATTGCAACCGGTTACATGGAACAGCGGCACCGAGATGAGGGTGCGCATTTCCTCGCCGAGGTCCCTCGGCTGGTCGAGGCAGCGGATCGCGTTCTCGGTGTTGGTCACGAACGCCTCGTGGGTGGTCGGCACGCCCTTCGGATGGCCGGTGGTGCCCGACGTGTAGAACAGGGCGGCAATGTCCGTGGGCCCGAGCCCGTGGGTCACGTAGGGGTCGCCGTCGGGCAATGGCGCGTCCGGCGCCAGGTCCATCCTCGCGCCCGAGTCGGACAGGACGAACTCGACCTCCGGTTGCGCCGAGCGCGTATTGACCGCGACCGCAACGCCACCGGCCATCACGGTGCCCCAGAACGCGAGGACCCAGTTGATGCCGGCCGGGTAACGCACGGCGACGCGATCACCCGGGCTCAGGCCGTCCGCCCGAAGGCCACCGGCCACCCGCGCCGCACGGTCCCACAGCTGCCGATAGGTCAATCGGCCGGCGCCCAATTCAGCGACGGCCTCGCTGTTCGGGCGGTTGTCGACCTGTTCGGCAAGCATGTCCAGCAGGGTGGCGGGCAGGCGCTCGTAGCGCGGGATACCGTCCGCGCCGCGGGACACGCCGGTCGTCGGGAATGGGTTGTGCGTGCGGGGAATTTCGATCACTGGAGGCATGCCGGATCCTTATTATCCTCCTGTCCTATCGTGATAGCGGTGACCATCGAGGATTCCGCCATCATGCCCGAGGCGTTCTTCGCTGTCGATGGCGACTCCTATCTGCCCGGCCCGCTGACGCGAGGACCCTGGGGCACGGCGCTGGGAGGTCAAAACGTCGGCGGCCTGCTGGCGTTCGGCATCGAGCGATCCGGGATCGACCCCGACCTTCAGCCCGCGCGCATCACGGTCGACCTGCTGCGCCCGGTGCTGCCCGAACCGGTGCGGATCGAGACCTCGGTGCAGCGCGAAGGCCGGCGCATCAAACTCGTCGACGCCGCGCTGGTGCAGAACGGGCGAATCGTGGCGCGGGCCAGCTCACTGTTCCTGCGGCGGGGCGAGCACCCCGAGCAAGAGGTGTGGTCCGGCCCGGTCGAGATGCCGCCGCTTCCGGCCGACTCCGACGGCTTCCCGGCCGACATGCCGTTTCTGATCTGGGGGTACGGGGCCACCCTCTCGGGCAGCCCCGGCATCGCAGCGGGCGAGTGGGAACAGGCCCATTCCCAGAAGTTCGCCTGGACGCGGCTGTTTCGCCCGATGGTGCAGGGCTTCCCGCTCACGCCCTTGGTTCGGCTGGCGTTCGTCGGAGACATCACGAGTTCGCTGACCCACTGGGGCACTGGGGGTTTGCGCTACATCAACGCCGACTACACCGTCACCGCGAGCCGCCTGCCGGACGGCCAGTTCCTCGGGCTGGCGGCCCAGAGCCATTACGGCACCGCGGGTGTGGCCACGGGCACCGCGATCCTTTTCGACCGGCACGGGCCGTTCGGCTCCAGCACGGCGCTGGCGCTGGCCCAACCCGCGGACGCGTTCATGCCGGCTTCGTTCGATCAACCCATCAACTGAGCGGCGACGGTCGCGCCGAGGTTCCAGCACGATTCCAGGTCGGCCTTGCTGGGCTTGCCCGAAACCACCACGGTTTCAGCAACTTTCGCCCAGCCCAGCCCGGTGGTGATGGCCTCGATGCCCCGCTCGGCACCCTCGGTGCCCTCGTTGCCGTGCAGGTACACGCCGAACGGTCGCCCGCGCGTCGCGTCGAGGCATGGGTAGTAGCAGACGTCGAACGCGTGCTTGAGGGCGCCGCTCATGTAGCCTAGGTTGGCGGGGGTCCCGAGCAGGTAGCCGTCGGCCCCGAGCACGTCGGCGGGCGCGAGGGTGAGAGCGGGCCGTCGCACGACCTCGACGCCTTCGATGTCGGGATCGGTGGCGCCGGACAGCACGGCCTCGAACATCTCCTGCATATGCGGGGACGGCGTGTGGTGCACGATCAGCAGCGTCTTACTCACGGCCGGCCCTGGAGTTGCACGGCGGTCTTCATCGCCTCCCGCGCGCGCCGGCGATCCCCGGCGTAGTCGTAGGCCCGCGCCAGCCGGTACCAGCGCCGCCAGTCGTCGGGTTCGGCCTCGACCTCGGTGCGCACGGTGGCGAACAACGCGTCGGCCGCGTCCCGCTCGATGCGGCCCGACGGCCGCCGCGGCAGCTCGCTGGTGTCGAGTTCCATTCCGTCAGCGGCGATCAGGCGGGCGAGGCGCTGGTGGGCGAACCCGGCTCGCAGCGTGGCGATCATGGCCCACAGGCCGATGGCGGGCATGATCAGCAGCGCCGCGCCGAGGCCGATGGCGGCGGGCCGGCCCGACGCGATCATCGCGGCGGCCAGGCGGCCCAGCAGCACCAAGTACACCAGCATCGCCACGCACAGGAACGCGATGAGCAGCTGGATGTACAGCGTGCGTCCGGTCATGCGAGGTTCAGCAGGGGCTCGAGGCCCACGGTTAGGCCGGGGCGCTCCGTGATCCGCCGCACGGCCAGCAGCACGCCCGGCACGAACGACGTGCGGTCCAGGCTGTCGTGGCGGATGGTCAGCGTCTCGCCCTCGGTGCCGAACAGGATCTCCTGATGGGCGACGAGCCCGGCCAGCCGCACGGAGTGCACCGGTATTCCATCGACGTCCGCGCCGCGGGCGCCGGGCAGGCTGCTGCTGGTCGCATCGGGGTTGGGCGGCAAGCCCTTTCGGGACTCGGCGATCAGTTTCGCGGTGCGGGCGGCGGTGCCCGACGGGGCGTCGGCCTTGTGCGGGTGGTGCAGCTCGATCACCTCGGCCGAGTCGAAGAACGGCGCCGCCTGCTTGGCGAAATGCATGGACAGGACGGCGCCGATCGCGAAGTTGGGCGCGATCAGCACACTCGTGTCGGGCTTGTCGGCCAGCCATGACTGCACCTGGTCGAGGCGCTCCTGGGTGAAGCCCGTCGTCCCGACCACGGCGTGAATCCCGTTGCCGATCAGGAACTCTAGATTGCCCATCACCACGTCGGGGTGGGTGAAGTCGATGACCACCTCGGTGTCGCCCTCGGTCAGCAGGCTCAGCGGATCACCGGCGTCCACCTCCGCCGACAGGATCAGATCATCGGCGGCCTGCACGGCCGCCACCATCGTCGATCCGACTTTGCCCTTCGCCCCCAGCACGCCTACCCGCATGGCCTTCACCCTAGACCGGGGAATTGCCGCTCCTCGAGGATCCTCGTCCGACCGCTGGCGGATTTGCCGAATTTGCTTCAAGATATTGAGCGTTCCAATTTTGGGCAAACCTAAAAAAGGAGAGGAACCATGGCGGCACAGAGGCGCTCTGGCCGGTTTATGAGCTTGGCGGCAATAACTATCCCACTTGTGGCCGCCGGGGTCGTCTGGGCCGGCCCGGTTCAGGCCGACCCCATCTCCTACCTCAACGACCTGCACAACGCCGGGATCCAGGACTTCGCCGGCGGTGACGCGGCGCTGTTGCAAACGGGTCAGCGGCTGTGCCAGCAACTTTCGTACGGCGTTCCGCCCGCGCAGCTGCAGGCCCTGGCGCTGCAGAAGTCCGATACCGACCTAGGCCCCAACGGGCTGAACCCCGCGCAGGCGGACCTCCTCGTTTACTGGGCCCAACGCGATCTGTGCCCGAGCGCCTGACATTTCCCTCGGAAATGGCTTTATCCACAGTTCGGAATTGATCCACAGGAACGCGTTTTTTCGATAGCCGGTGTGGGCGGCGCCGGATAGCATTCGAACATGAGTTCGATGGAGTTTCCGGCCGAGGTGTCCGCCGCGCTGGACGAGCTGCACGCGGCCACGGCGAAGGTCGCCGGGCTGAATTTCGGCACCCTCAGCCCGATCGTCCGGCTTCGCGCGCTGGAGCAGATGGAAGCGTCGCGCCGCCGCCAGGTCGCGGTAAGCCACGACGTGATCGCCGGCCTCGCCGATGAGGACTCCGCCGACATCGGCGGACCGATCCACAAGGTGGTCGCTGACTGGCTTCGGATCAGCTACGCGGAGGCCGCCCGTCGCGTGCGCGACGTCAAACAGCTTTCTCCGCGCGTGACCCTGACCGGTCAGGACCTGCCGCCCGAGCTGCCGGCGACGGCCGAGGCATGGCGAGACGGCGTGCTCGACGGGCAGCACCTGCGGGTGATTCAGACGTTCTTTCACGAACTGCCGGACGCCGTGCCGGTCGAAACGGTGGAGAAGACCGAGCGATTCCTGGTTCGCCAGGCGTTGAAGTTGCGCCCCGACCAATTGCAAGGGGTCGCGAACCGGTGCGCGTTGCTGATCAATCCCGACGGGAAGTTCTCCGATTCCGACCGGGCCCGCCAGCGCAGTTTCACCTGGTGCGGTCAGCGCACCGACGGGATGAGCGTCGGGAAGCTGGTGGCTTCGCCGGAGTTGCGCGCCAACATCGATGCGTGGCTGGCGCGGTTCGCGGCACCCGGGATGTGCAACCCGGACGATCAAACCCCCTGCGTTGATGGCGAGCCCGCCGAGGAGTTCGCCAGCAGGGACACCCGCAGCCACGCCCAGCGCCAGCACGACGCGCTCAATGCGCTGCTGCGTAGCCGGCTGGGCGACCCCGAACTCGGCGTGCACAACGGGTTGCCGGTGACCGTCATCGTGTCGACCACGCTGCGGGAACTGACCGCCGCCGCGGGCCGAGCCGTGACGGGCGGCGGGACGCTGCTGCCCATGCGCGACGTGATCCGGATGGCCAGCCACGCCTACCACTATCTTGCGGTGTTCGACGAACACTCGAATCGGCCGTTGTATCTGGGCCGGTCAAGGCGAATAGCGTCAGCGGATCAGCGCATCGTCCTCTACGCGAAGGACCGCGGCTGCACGCATCCCGGCTGCGACGTGCCGGGCTACTGGTCCGAGGTCCACCACGTCGACGACTGGGCCGCCGGCGGCATGACCGACGTGGACAAGCTCACGTTCGCTTGCACGCCCGATCACAAGCTCATCGAAAAAGGCTGGCGGACAAGAAAACTCCCTGATGGCCGCACCGAGTGGATCCCACCGCCCCATTTGGACCGCGGGCAACCGCGCACCAATGACTATCACCACCCGGAACGCCTCTTCGATGACTATGACGACGATGACGGCGAGGCGCCTTGACCCGCCCGCCTACGTCTTGAACCGCCCCGCGAACCCGCGCAGCGGCAGGTCGGCGCTGGTGATGAGTCCCGGGCGCGCGGCCACCACCGACTTAATCGCCCGGAGGGCGGGCATGCCCGTCACGGTCATGCCGATGGAGGCGAAGTTGTCCGGGTTGGACAGGTCGACGCCGGGCTTGGGGAAGATCATGTGCTTGTTGTAGACGCACGGGTCGCCCTTGATCTGAGTGATGTAGCAGCCCTTGATGTTCCAGCTCGGGTCGGTGTGCGGGGTCATCTGCCACTCCAGGTGCGTCTCGACGCGGGGCACCCCGTCCACCATGCCCTGGTACTTGATGTAGTTGCCGCCCAGCGACCCCTTGGGCAGCGTGTACCAGCCCAGGTCCACGTCCTTGGTGCAGGCGCCGAGCTCGTAGCTGAACTTCACCTCGTCGAGCGGCAGGTCGAAGCAGTCGGCCATCATCAGCACGCTGTCGGCGAAGACGCGGGTGTACTTCTCCAGCTTCGACGGGATCGATGGATCGTCGACCGGCTGGCCGTAGCCCACCTCGAGCCAGGTGTCCTTGGAGTGGTGGCACGACACGTCGACGGACTCGATGGTGGTGACGTTCTCGATGTCGGCCACGTCGGCGGAGCACACCACGCCGAGGATCTGGTTCAGGCCCGGGTTCATGCCGGTGCCGTAGAACGTCGCGCCGCCCTTCTCGGCGGCCTCGGCCAGCAGCTGGGTCACCGGCTTGCCCGACGGGTGCGGGTGGTTCGTGTCGCGGTGCCAGCCGGTGATCCAGTCGGCCGTGGTGACGATATTGATGCCCGCCTCAAGCACTTTGACGTAGAGGTCCTCGTCGGGGAAGACGCCGTGAAACGTCAGCACATCCGGCTTGGCCGCGATGATCTCCTCGACGGTGCCGGTGGCCGTCACGCCGTTGGGCGCGATGCCCGCGAGCTCGCCGGCATCGCGCCCGATCTTCTCGGGCGAATAGCAGTGCAGACCAACGAGTTCCAGGTCCGGCTGCGTGGCGATGCGCTTGATCATCTCGGAACCGACGTTTCCGGAAGCCACCTGGAAGACGCGGATCGGTGCATTCATTTTGGCTTAGCCTTCCTGGTAGAACTGCTTGGCCCACTTGCGGATCGCGGTGAAGCCTTCGTACTCGTCGGGAGCCAGCGCGGGCGGGTCGGAGTAGCGCTGGTGCTGCCAGATCTCGATGTCCTGCTCGAACTGCCGGATCACCTCGCGGCCGAATTCGGCCGCCCTCAACTCGGCCCGCGCCGGATCCTTGCCCGGCGCGCGCCCGATGTAGACCATGAACCGGACGTCGGAGGTGGATTCGTCGACGGGGGTGACGGCGGAGATGGTGCGGTTGTCGACCATCCCCCAGCTCTTGGTCACCGCGACGCCCAACCCGCCGTTGATCGCCTCCACGCCGCTGTTGACGTCCTCGATCTTCTGCCCGTCATCGCCCTCGAACGTGATGGTGAAGTCGACGAAGGACACCGCGTCGGCGAAGTCGTGGCGGGTGAACACCGGCACGATCGGCGTGTTGTGCACGAACTTGAAATGCGCGAAGTCCACACCGTTTTCGAGCACGTACTGCGGGTGCAGCTCCAGCCCGGGGCGATACAGCCGCTGCTGCGGGTAGTAGTCGTCGGCGCTGCGTCCGTCGTCGAACGAAGCGAATACGTCGGGCGCGTCGAAGAAGGGTTCGCGGCGCTCGACGTCATGCCAGATGTAGACCGACTGGTTGCGCTCCACCACGGGATAGGTGCGAATTCGCCTGCCGCGGTTGGGCCGATCCTGGTACGGGATGCAGACGTTGCGGCCCTCGGCGCTCCACTGCCAGCCGTGGAACGGACACTGCAGCACCTCGCCGACGACCTTGCCGCCGTAGCCGAGGTGCGCGCCGAGGTGCTCGCAGTAGGCGTTCATCACGGTGAGGGCGCCGGATTCGGCGCGCCAGGCGACCATCTCCTGGTCGAAGTACTTCATCTTGTGCACGCCGCCGGCGCCGATCTCGTCGGACCAGGCGACCTGGAACCATCCGGTCGGCTTCATCGACAGCGGCGGCTTGGCCATGGGGGCATCCCTCCTCGCCGAATCAGAGTACCCTCTATGAAAATGTTAGGCTAGGCGGGTGACCGAAACCAAGGTCGCCGGGCGGCGCCCCAACCGGCGCGGCAACGCGACGCGCGAGAGCATGCTCGAGGCCGCGCTGAAGTCGCTGGCCTCGGGCGAGCCGGGGTCGGTGTCGGCCAACCGCATCGCCAAGGACATCGGCGCCACCTGGGGTGCGGTGCAATACCAATTCGGCGACACCGACGGCTTTTGGGCCGCCGTGCTGCACCGCACCGCCGAGCGGCGCGCCGCCACGTTCTCGGTGTTGTCGGAGCCGCAACACCCCGACGCCCCGCTGCGCGAGCGCGTCGGCGCCATCATCGACACGCTCTACCGCGGCCTGGCGTCGGCGGATTCCCGCGCCATCGAAAACCTGCGGGCCGCGCTCCCCCGCGACCCCCGCGAGCTCGAACGCCTCTACCCGCGCACGGCGGCCGAGCTGTTCTCCTGGGGCAAGAGCTGGCTCGAGACGTGCCAGAACGCCTTCGCCGGCCTGGATGTGGACCCGGACCGGGTGCGTGAGGTGGCCGCGCTCATCCCCGGCGCGATGCGCGGGCTGGTCTCGGAGCGCCAGCTCGGCTCGTACGCCGACCTGGACATGGCCCGGCGCGGTCTGACGAACGCCCTGGCCGCCTATCTGGAGCGACGGCCCGACCGTTGACCCTTAGCCTTGACGTGTGGAGGCCCTCGACATCCGGATCCGCGAAGCCACGCCCGACGATTTCGCCGACGTCGCGGAGATGCACTACCCGGTTTGGCGGCGGTCCTGGGACGGAATACTCACGCCGCCACTGCTCGACATCCTGGGTCCGCCGAAGCGCTGGGTCGCCGAGATCTATCCCCACACGCTGAACCGCGACGGCTGGCGGATGTGGGTCGCCGAGTCCGGTGGCCGGACGCTGGGCGTCGCCATCTTCGGGCCGGACCCCGACGAACGGGGCGCCGTCCAGATCGACGCGCTGTACATCGCGGACGAAAGCCAGCGGCACGGCATCGGCCGCCGCCTCCTCGACGAAATCCTGAGCGCGCACCCGTCCGGTGACGTGATCCTGTGGGCCGCGGTGCGGAACGACAAGGCGCGCCGCTTCTACGAGAAGAACAACTTTCGCGTCGACGGCCGGACCCTCGACTGGGAGCCGCTGCCCGGCATCAAGGTGGCCCACGTGGGCTACCGGCTTACGCGTCGATGACCAGCCGATCGCCGCTGGCCCGCGACACGCAGACCACCATCTCGTCGTCGCCGACGGCCACGCGGCCGCGGTGATCGACCTGTCCGCCAAGCACTTTGACCTTGCACGTTCCGCAGAACCCCTGCTGGCACGAGTACGGGGTGGTCGGATCGAGATCACGCATGACGTCGAGCGCCGAACGATTCGCCGGCACGCTGAGCACTCGTCCCGAGCGCGCCAGCTCCAGCTCGAACGGCACGCCGTCGACCACCGGCGGCGGGCTGAATCGCTCGTAATGCAAGGGCGCGCCGGCGAATTCGTTGCGCGCCACGCGCACCGCCTCCAGCATGGGCGTCGGCCCGCAGACGTACACCGCCGTCGTCGGGCCGGCGCCGGCCAGCAGGTCGTCGACACCCGCGAAGCGGCCGTGCTCGTCGTCGGCCCAGACCGTCAGCCGGTCCCCGGCCAGCGCGGAGACCTCGTCCAGGAACGGCATGTACTCGCGGCTTCTTCCGGCATAGATTGCGCACCAATCGATTCCGCGCTGTGACGCCGCCCGCATCATAGGCAGGATGGGCGTCACCCCGATGCCGCCGATGACGAACAGCACGTCGCGCTCGGCGGTGCCGAGGTAGAACGCGTTGCGCGGGCCCTCGAACACCAACGTGTCCCCCACCGCGAAGGCGTCGTGCATCTCGATGGAACCGCCTCCGCCGTCGGCGATCCGGCGCACGGCGATGCGGTAGTCGATGCGCCGCCCGGGCGGGCCGCACAGCGAGTACTGCCGGCGCCGGCCCGAGGGCAACTGCACGTCGATGTGCCCGCCCGGTGTCCACGACGGGAGCAATCCGCCGTCCGGGTCGGCCAGCGTCAGCGCGACGACGTCGGGGGCGACGAGTTCGCGCTTGGTGATCACCGCGCGCAGGGCCCGCGGCACCGGCTTCACCCGCGACTGCTGCCACCGCGAGACCGCGGCGAATCCGCCGAACCACAGCCGCACGCCCCACAGCATCGTGCCGAGGCGGTCGCGGTCGCGCCGGCCGTAGAGGTCGACGGGCCTGCTTCCCCAAATACTCTCGGGCACGGCGGAATCCCTAACTCTGCCGGATGTCGTAGCGGGCGAACAGGCGCAGCGCCGACGGGCTGATGCGGCGCAGCGCGTAGCCGATCCGGGATTCGGCGGCGATCGGCAGCACGGCGGGGCCGGTCTCGACGGCCCGGACGATCGCCTTGGCCACGGCCTCCGGCGTGTAGTTGCGGCGCCGGTACGCCGCGTCGGCCTTCTCCCGGGCACGCTCCTGTTGTTCGGCGCTCATGCCGGCGTAGACGGTGCTCTTGGCGATGTTGGTGTTGACGAATCCCGGGCAGACGGCCGTGACGGAGATGCCCTCGTCGGCGAGGTCGGCCCGCAGCGATTCGCTGAACGCCAGCACCGCCGCCTTGGTGGTGCCGTAGGCGACCATGGATTTCGACGGGACGAACGCCGCCGCCGACGCCACGTTGATGATTGTGCCGCCCTCGCCGCGCTCGACCATCTGCGCGGCGAACGCCCTGCTGCCGGAGATGACGCCGCGGACGTTGACGCCCAGGATGTCGTCCCAGTTCGCCGAGCTGGTCTCCAGGAACCGGCCCGCCATCCCGATGCCGGCGTTGTTCACCAGGATGTCGACCACACCGTGCTCGTTAAACACCTGCGCGGCAAGGTCGTTCATGGCGGACTCGTCGCTGACGTCGACCTGGTACACCGCCGCCTCGGCGCACGCCGCGCGCACCGCGTCCGCGCTGTCGTTGGCGGCGGCCAGGTCGCGGTCGACGATCAGCACCTTGCGGGCGCCGCGCCGGGCCAGCTCCAGCGCGGTGGCCCGGCCGATGCCCGCGCCCGCCCCGGTGACCAGCGCGAGCTTGCCGCCGACCTCGCGCGGTCCGCCGCGCACCACCGAGCCGGCGGCGCCGCCGCCGACGGTGTGGTCGACCCACTCGGCGGTCAGCCGGGCGATCACCTCGGGGCGCGATGTCACCACCCAGTGGCCGCCCTCGATCGGAATCACCCGCCCCTCTTCGGGAATCGCGCCGGTGAACCGTTGCACCGCGGGCGTCACGAAGATGTCCTTGCGCGGTACCAGGGTCTGGACGGCGACGGTGGTCTTGGGCAGCTCCGGGCCGGGCCGCAGCATCGGCCCGGGCATGTTGGCGCGGTACAGGCCCAGCCCGTTGACGTAGTCGGGGATGGACCGCGGCGGCCGCTCTCGCCGGCTGCGCGTGCTCGTCCGGCCGATGCGCTCAAGGGCCTCATGGACTTTCACGCCCAGCCGCGAGCGAAACGCCAGCTCCGGCACGCCGGGACACAGGAAGAACGCGATGTAGATCGATCCCATCAGCTGCCTGGCGACCTGGCCGACGGCCCGCGGGGTTCGCGCCGAGCGCAGGAACCTGCCCGCGTAGCGCAGGTGCGGCCCCGAAATCGACGTGAACGACGCAACTTTGGCCATCACCGAGTCGTCGGTGATCCCCGCCCAGGCCTGGATCGAACCCCAGTCGTGGGCCAGCAGGTGCACCGGCCCGACACCCAGGCTGTCGATCACCGTGCCGATGTCGGACACCAGCTGCGCAAAGGCGTAGCCGGATCGCTTTGCGGGACGGGATGATTCGCCGGCGCCGCGGACGTCGTAGGCCACCACGTTGTAGCGGCCGGCGTGGCGCTCATCGAACTCGTGCGCCACGCCGTCCCAGAGGTGGTGGTTGTCGGGCCAGCCGTGAATCGCGAGGATGGTCGGGCGCGTCGCGTCGATCTCGGTGTAGCGGTGCACCGCCAAGGCGACGCCGTCGGAGGCGGTGACGCTCGAGGTCGCGGCCATAGGTCAGTGCGACGCCCGCGCGGCGGGCGAGAGCGCCAGGTAGTCGACGGCCGCCTCCAGCCCGCCGAGCTGGGACGGGTGGAAACCCGGCCGGTAGTAGTCGGCGACCACCCGCACGAAGCGCAGCGGCCCGGGCACCAAACCCCGGCGCGCCGCACGGATGTACTCCCACCAGTGCGGCTTGGTCCCCGGCGGCAGGTGCGGGTCCACCGAGTACAGGAAGCGGACCCCGCGGACCCAGAACAACAGCATGGCCGGCGTCACGACCAGTTGGGCGCGCACCCGGCGCAGATAGCCGGCGCGCAGGTGCTTCATGGTGTCGAAGGCGACGGCCTTGTGCTCGACTTCCTCGGCGCCGTGCCAGCGCAGCATGTCCAGCATCACCGGGTCGGTGCCGATGGCGTCGTGCGCGGGCGCGCCCAACACCCACTCGCCGAGGATGGCGGTGTAGTGCTCGACCGCCGACACGATCGAAACCTGCTCCAGCAGCCAGCTGTGCCGGCGTCGCCGGCCCCACCCCGGCTTGGGGCCGAGCAGCTTCTCGAACAGCCACCTGATCTGGTCGGTGAATGGGGTGAGGTCGACGCCCTGCGCGGCGAAGTGGGCGAGCACCTTCGAGTGCGCCTGCGAGTGCATGGCCTCCTGGCCGATGAAGCCCTGCACGTCAAGGCGCAGCTGGTCGTCCTTGATCAGCGGCAACGCCTGCTTGAACACGTCGACGAAGAACTCCTCGCCGGCGGGCAGCAGCAGGTGCAGGACGTTGAGGACGTGGGTCGCGAACGGCTCGCCGGGCACGTAGTGGAAAGGCAGCTTGGCCCAGTCGAACTCCACGTCGCGCGCCTCGAGGACCAGGCGTTCGTGGTCGAGCGACGCGTCATGAGGGCCCGCGGCCTGGTCTTCGACGGTGAACATCGCAGGCAAGTATAGTGACGCGGCCCGGCTATGCGAAACCGCCGGTACCGGGTTTATCCTGCCGCGACGCGGCGGCGCAGGTCGTACTGTGCCGGATCGGCGTTTGCCAGCATGGCGCGGTGCTTGGCGGGCGTGAACGGCCAAACCTCGGGCACCCCGTCCTTGTTCAGGTACCAGCTGTTGCAGCCGGTGGTCCACACGGTGTCGGGCATCGCGGCGCGCAGCTGCGCGTTGTAGCGCTCGGTCGCCGCGGCCGTCGGCTCGATGGTGTCGAATTCGCCTCGGCGCCAACGCTCGATCCAGCCCAGGATGTGCTCGGCCTGGTGTTCGGCGACGGCGGTGAGCGAGTGATTACCCACCGGGCTGTGCGGGCCGAGCATCATGAAGAAGTTGGGGAAACCGGGCATCGCGACCGTTTGGTAGGCCCGCGGCCCGTCGCGCCAGACGTCGTCGGCGGCGATGCCGTCCCGCCCGGTCAGGCACATCGGCCGGAAGAACGCGTGCGTGTCGAACCCGGTGCACAGCACGATGATGTCCACCTCGTGCAGCTCGCCGTCCTCGGTCACGATGCCCCGCCGCTCCACGTGGTCGATGCCGGCGGTGACCAGCTCTACGTCGTCGCGCTGCATCGCGCGGTAGAAGTCGCCGGACACCACCAGCCGCTTGCACATCGGCTGGTAATCGGGCGTCAGCGCCGCGCGCAACTCGGGATCGCGCACCTGGCGCAGGCTGACCCGGCACAGCGCCCCCATCGCCTTTCGTCGCAGTCCCGGCTTGGTCAGCGCGACGGCGAAGGTGTCGAAGATGAGGCCGTAGGCCCGATACGCGAACCGGTCGAGCCAGGGAACGGCCCGGTGGGTGCGGCTGGCGAACCCGGAGTATTGCGGGTTGGGCATCGGGACGATCCACTGCGCGGTGCGCTGGAACAGCAACACCCGGCCCGCCACGCCGGCCAGCCCGCAGACCAGTTGCACGCCGGTGGATCCGTTGCCGATCACCGCGATTCGCCGCCCCGACAGCTCCACCGAATGGTCCCAGCGCGCCGAGTGGAAGGCCTGGCCGCCGAAGTTCTCCAGCCCGGCGATCGACGGCATCCGGGGATGGTGCAGCACGCCGGTCGCCGAGATCAGGAAGTCGACACTCGATTCCTCGCCGGCGTCCGTGCGCAGCACCCAGCGGTCGTTTTCGAACCGGGCGCCGACGATTTCGGTGCCGAACCGGATCCGGTCCCGCAGGCCGAACTGGTCGGCCACTCCCCGGAAGTAGGACTGGATCTCGCCGCCGGGCGAGAACATGTGCGACCAGTCGGGCTTGGTGGCGAAGGTGTACTGGTACACCCGCGACGGCACGTCACAGGTCAGGCCGGGATAGGTGTTTTCCCGCCAGGTGCCACCCACCTCGTCGGCCTTCTCGTAGATGGTGATGTCGCGAATGCCGCTGCGCAGCAACGTGATTGCCACGCACAGGCCGGACATGCCGGCCCCCACGATCGCTACCGCGGGATCGCGCTTCATCCGCCGATCATAAGGCTAAATCGGTGCCGCACCACGAAGATGTTCGAAAATCAGCGACGTCTGGGTGCCCGCGACGTCGGCGTCGGCGTTGAGGTTCTCGACGACGAACGAGCGGAGGTCCTCGGTGTCGCGGGCGGCGACGTGCAGGATGAAATCGTCTGCGCCGGCGAGGAAATAGACGTCCATGACCTGCCGCCGGGTGCGGATCTGCTGGATGAAGCTGCGGATCTTGCCGCGCGCGTTGGACTGCAGGGTGACCGAGATCATCGCCTGCAGCGGCAGCCCGACGGCGACCGGATCCACGTCGGCGTAGAAGCCGCGGATGACGCCGAGGTCCACCAGCCGCCGAACCCGGCCGTGGCATGTCGACGGCGCGATCCCGACCGCCTCGGCGAGCGCGTTGTTGGTGATGCGCGCATCGGCGTGCAGCAAGGTCAGGATTTTGCGGTCGACCGCATCGAGGGGCGCGGGTCGAACATCCTTCGGCGGGTCGGCGGCCCTGCCCTTCCGTTCGGGAGATGGATCGGGCACGACACGAGCCTACAGAATTATCATCAGCATGTTTGCTGCGCTCTCGAACTTTCTTCACACTTGAGGCATGCGCATCGGGATCCCCACCGAGACCAAGACCAACGAATTCAGGGTGGCCATCACCCCGGCCGGTGTCGCGGAATTGACCCGCCGCGGCCACGAGGTCCTCGTCCAGTCCGGCGCCGGGGAAGGGTCGGCGATCCCCGACGCGGAGTTCAAGGCCGCGGGCGCCGAGCTGGCCGGCGCCGCCGAACAGGTGTGGGCCGAAGCCGACCTGCTGCTCAAGGTCAAGGAGCCGATACCGGCCGAATACGGGCTGCTGCGCCGCGGCCAGGTCCTGTTCACGTACCTGCATCTGGCGGCCTCGCGCGCCTGCACCGACGCCTTGTTGACCGCCGGCGCGACCTCGATCGCCTACGAGACGGTCCAGACCGCCGACGGCGCGCTGCCCTTGCTTGCCCCGATGAGCGAGGTCGCCGGACGGCTGTCGGCTCAGGTCGGCGCCTATCACCTGATGCGCACCAAGGGCGGCCGCGGCGTGCTGATGGGCGGGGTGCCGGGCGTCAAGCCCGCCGACGTCGTGGTGATCGGGGCCGGCACGGCCGGCTACAACGCCGCCCGGGTCGCGAGCGGCATGGGCGCAACCGTCATGGTGTTCGACGTCAACATCGCCAAGCTCCGACTGCTGGACGCGGAGTTCGCGGGCCGCGTCGGCACCCGATACTCGTCGGCCTACGAGCTCGAGGGTGCCGTCAAGCGGGCCGACCTGGTGATCGGCGCCGTCCTGGTGCCCGGCGCCAAGGCCCCCACGCTGATCTCGAATTCCCTTGTCGCGCAGATGAAGCCGGGGGCGGTGCTGGTGGACATCTCCATCGACCAGGGCGGCTGCTTCGAGGATTCCCGGCCCACCACGCACGACGATCCGACGTTCGCCGTGCACGACACCCTGTTCTACTGCGTGGCGAACATGCCCAGCGCGGTGCCCAAGACGTCGACCGTCGCGCTGACCAACGCGACGATGCCGTACGTGCTCAGGCTCGCCGAGGCCGGTTGGCGGTCGGCGTGCCGGTCGGATCCCGCTCTGGCCAAGGGCCTTTCGACGCACGACGGGATGCTGCTGTCCGAGCGGGTGGCCACCGACCTCGGCCTGCCCCACACCGACCCGGCGAGCGTGCTAGACGTCGAGGCCGGCGACGATGTCGGCCACCGGCCCCGGTCGGGCATCACCGAATGACGTTCCGGCCCAAAGGGTCATCCCGTCCGGGTCTTCCCGTTCGGTGGCGGCTTCCCGGATCGGCAAGGTCATCTGGTTGACCTCGGGGTAACCGAGCGGGGCGACCGTGTCCAGGCGCCGGATGAAGTCGTTTTCCAGGCTGCGCGCGTAGCGGCCCGAGAACGCGCGCGAGACGATGGTCTTGCCGAAAAGCTGGTTCTTCATGGCGGTGCGATGGGCCTGGCTGGTGCCGGCCTCGTTGGACAGCAGCAGCGCGGTGCCGACCTGTGCGGCCACCGCTCCCCGGCGCAGCACGCCCGCGACGTCTTCGGCGGTGCCCAGCCCGCCCGCCGCGATGATCGGTATGTCGCGGTGCGCCCGGTGGATCCGGTCGATCAGCTCGTGCAGCGACTCGGTGCCGGGTTCCATGTCCGGCGCGAAGGTGCCGCGGTGCCCGCCCGCGTCGGGCCCCTGGACCACCAGGCTGTCCGCGCCCGCGGCGACGGCGATCCCGGCCTCGTACGGCGACGTCACCGTGACCATCACCAACAACCCCTGCGCGCTGAGCCGCCGGATCACGTCGGGGGGCGGCACGCCGAAGGTGAAGGAGACCAGCTCGGGATGGACGTCGGACACCACCTCGAGCTTGCGCTCCCAGTCGTCGTCGTCACCGAACTCGGGCCGGCCGACCTCGCACTGGTAGT
The DNA here is from genome assembly GCF_001672815.1 of Mycobacterium sp. E796. GTDB lineage: Bacteria > Actinomycetota > Actinomycetes > Mycobacteriales > Mycobacteriaceae > Mycobacterium. The sequence goes on along the minus strand of NZ_LZKK01000107.1, from coordinate 4,936 downwards.
GGTCGGCGATGTTTTCGAGTTCCTCGGCGTAGTAGTCGAGCGCGATCCAGTCGGCGACGCTGGGCTGGGGTACCAACAGGTTCACGCCGAGCGGGCCCGTCGTCAGGGCACGTGCGGCTGCGATGTCCTCGGCCAGCCGCTCGGCGCTGATGTATGCGGCGGGAAGGAACCCGAGCCCGCCCGCGTTGGAGACCGCCGCGGCCAGCGCCGGGGTGCCGGGACCGCCGGCCATCGGCGCACCCACGATGGGCACTGAGATATCCCAGAAGCCGAGGACCATGCGGCTAAGATACCATCGCCCGAAGTTGTTGGGGCAGCGATCGTTTCGACGCGTACGGGCCCAGAACGGCGGCGCCGTAGCGCTTGCCCAGCAGCCGGCGGGCCACCGCGTTGACCTCCTCGACGGTGACCGCGTCGATCTGCTGCAGGGTGTGTTCGATGCTGCGGTGTTTGCCGTAGTTCAGCTCGCTGCGGCCGATGCGGCTCATCCGGGAGCCGGAGTCCTCCAGCCCAAGGACCAGCCCGCCGCGCAGGGACCCCTTGGCGATGCGGCATTCCGCCTCGGTGATGCCGTCGCGCGCGACCGCGTCGAGAACGTCGCTGGTGACCCGCATGACGTCGGTGAAACGCTCGGGCAGGCACGCGGCGTACACGGACAGCGAGCCGCTGTCGGCGAAGATGTCCACCGCCGAGTAGACCGAATAGGCCAGGCCGCGCAGCTCGCGGACCTCCTGGAACAGCCTGGAGCTCAGGCCGCCGCCCAGCGCGGTGTGCAGCACCGACAGCGCCCAGCGATGCTCCCAGCTGCGGCCGGGGGTGCGGACGCCCAACGTGACGTGGGTCTGCTCGGCATCCCGGTTGACCAGCGTCAGCCCGGGCTGTCCGGTGACCCCCCCGGCGCCCTTGCGGGGAGCGACCGGCTGGCGCCCGCGGATCAGGTGCGGCCCGAAGTGCTCGCGCACCAACGCGACCACCTGGTCGTGATCGACGTTGCCGGCGACCGCGACGACCATCCGTTCGGGGGTGTAGCGCCGCACGTGAAACGAGTGCAGCTGGCCGCGTGTCATCGCCGAAACCGAACGCGCGGTGCCGATCACGGGCCGGCCCACGGGGTGGTCACCGAAGAGCGCCGACAGATAAATGTCGCCCAGCGCGTCCTCGGGGTCGTCGTCGCGCATGGCGATCTCCTCGAGGACGACGTCGCGTTCCAGCTCCACGTCCTCGGCGGCGCAGCGTCCGTTGAGCACCACGTCGGCGACCAGGTCGATCGCCAGCTCCAGGTCGCTGTCCAGCACGTGCGCGTAATAGCAGGTGTGCTCCCGGGCGGTGAACGCGTTCAGCTCGCCGCCGACGGCGTCCATCGCCTGGGCGATGTCGACGGCCGTGCGGGTGGGGGTCGACTTGAACAGCAGGTGCTCGAGGAAGTGCGCCGCCCCGGCCACGGTGGAACCCTCGTCGCGCGATCCGACGCCGACCCACACCCCGACCGAGGCCGACCGCACGGCGGGCAGGTGCTCGGTGACCACACGCAGGCCGCCCGGCAGTGTGGTGCGGCGCACTGCCTTGTGGTCGGTGTTCACCTCGGCGATCTGCGTGCCGCGACGCAGGGACGCCGCGGGGTTAGCTGCTTGCCGTGGCGGCATCGGCAGGAGCGGGCGCGGCGGACGGCGTCTCCGCTGCTTCCGCTGAGTCCTCGTCGGCCACCAGGACCAGGGAGATCTTGCCCCGCTTGTCGATGTCGGCGATCTCCACCCGCAGCTTGTCGCCGACGTTCACGACGTCCTCGACCTTGGCGATGCGCTTGCCCCTGCCGAGCTTGGAGATGTGCACCAGGCCGTCGCGGCCGGGCAGCAACGACACGAACGCGCCGAAATCCGTTGTCTTGACCACGGTTCCGAGGAAGCGCTCGCCCACGGTCGGCAGCTGCGGGTTGGCGATGGCGTTGATCCGGTCGATCGCGGCCTGCGCCGAGGGCCCGTCGGTGGCGCCGACGAACACGGTGCCGTCGTCCTCGATGGAGATCTGCGCGCCGGTCTCCTCGGTGATGGCGTTGATGACCTTGCCCTTGGGGCCGATGACCTCGCCGATCTTGTCCACCGGGACCTTGATGGTGGTCACCCGCGGCGCGTAGGGGCTCATCTCGTCGGGCGCGTCGATGGCCTCGGCCATCACCTCGAGGATGGTCAGGCGCGCGTCCTTGGCCTGGGCCAGCGCGCCCGCCAGCACCTGCGACGGGATGCCGTCGAGCTTGGTGTCCAGCTGCAGCGCGGTGACGAAGTCCTTGGTGCCGGCGCACTTGAAGTCCATGTCGCCGAACGCGTCCTCGGCGCCGAGGATGTCGGTCAGCGTGACGAAGCGACGCTCGGTGTTGCCGTCAACCTCGACGTCGTCGGAGACCAGGCCCATCGCGATGCCGGCCACCGGCGCCTTGAGCGGCACACCGGCGTTGAGCAGCGCCAGGGTGGACGCGCAGACGGAGCCCATCGAGGTCGAGCCGTTGGAGCCCAGGGCCTCCGACACCTGGCGGATGGCGTACGGGAACTCCTCGACGCTGGGCAGCACCGGGATCAGCGCCCGCTCGGCGAGCGCGCCGTGCCCGATCTCGCGCCGCTTGGGCGAACCGACCCGGCCGGTCTCGCCGGTGGAGAACGGCGGGAAGTTGTAGTGGTGCATGTAGCGCTTGGACGTTTCCGGTCCCAGCGAGTCGATCTGCTGGGCCATCTTGACCATGTCGAGCGTGGTGACCCCGAGGATCTGGGTCTCGCCGCGCTCGAACAGCGCGCTGCCGTGCGCCCGCGGAACGACGGCGACCTCGGCCGACAGCGCGCGGATGTCGGTGATGCCCCGGCCGTCGATGCGGAAGTGGTCGGTCAGGATGCGCTGGCGGACCAGCTTCTTGGTGAGCGACCGGAACGCGGCGCTGACCTCTTTTTCGCGGCCCTCGTAGGTTTCGGCGAGCCGCTGGGCCACTTCGGCTTTCAGCTCGTCGGTGCGCGCGTCGCGCTCGGCCTTGCCGGCGATGGTCAGCGCCTTGGCCAGCTCGTCGGTGGCGATTGAGGCGACCGAGTAGTAGACGTCCTCCTGGTAGTCCGGGAACGTCGGGTACTCACCGACAGGCTTGGCGGCCGCGTCGGCTAACTCCTGCTGCGCGCTGCACAGCACGTTGATGAACGGCTTGGCGGCCTCCAGGCCTTCGGCCACAACGGTTTCCGTCGGCGCCTGGGCGCCACCCTCGACCAGTTCGATGACCTTGTCGGTGGCCTCGGCCTCGACCATCATGATGGCGACGTCTCCGTCGACCTTCCGGCCGGCGACCACCATGTCGAACACGGCGCGCTCGAGCTGCTCGACGGTCGGGAAGGCGACCCAGGTGCCGTCGATCAGCGCCACCCGCACGCCCCCGATGGGGCCGGAGAACGGCAGGCCGCTTATCTGGGTGGAGGCCGACGCGGCGTTGATCGCCAGCACGTCGTACAGGTCGTTGGGGTCCAGGCTCAGGATCGTCACCACGACCTGGATCTCGTTGCGCAGGCCGTTGACGAACGACGGCCGCAGCGGGCGGTCGATGAGCCGGCAGGTCAGGATCGCGTCGGTGGACGGGCGTCCCTCACGGCGGAAGAACGAACCGGGGATGCGGCCCGCGGCGTACATCCGCTCCTCGACGTCGACGGTGAGCGGGAAGAAGTCGAAGTGCTCCTTGGGGCTCTTGCTGGCGGTGGTCGCCGAGAGCAGCATGTTCTCGTCGTCCAGGTAAGCGACCACGGAGCCGGCGGCCTGCTGGGCCAATCGACCGGTCTCGAAACGTACGGTGCGGGTGCCGAAGCTCCCGTTGTCGATGGTGGCGGTCGCCTCGTACACGCCTTCTTCAATTTCAGCTACAGACATGGGTGTCCGTATGGCCTCTCTGGGTATTGAGCTGTTTCGCGTCGTCACGCGCGAGTAACCCGAGAGCTTCCCTGAAAGGAAGAAGTCTGAATGCGGCTACGGCCATCGATCGAAGCGGCCGACCTGCCCCAGATCCGGAGAGCCCGGCAGCCACTACCGAAGACCGCCCGATACAGACCGGGCTGCTCCCTTGTGACTTGCTGGAACGGCCTACGCGGATCTGCGCAAACCGCACCGTTTGCTCGGGCCGAACCGGCCCAGAACGCTCCTATGCTACACGGGCGAACTTGGCCGGCCAGCCCCACTGGCGATTTGCCAGGCGTCAGCGACGCAGCCCCAGCCGCTCGACGAGGGAGCGGTAGCGCTCCACGTCGATCTGGGACACGTACTTCAGCAGCCGGCGGCGCCGGCCCACCAGCAGCAGCAGTCCGCGCCGCGAGTGGTGGTCGTGCTTGTGCACCTTGAGGTGCTCGGTCAAATCGGCGATCCGCCTGGTCAGCAGCGCGACCTGGGCCTCCGGGGACCCGGTGTCGGTCTCGTGCAGGCCGTAGGAGGTCAGGATCTCCTTTTTTTGCTCGGCTGTAAGCGCCACGAAAATATCTCCATCAATTGGTCCGCGATCATTGGAATTCACGGCGCGGCCACCGCGAACCGCAGCACGCGCCGATGTCGTCAGGCAGTTTAGCAGCGGCGCATCCCCGGGGCACAAAGGACGAACCTCCGACGCCGCATCCTTCACTTTCGCCTCATTGGTCCCTGGCCGGGAAAGCACTGCGTGTGCCCGCCTTCCAGCGACAACGGCCACAGACGGCACCGACGATGCGCCGTTGTCGCTTTGAGGTGGGCACACAGGGCGCCGCCGCGCGCAGAGACTGATGTGGCAAATGTGACTACAGAGATCAACCCGCCGACAGCAGGTTGCGCGCCCGCTCGGTGTCGTCACCCATCGCGGCGACGAGGCCCTTCACCGTCTCGAACTTGCGCTGGCCGCGGATGCGCGCGACGAAGTCCAGCGCGACGTGCTGTCCGTACAGGTCGGCCGCGGTGTCCA
>NZ_LZKK01000106.1 GCF_001672815.1 Mycobacterium sp. E796 | reverse complement strand
GCGGTGCCGCCCAACCTGATCGGCTTCGTCGAGTCGGCCGGGATGCCTGCCGTCGCCTACGGGCAGCGGGATTCCCAGCAGCAGCTGGACGAGGATTTCCTGCATAACTCCTGGAAGTTCCAAAACCCGGTCAAGCTGGCCCGCGAGGCGATGGAGCCGGTCCGGGCGGGCTTCGAAGAGCTGGGCGCCGCGCTCAAGTCGCTCGTCGACGGGGTCGACCTGCTGCTGACGGGCCAGCTCTATCAGGAGATCGCCGCCAACGTCGCCGAGCGCTACGACATTCCGTTGGCCGCGTTGCACTTCTACCCGATGCGGCCCAACGGCCACGTGGCGTTTCCCGCGCGGTTGCCCGCGCCGCTGGTTCGCTCGACGATGAAGACCCTCGACTGGATGTATTGGCGGTTCACCCGGAGCGCCGAGGAAGCGCAGCGCCGGGATTTGGGTCTGCCGAAGGCCACTTGCCCTGCGCCGCAACGCATGTCGGAACTCGGCGCGCTGGAGATCCAGGCCTACGACGCGCTTTGTTTTCCCGGCTTGGCCGAGGAATGGGGCGCCCGGCGGCCGTTCGTCGGCGCGCTGACCATGGAGTCGCCCACCGATGCCGACGACGAGGTCGCGTCGTGGATCACCGCCGGAACGCCGCCGATCTATTTCGGCTTCGGCAGCATGCCCGTCGGGTCGCTCGCGGATCTGGTCACGATGATCGGCGGGGCCTGCGCCGAGTTGGGCGAGCGCGCGCTGATCTATTCCGGCGCCGAGGGTTCCGAGCCCGCTCCGCATCGTGAGCA
>NZ_LZKK01000105.1 GCF_001672815.1 Mycobacterium sp. E796 | reverse complement strand
CCGCCGCGTCGACATTAAATGATTTGATAACAAATGTAGTGACGAATACTGTCTTTGTTCTAGGTGCCGCCGCCGTGGCCGGCTTCGTCATTGGTTTTCTTTCTTGGCTCATGGCAGATCTCGTCGTACTGTACTTCGCGTCCGCTGCGGCAAACATCATCCAATCGTTCCCGTTCTACGGCTTACTATTGAACGTTTTGACCGACGCGATAAACCCATTACTCACGGCGTTTCCCGTTGTAGGCCAGCTCGTTTCAGCCGGCACTCAATTAGTCCAGTCGTTCACCACTGCGTTCTTCTGGCCGGCGAATCTGACAGTACAAATTCTCCGCGCACTATCCGCCTTGGTGAACCCGCTGGGCCAAACAACGGCCTCCTAACATCCAATCTTTGGCCCTTCTCAGCAGCCGGGTGTCTCACCGACTCCTGTTCATCGGGACGCAGGAAATCCGAATCGAGGTCTACGGGAGCCCTCGGGGCCGCCCAGAGGCGCGCCTCGCGCCCCTGCTGACCCGCCGACACAGACGCCGCCGCACCTGACCGTGACTCTGCGGCCTCGGCCCACGCCTTTGTGGCGCGGGTCGCCGCGTTAAGGGGATTCAACCTCTAGCCGTGCATCCGGCCGTTACGCCGCACGCTGGGGCGGCCCCGACGCCCCTGCCTGACGTCGCCAGCGCCGGGCGACGCGTGCATGATTTTAGGCCCGACCACAGAGGGCGAAAGTCCCTATTTGGATTTGCCGGCTCGCGGTGAAGATCCTGTCCTACAGACGAGTCGATCAGGACCAATTGGGGGACGGAAATGTCTGCGGTGAGCGTTGCGCCAGAACTGATTAGCCAAGCGGCAACGGATTTGGCGGGTATCGGTTCAACGGTCAACGCTGCGCATATGACAGCGGGGCCCTCGACACTTTTCGTGCGCCCCGCTGCCGCCGATGAGGTGTCGGCGGGGATCGCGCATCTGTTCTCCGGTTACGCCCAGGACTATCACGCGCTGGCCGGGAAGGCGGCGGCGTTTCAGGAGCAATTTGTGCAGCA
>NZ_LZKK01000104.1 GCF_001672815.1 Mycobacterium sp. E796 | reverse complement strand
GTCCAGTCGACATTAAATGATTTGATAACAAATGTAGTGACGAATACTGTCTTTGTTCTAGGTGCCGCCGCCGTGGCCGGCTTCGTCATTGGTTTTCTTTCTTGGCTCATGGCAGATCTCGTCGTACTGTACTTCGCGTCCGCTGCGGCAAACATCATCCAATCGTTCCCGTTCTACGGCTTACTATTGAACGTTTTGACCGACGCGATAAACCCATTACTCACGGCGTTTCCCGTTGTAGGCCAGCTCGTTTCAGCCGGCACTCAATTAGTCCAGTCGTTCACCACTGCGTTCTTCTGGCCGGCGAATCTGACAGTACAAATTCTCCGCGCACTATCCGCCTTGGTGAACCCGCTGGGCCAAACAACGGCCTCCTAACATCCAATCTTTGGCCCTTCTCAGCAGCCGGGTGTCTCACCGACTCCTGTTCATCGGGACGCAGGAAATCCGAATCGAGGTCTACGGGAGCCCTCGGGGCCGCCCAGAGGCGCGCCTCGCGCCCCTGCTGACCCGCCGACACAGACGCCGCCGCACCTGACCGTGACTCTGCGGCCTCGGCCCACGCCTTTGTGGCGCGGGTCGCCGCGTTAAGGGGATTCAACCTCTAGCCGTGCATCCGGCCGTTACGCCGCACGCTGGGGCGGCCCCGACGCCCCTGCCTGACGTCGCCAGCGCCGGGCGACGCGTGCATGATTTTAGGCCCGACCACAGAGGGCGAAAGTCCCTATTTGGATTTGCCGGCTCGCGGTGAAGATCCTGTCCTACCGATGAGTCGATCAGGACCAATTGGGGGACGGAAATGTCTGCGGTGAGCGTTGCGCCAGAACTGATTAGCCAAGCGGCAACGGATTTGGCGGGTATCGGTTCAACGGTCAACGCTGCGCATATGACAGCGGGGCCCTCGACACTTTTCGTGCGCCCCGCTGCCGCCGATGAGGTGTCGGCGGGGATCGCGCATCTGTTCTCCGGTTACGCCCAGGACTATCACGCGCTGGCCGGGAAGGCGGCGGCGTTTCAGGAGCAATTTGTGCAGCACCTGACCACCAGTGCCGGCGCGTATGCCGGCGCGGAGGCCGCCAACGTCACGTCGCTGATCAAGCCCTTGACAGCAATTGGGGCCCCGATTGCCGCTGCTGCCACAACCGCCCAGTCCACGATGAGCGATTTAATAGCGAATGTGATAACAAATATTCAAGCCGGAATAGAGACATTGATAACGATGATTACATCTTTATTAATGTTGCTAGCGATTGTACCCTTTTTGCTACTGTTTCTTTTAAGTGTTGCTTTATACGGGCCATGGTGGCTTGTTTTGCTTAATGCCGGGCGTGGGTATTGAGATGACGCCCCCCTCAGCGCGGTCGGTGAGGTTCGCGCAGTCGGATCGACGCCCAACGAGTTGGTCGCGAGGGTTGGATTCTCCATCGTTCCTTCGCCGAACCTTTCACGTTCGTGGTCGGGCAGCGTCTAGCCGACGACGAGGCGTGTCTCGGCTTTGAAGGTGCCGTCGCGGTTGTCCCGGACGTGGACGCTGGTGGTGATGGCGATGTCCGGCCAGGGCCAAGAGGCAGGCCGCAACGCAGAGCGCGTCTGTTAGATCGGGAAGAACATCGGAATGGGAGTACCTGTTGCAATAAAAAGTAAAACTAGTGCTACCCAAGCGCCTATGATTACAAAAGTGCCGACCGTAACGAAAATGCTCCATAACGCCGGGTAGCCTTGAATAAATATCCAAAACTGGTAAAAGGCTGCGCCCAATATCTTGAGTAATTGGTCGAAAGCTGCGCTAACAATGTTGCCTAACTCGTATCGGACAGCCCCGACGGCGCTGCCAATCAAGTTCACAACCCCTCCCAAGGGCTTTAGCAACGACGCCATGTTGGC
>NZ_LZKK01000103.1 GCF_001672815.1 Mycobacterium sp. E796 | reverse complement strand
GGCCACCTACGGGTTCAATGGCATCGACGCGGCCCAAACCACCGGCGACACAGTCGCTTTGACCTATCCCGGCGGCGCGGGCGGCACCGGCGGCATCGGCGGCACCGGCGGCACCAGCCCCGGTTACGGAGGCAGCTACGGCGGCTTCGGCGGCAACGGCGGCCAAGGCGGGATTGGCGGCGACGGCGGGAGCACCCCGCACGGTGGCATCAATGGCGACGGCGGCGCCGGTGGCGCCGGCGGTCCGGGCGGATGGGGCGCACCCGGCGGCTGGGTCACCGGGGTGGGCGGCGCCGACGAGGGCGCCGGGGATGCTGGCGTGGTGTTGCCGGCCGGCGCCGGCGCGGGCTTGCTGCTGGACCCCAGGCCGATCGCCAAAGCGGCGCCCACCAGCAGGAGCGCCAGCAAGGCGCCGATGACCATCAACGGGGCCAATCGCCGCCAGACGGACTTCTGGAATTCCGCGGGCGCGACCGCCGGTTCCTCGGAGGCTTGCTCGGACTTCGGCGCCGGGCTCGCGAACGTAGGGCCGGCGCCGGTGGCCGACCAGGCCATCGCGGGCGCCGTCCCGGGCGAGGGCGCCTCGGCCGTCGCGGTCCCAGCGCCACGACGACCCGGCCAGGCTCGCGCGGTCGCCGTCGCCGTCGCCATCGCAGGAGCCGGTGCCGTCGCCGGCGCGGCCGGAATCAGCGCGGTCGCGGTGTCATCCACCGGCCCCGGCGCGACCCGCAGCGCGGCCCCGATTGCCGCGGTCAGCTGGGGCTGCGGCGTCGTGATGACCGGCACCCGGAAATGTCCCGACAGCGTCGTGGTGACCGCCGGGATGTTCGCCCCGCCGCCCACCGAAACCACCGCGGTCAGATCGCGAATCCCGTTGCGCCGCAATGCCTCATCCAGCACCGCCACGAAGTTGGTCAGCGGCTGGCGGATGGCGTCCTCGAGTTCGTTTCGGGTGAGCCGGATGTCGCTGACGGCCAGGGAAGTCACCGTCGTCGACGAGAGCTGCTCCTTGGCGCCGCGGCACCCGCTGCGCAGCGGGCTCAGCGAGCCGACGCTCGGCGCGTCGGCCATGACGACGGTCAGCAGCGCCTGGTCGATCATGTCGCCCGAAAAGTCGGGATAGCGCACGGTCGGCGCCAGGGCCTGGTAGTTGCCGGCGGCGTCCATCAGCGTGATGCTGGCCCCGCTGCCGCCGAAATCGCACACGGCCACGGTGCCGCGCGCGGGGATGCCCGGGTTGGCCCGTACCGCGAACAAGGTCGCGGCGGCATCGGGGATCAGCACCAGCGGCCGCGCGGGATCCGCCCATTCGGAGACGCCGCCCAGCGCGGCGCCCAGGGCGTGCACGGAGTTGTCGGACCAATGGGCGGGATAGGTCACCGCGATGTTTTCGGGCAACGGACGCCCGCCCGTGGCCGCGTATGCCAGGGCGCGCATAGCGTCGGCGATCAACGCGCCGCCGCGGTGCACCGAGCCGTCGGCGGCCCGGATTCCCACCGGATCCGCGACCCGGTCCACGAAACCGGTGATGACCACGCCCGGCTCGTCGAGTCGAGGGTTTTCCGAGGGTACGCCCACCTCGGGCGGGCGTTCGCGATAGAGAGTGACGACCGGCTTGCGCGTGATTACGAGATTGGCGGTCGCGGCCGCGAGGTTGGTGGAACCAATTGACAGGCCCAGCGCGGGCCTCACCCTATCGACCATGTATCAATCCCCACTTCAGCAGCACGGCTAATCGTGCCGGGGGAACCTATAGCCACTCTCTGTGCATGCTGTGCGTCAGCTGTATAACCGCGTCAGCGAATGGAGCCGGCCCCGGCGATCAGGGGAAGGTCGAGCGGGGTGACCCAGCCCGGGCGCAGGTCGTTGACCGCAGGCACGGCGTTGAGCGCCCGCATCCCGGTGGCCAGACACCCGGCGGTGGCCGCGTCCCGGCCCGAGCCGTCGGTGAACCGGAACGCGGTCTCCTGGAAGATGCTCGGGGTGCCTTCGATGTCCACGCGGTAGACGTCGTTGTCGTGGCCCGACGGCCAGTCGGGGGCGGCGTCGTTCCCGATCCGGTTGACGTGTTCGAGCTGGATGCGCGTCTCGCCCTTGTAGATGCCGTTGATGGTGAACCGGACGGCGGCGACGTGCCCGGGCTTGATCACACCCTTGGCCGTCGTGCGCTCGGTGGGCGTCACCCACTTGTCCCAGGTGGTGGTGATCTCGTCGAGCATGATGCCCGCCGCGTGCGCGATCATCGGCACGGTCGCGCCCCACGCGAAGATCAGCACGCTGGGATTCTCCAGCATCGGGCTGAACTCGGGCTCACGACCGATGCCCATCTCGACCTCGTAGTCGCCCTCGTAGTTTGTGTAGTCCAGCAGCTCCGAGGCGCGGACGCGGCGCACCTCCGAGCAGACGCCCATCAGGGTCATGGGAAACAGGTCGTTGGCGAAACCGGGGTCGATGCCGGTGGTGAAGCACGACGATCCGCCAAGCTCACATGCCTCGGTGATGGGCTCGATCCAGTTGGGCGGGTTGAGGTGCATGGTCGGCCAGACCCACGGCGTCATCGCGGTCGAGCAGACGTCGATGCCGGCCCGCAGGAACCGCGTGATCAGCGCGATGTTGGCGTCGGCGTGCATGGCCGTCGGGCCGTAGTGCACCAGCGCGTCGGGGCGCAGCGCGATCAGCGCGTCGACGTCGTCGGTCGCGATGATGCCGATCGGTTCCGGCAGCCCGCAGATGTCGCCGACGTCGCGGCCGATCTTGTTGGGGTTGCTGACGCCGACACCCACCAACTCGAACAGCGGATGCTTGACGATCTCGGCGATCACCATGCTGCCGACGAATCCGGTGCCCCAAACCACCACGCGCTTTGGCTCGTGTCCCGACATACACACCTTCCTGAGCATCAGCCCCCGGTTCACCCTAAGCATGGCCGCGGTCGGCATCTAGACCAGGCGATGTTTGTGGTACACGATGTGAAACCATGACCAGTCATCTGCGCGGGCCGTCGATCCTGTTGGCGATCGGCGTCGGGCTCGCAACCGGGTGCGGCGTCGCCAACGCCGGGCCCGAGAACCCCAGGGTCACCTACGAGGTGAGCGGCCCGGCCATCGCCGAATACATCTCGTATCAAACCGACAACGGTCAGCTGCACGCGGTGAACGCCACGCTGCCCTGGTCGACGCAGTTCACCGGTTACGGCGGCGAGGTGTTCGTGATCAGCGCCCAGGGGCCGGGTCCCATCTCGTGCAAGATCAAGCTCGACGGCAACGTGGTCAGCGACGCGACGGCGACGACGGGGACGCCGGCCAGAACCGTGTGCACGCACTGATAGCGGCCCAACCGTGTCACTCAAGACAGGCATCGCGACTCGCGCGAACGGGGCGCCGCCGCCCGAGATCCCGCTGGCCGACATTCATCTCGAGTCGCTCGAGTTCTGGGGGTACGACGACGACTACCGCGACGGCGCCTTTGCCACCCTGCGCCGCGAGGCGCCGCTGTCGTTCTGGCCGGCGGTCAAGTACGAAGGGTTCGAGGCCGGCAATGGGTATTGGGCGCTGACCAAGCACGACGACGTGCACTACGCCAGCCGCCATCCCGACATCTTCAGCTCCGCCGGCGGCATCACCATCGGCGACCAGATGCCCGAACTGGCCGAGTATTTCGGCTCGATGATCGTGACCGACGATCCCCGGCACCAGCGGCTGCGCTCGATCGTCAGCCGCGCGTTCACCCCGAAGGTGGTGGCGCGCATCGAGGCTTCGGTGCGCGAGCGGGCGCACCGGCTGGTGTCGTCGCTGATCGCCAATCATCCCGACGGCGAGGCCGATCTGGTCAGCGAGCTCGCCGGGCCGCTGCCGCTGCAGATCATCTGCGACATGATGGGCATCCCCGAGGAGGACCATCAGCGCGTATTCCATTGGACCAACGTCATTCTCGGGTTCGGTGACCCCGACCTGTCGACCGATTTCGGGGAGTTCACGCAGGTTTCGATGGACATCGGCGCCTATGCCGCCGCGCTGGCCGAGGATCGCCGCGTCAACCACCACGACGACCTGACGACGAGCCTGGTGGAGGCCGAGGTCGACGGCGAGCGGCTGACATCGCAGGAGATCGCGTCGTTCTTCATCCTGCTGGTCGTCGCCGGCAACGAGACGACGCGCAACGCGATCAGCCACGGTGTGCTCGCGCTGTCGCGCTACCCCGACGAGCGGGAGAAGTGGTGGGCCAACTACGAAGGCCTGGCCCCCACCGCCGTCGAGGAGATCGTGCGGTGGGCCTCCCCGGTGGTCTACATGCGGCGCACCGTGACCCGCGACACCGAGCTGAGCGGAGTCAAGTTGGCGGCCGGCGACAAGGCCGCGCTTTGGTACAACTCGGCCAACCGCGACGAGTCAAAGTTCGCCAACCCGTGGATGTTCGACGTGGCCCGCGATCCCAACCCGCATCTCGGCTTCGGCGGCGGCGGCGCCCATTTCTGCCTGGGCGCCAACCTGGCCCGCCGCGAGATCCGGGTCGTCTTCGACGAATTGCGCCGCGAGATTCCCGACATCGTCGCGGTCGAGGAACCCTCGATGCTGCTGTCGCAATTCATCCACGGCATCAAGAGGCTGCCGGTCGCGTGGACGCCAAGGAGCTGATGTCCCTACCGCGAGCAGACGCAAAAGCCCCTTCCCGCACGGCGTGTCGGGGGCTTTTGCGTCTGCTCGGCGCGCCATAGGCTCACCGACGTGACCATTCCCGCGTTTCCCTCCCCCGACGTGCTGGCCGCCCGCGAGAAGCTGGTGCTCGACCACTTTCACGACGAGGTCCGCCAGGCCTGGGACGACGTGCTGGCGACCTTCCCGCACCCGCGCTACGAGCTGATCCCGCAGATGATCGTCCACGACGGCGACGAGGCGGTGCGCGGCTACTACGTCTATACGCGGACCGCGTTCCCCGATCAGGACCACGAGATCATCGCGCTGCGGCATAGCGCCGACGCGGTGATCGTCGAGTTCTGGCTGATGGGCACCCACCGCGGATATCTCGGCAAGGTCCCGCCCACCGGCAGCCGCTTCCGGGTCCGGATGACCGCCTACTTCGTTTTCGACGAAACCGAAACGCTTGTCTGCGAACGCATTTACTTCGACACGCTGACCATGATCAAGCAGCTGCTGGGCGGGCTGGACATGAAGAAACCGGGCAACTGGTTGCTCGCCGCGCGCTGCGTGCGCGGCTTCCTGTCCATGTCGTCGGAAAAGCCGGACCCCGCACTGACTTCCGCATAGACCGGCCGCTAGCAGCCCAGTTGTGCTGCCAGGTCCAGGAAGTCGGACGCGTTGACGTCGAACTCGTCGGAGTAGGCCACGTCGGCGTCGCCGTCGGCCCCGAACTCCAGCGGGCGCGCGACGAAGGCCGTCGCAAAACCCAGCCCGCCCGCCGCGCGGATGTCGTACTTGTGGCTGGCCACCATCATGATCTCAGCGGGCTGCAGGCCGAGGTAGGTCGCGGCCATGCGATAGATCGCCGGGTCGGGCTTGAACACCCCGGCCATCTCGGCGGCGAAGATCGCGTCCCAGGGCAGTCCCGCACGCTTGGAGATGTTGACCACCGCTGACACGTCGGCGTTCGACAGAGTGGCCAGTGTGTACAAGCGCTTCAACCGCGTCAGCCCGGGCACCACGTCCGGCCATGGCCGCAACCGCTGCCAGGCCAGGGTGAGCTCGTCGCGCTCGGCGTCCGAGAAGCCCGCGATGCCGCCGTCGTCCAGGACGGCATCCAAAGCGCGCCGATATACCGAGTGCACGGGGACCCAGCCACTGCCCTGCGCATCGTCCAACGCCGCGAAGTAGCCTGCGCGCCAACGCCGCACAAAGTCGCCCCAGTCGGCCTGAGGGTGCCGGCCCGCGCTGATCCGCGCCGCCTCGTCGCACACGGTCGAATGAAAATCCGTCGCCGTGCCCTGCACGTCGAACAACAGCGCCTTAACCACAAGCCTCATCATGCAGGTTAAAATCTGCGACGTCGAAACGCTTGACCATCCATGCCGAGGCGGTTAGTTCGTGGCCGAACCTGACGAGAGCGAGCCCGACTACCGCTTCACCTTCGCCAACGAGCGAACCTTCCTGGCCTGGCAGCGCACCGCGCTGGGTCTGCTCGCCGCGGCGGTCGCCCTGGTCCAGCTGGTTCCCGAACTGACCGTGCCCGGGGCGCGGCGCGCACTCGGCATCGGGCTCGCCGTGCTGGCGACCCTCACCAGCGGAATGGGTCTGGTGCGCTGGCGGCAGGCGGATGTCGCCATGCGACACGGCGATCCGCTGCCCCGCCATCCCACCCCGGCCTACCTCGCGGTGGGCCTCAGCGTGGTGGGGCTGGTCGCGATCGGGCTGGTGATCGCCAAGGCGGTCATGGGTTGAGCGACGCGACGCCGACGGTCCGTCCGCGGGCTAACGAGCCGGCCGACCGGACGACCCTGGCGTGGACGCGGACGGCTTTCGCGTTCCTTGCCAACGGCGCGCTGCTGATGGTCAGGAACCTGCACGGCCCCGTCGGGCCGTGGCAGTTGATCCCCGCCCTTCTGGCCGCGGCCGTCGCGCTGGGCACCTACCTGATCGCGGTGCGACGCCAGCGCACGCTGCAGCGGCAGCCACTGCCGGCGCGCATCACCCCGCGCCGGCAGGTGTACAGCATCGGGGCCGCCGTGCTGGTGCTCATCGTCGTGACGACGGTCGCTCAGCTGGTGTAGCGAAAGAGTCCCGGCGGCAAGACAAGCCAAGAAAAGCCGTGGTGCGCTGGAGGACTTTCGCCCCTGGCGTGCCCCCGCGTGCCGGGCGTTAGCTTGAGGCCGAAGGAGGTACTCATGACTGTTCGGCCGCGAGTCCTTGCCGCTTCCGTCGTTGGCGGTCTCGTCCTGACCTGGTTGGTGCTGATGCCAAGGATCGTGCGACGCAACCGACGGGTGCTGTTCGACCGGGCCTGGTTCAAGAAGTTCCTGACCACCTACAACGGCATGACCCGCAACATCGCGGGCACCAAGCGAACCTCCTGGGGACTGCTGACCCATGTGGGGCGCCGCAGCGGTCGCGTCTACCAGACGCCACTCGGCACGAATCCATACGGTGACGGATTCCTGCTGCCGCTGGGTTACGGCCCGCAGACGGACTGGTACCGGAACCTGCTGGCCGCCGGGGTAGGCACGCTTAACTGGCGGGGTCGCACGTATCAGCTGGAGCGCCCCGAGCTCATTTCCGGGCGCGAGCCCATGCGGTCGTGGCCGATCGGATCACAGATCATGTTGCGATTGGCCGGAATCCATGAGTTTGTCTGGCTGCACCAAAGCACGGACGAGGCCGCGGAACGGCTCGTCCCATCGGCGCAACGCGCGCGAGTGTGAAGGCCCTGCGTGTTCCCGCCGGGGTCGATGCGCGTGACATCACTGTTCAGGGCATCCGCACGCGGGTGTTCGAGGTCGATCCCCACAATGACGTCACACCGCTGATCCTGCTGCACGGCGGTGGCGTCGACTCGGCGCTGGTGTCGTTTGGTTCGGCGCTGGTTGTGCTCGGCGAGCGCCGGCGCGTCATCGCTCCCGACCTCCCGGGATACGGCGAAACCGAGTTTCCGGAGTCGTCGTTTTCCATCCCGTGGTACGGCGACTGGGTCGCCGACCTGATTCGCGCCTACGGCTTCGATCGCGTGGATCTCGGGGGGTTGTCGCTCGGGGGTTGGATCGCGCTCGAGATGGCCATCACCCGCCCCGATGTAGTACGCCGCGTCGTCGCGATCAATCCTGGCGGCATCACTGAGAAGTACAAGTTCATGCGCACCGCCGAATGGGTCGCCCACCATCCAGGACTGGGAAAGCGGATGAACGAGCTCGCGGTGAGCCTGGGGCGCGGGCTTGTTCGCGCGCAGTTGCGCGCCAGCCTCGGCATGAAGAACGCCTCGGCGCTGTCCGACGACTTGATCGACGCGGTTGTCATCAGTGGCAAGCTCCCGCATGCGGGCGAAGCGTTCGCCGCCACGCAACGATGGGCGTTCGGCGCAGGACCGGAGGGCCTGTCGCTGGTGTCCAGGCTGCCGCGCATCACGGCCAGGACGCTGGTACTGGCCGGGCGCGACGACAGGCTTGTGCCGGTGGCCGATTCGATTCGCGCCTCGCGACTCGTCCAGGACGGACGGGTGCGGGTCCTCGAGCCTTGTGGGCACTGGCTTGTGCGCGATCGCCCCACGGAATTTGTCCAGGCGGTGAATCAATTCCTCGACGCCGCCTGACGAATTTCGTTACCAGAGAAATTTCATGAAAGTTCAAGCAAATTCCCAGGTTTGGGGTCCTGCTCATCTGGGCAAAATTTTGGCATGATCGCACGTCACATCACTCGTTTCGCTGTTTCTGCGGCAGCGGCGGTGTCGGGCATCGGCGCCACCGTTGTCGCGCCCGCCATCCCCGTAGCCTTGGCCCAATGTCCGGACGTCCAGGTGGTCTTCGCCCGCGGCACCGGCGAGGACCCCGGCGTCGGGCCGACCGGACAGGCGTTCGTCGACAACCTGCGCTCGCGCATCGGCGGAAAGTCACTCGACGTCTATCCCGTCAACTACCCCGCCAGCAATGATTGGGGCACCGGCCTCGACGGCATCAAGGACGCCGGCTTCCACGTCGAGGACATGGCGAAGACCTGCCCGAACACCAAGATGGTGCTCGGCGGCTACTCGCAGGGCGCGGCCGTCATGGGCTTCGTCACCTCGGCCGCCGTCCCGGACGGGGTCGACCCCGCGACCGTGCCCAAACCGATGGACCCCGCCGTGGCCGATCACGTCTCCTCGGTCGTGCTCTTCGGCATGCCCAACGTCCGCGCGATGAACTTCCTCAACGAGCCCCCGGTCGCCATCGGCCCGCTGTATCAGGCGAAGACCATCAAGGTGTGCGCCCCAGAGGACCCGGTCTGCTCGGACGGGATGAACTTCGCCGCGCATAACACCTACGCCTCCGACGGGGGGATGATCGACAAGGGCGCGGCTTTCGCGGCCAGCCACCTCGGCGGCAACGCGGCGACGGCCGGGGCTCCCAGCGGAGGCTTCGGCACCTGAGCCGATGACTTTCGTCCCTGGCGCACCACCGTCCCTCGGCGGTCAACTGGACGCCGAGGGAGGTGGTGGTCATGGGCAAGCGACTGGCGGGGCTGGTGCTGCGTGACGACGGGCTGGTGTCCGTCGCGGACTCGATTCGGGCCGCGCGGCTCGTCGCCGACGGCGAAGGCGATCAGGTCGCCGCGCTGGGTTCCCGTGTCGGGAAGCGGAAACCGCAATGAAGCCGCTCCTGTTTCCCGAGGACACCTCCTTCTGGTTCGAGACCCTGCGGGCCTTGGGCCACACCGCATACGGCGGTGCCGACATCGGCGAGGTGCTCACCACCGCACAGGCCATCACCGCCGGCGATTACGACAGCTGGTACGACGAATGGTCGGCCACCGCGGACTGGGTTGCGGCCGAGGCCGAAAAAGCGCTGGCCGCAGGCCACCGCATCAGCGCCCGCGATGGGCTGATGCGGGCCAACAATTACTACCGGTCTGCCGAGTTCTACTTGCACGGAAACCCCGATGACCCCCGCATCGACCACGTCTACAACCGAAGCCGCGAGTGCTTTCACACCGCCGCCGCTCTCTTCGACCCACCGATCGAGCCCGTCGAGATCCCTTATGAGGGAACCGTTTTGCACGGCTACTTCTACCGCGCGTCAGGAACAGGCGACGAAACCGCCACGCGCCCAACGGTGATCATGCACAGTGGATTCGACGGCACGTGCGAGGAGCTGCACTGGTTCGGCGCCGCCGCGGGCCAGGAACGCGGCTACCACGTGCTGACGTTCGACGGGCCGGGGCAGCCCGCGGCCCGTCGCCTCGACGGCCTCGTCTTTCGTCCGGACTGGGAGAACGTCGTCACTCCGGTACTGGACTGGCTCCTGGAGCGTCCCGGCGTCGATCCAGCCCGAACGGCGCTGTTCGGTCTCTCCATGGGAGGCCTGCTCGCTCCACGGGCCGCCGCCTTCGAGCACCGATTGGCCGCCTGCATTGCCATGGACGGCGCCTACGACCTCGGCGTCACTGTGGCCGAGCCCATGCCGTTGGCACGCGCGGACGCCGAGGCCTTACTCCGGGCCGAATCGGCACCGGAGGCCGACACGATGATCGAGCAGTTGATCGCGTCCAACCCGAATATCAGATGGGCGACCGCCCACGGCCAATACGTTATGGGCGTCAACACCCCCCGCGCCTTTTTGGCCTGCTACCTCGACTACACGCTGGCCGATGGCATCGCCGAGCGCATCAGCTGCCCCACTCTGGTCTGCGACGCCGCCGAGGACATTTTCTTCGCAGGCCAACCCAAGCTGCTTTTCGAGCACCTGACGTGTGAGAAAACGTTGTTGGCGTTCACGGCAGCCGAAGGCGCGGAAGCGCATTGCCAATCCGGCGCCCAACGCCTCGCGCTGGGGCGCGTCTACGACTGGCTCGACACCGTGCTGGCCGGCATCTAACCGGCCTTGGCGTTCAGGAACGCGACGATCCCCTGGGTGACGGCATTGGCATACCGCGCCCGCCCGTCCGGGCTTTCCATCCGCGCGGCCTCGTCGGCGTTCTTCATGTTGCCCAGCTCGACGAGTACGGCCGGGTAATCGGCCAGGTTGAGCCCGGCCAGGTCGGCGCGCCCGTAGAGGCCGTCGGACCCGATGTAGGTGGACGGGTGAAAACCCGCCTGCACCAATGCGTCCCGCATCGTGCGCGCCAACTGCACCGACGGGCCGGACTGGGACTCGTTCAGCGGCGGGCTGGAGTAGTTCACGTGGAAGCCCGAGCCGGAGGCGGGGCCGCCGTCGGCGTGGATGCTGACGATCGCGTCGGGGTGCATCGCGTTGGCCGCCGCCGCGCGTGCATCGACGCAGGGGCCGACGGAGCTGTCGTCGGCGCGCGACAGCTGCGTGTGGACCCCCATCGAGTTGAGTTGAGCGCTGATCAGACCCACCACGGCCCAGGTGAACGCGTGCTCGGGGTAGCCGTCGTCGGCCGCGGCGCCCGAGGTCTGGCATTCCTTGGTGCCCCCGCGGCCGTTCGGCACCTGTTGGCTGATCGAGGCGTCGTTGACGGCGTTGTGGCCCGGGTCGAGAAAGACGCCCATCCCGGCGATGCCGGCGCCCGCTCGGGGCGCCTCGGCCAGGGCGACCCCGACGAGCGCCGGTGCGACGGCGGCGTATCGCAACACGTCGCGCCGTGAAACGGACCCCGGGGCACCCACCCGCGCGATAGTAACAACCTGTCCCGGCCCCACCCTGTCTCGATGCAGCAAAGATTGACAACCGCCGCCATCGGCCGGCAACTCCGGCTGACAAACTGGGCTATTAGCATCACTGAAGGGAGTCGAAACAGTTTCTGGGTAAACCCTTTTCGCGGCAATGCCGTCACGCAGCGCGCGGCGCTCGAAAAGCACTGGTGTGAGTTTCAGGAAGGAGAGGTCCCGTGCCCTACTCAACCGAACACGACGGGTTCAAGCTCTACTACGAGCGCTCCGGGCAGGGTGTCCCCGTCGTCCTGATCCACGGCAATCCCGGCGACCACACGGAGTACTCCAGAGTCGTCCCCCAGCTCAAGGCACGGGCGGACGTCACCGTCATCGACTTGCGCGGTTACGGCAAGTCGGACAAGCACCTGGAGGACCCGACCGCCTACGCACTCAATCGCCAGGTCGGCAGCGTCATCGCACTGCTGGAAGAACTGAGTATCAGCAACGCCGTGCTGGGCGGGTACGACATCGGCAGCTTCACCGCCCAGACGATCGCGGCCACCCGGCCCGATCTGGTGCGGTCGCTGGTAATCGCACCGCCCACCATGGGGGTAGGGCGACGGATTCTCGAAGAGGACGCGGTGAACGCGTTCGTGCACGCCATCTTCTACAAATCCGAACTGGTCGAGGAAATCATCGACGGGAAACCCGACGCCGTCCGCGCGGCACTCAAGGAAAACCTGTTGAACTGGTCGGCACCCGGATCGACCGTCGTCGACGACCTCCTGGACCACTTAACCGAGAACCACTCCGCACCCGGAGCCTTCCTGGCCGGCGTTCTGTGGTTCCGCAACGCCGAGGGAAACCCGATCACCTACTACGCCAACGAGACAACACCAGCCCGCGAAGACAGGTTCGCCAAGCCCGTGACCATCTTGTGGCCCGACCAGGATCCGTTGTTCCCGCAGACATGGAGCGACACCCTGGATGACTTCTACGCGGACTTCACCCTCGAATACCTCGAGAACTGCGGCCATTTCAGCCCACTGGAGTCACCCGACACCTGGTCCAAGCACCTGCTGGCACACATCAGTCGCTGACCGCCGGGCTCGACACCTGAACAACCCACCCACGCCTCTTGTCAGGGCGGCCCTGACACCGTAATGTGTCAGGCAGATCCTGACAACTGGGAGTCCCCATGAGCCCCACGAAGCAGACCGCCAAGATCTGGTGTTCGTTCTGCGGCAAGTCCAACACCGAGGTCGACAAGCTGGTGGCCGGCCCGGGCGTGCAGATCTGCAACGAATGCATCGAACTGTCGCAGGCCATCATCGACGAGTACCGGGGCAAGCCGGCCGAGCTGCGAATGCCGATCTGGGAGTCGTGGAGCGATCAGCAGATGCTCGACCACATCCCCCGCATGGCGGTGGTGGCCCAGCAGGTCGAGACCGACCTGCGCGACTGGGTGCGCGAGCTGCGCCGGCGCGGGGTCACCTGGGCGAAAATCGGCCAGACGCTGGGCATCACGCGCCAGTCCGCGTGGGAACGCTTCTCCGGCGAATAGATTTCAGGCGTTGGTTAGCGCCTGCGCCGCGGCGCGGAACATGGTCTGCTTGATCGCGCCGAGCGTGCCGGGGTCCTTGCCGGACAACGGGCGCAACAGGTCGGTGGCGGCGGCCGTCACCTCACCCTCGCCCGCGGTGGCGTCGACGATGCCGAACTCGACGGCCTCGGTCCCGCCGAAGCGGCGCCCGGTGGTCATCGACGCGATCGCTGCTTGAGGCGTGAGTTTGGCCTGGATCAGTGCGGCCATGCCGTCGGTGAACGGGATCCGGATGTCGACCTCGGGAAAGCAGAAGTAGCCCCGGTCGGCGCGCATCACCCGCACGTCGTGCGCCATCGCCAGCATGGCGCCCGCGCCGAAGGCGTGCCCGGTGACCGCGGCGGCGGTCGGCGTCGGGAAGGTCAGCACGCGGGCCAGCAGGGCCTGCACCCGGCCGACGTAGGACTGGGTCTGCTCGGCGTGGGCCGAAAGCCAGTCCAGGTCCAGGCCGTTGGTGTAGAACTTGCCGCGCGCGGTGGTGACCAGGCCCTGCGCGCCGGCGGCCTCGATCTCGTCCAGGTGGGCGTTGATGCCGTCGAGAAACTCCGGCGAGAACCGGTTTTCGTCCTCGCCGAGGTCGACGACGGCGATCTTGTCGTCCCAGGCCAGTGTTGGTGTCATTTCTTGTTCCTTTCTGTGCTTCTGCGCCGCAACGGCGGCGGGCCGACGGCCAGCACGGCGCGGACCGCGGCGCGCAGTCGTTCCCGTGCGTCTTGATCGTGGATTCGCTTGCGTTCCAAGAGGATTGCCGTCGGGAGGTCGACGATGCACATGGTGATGACGTCGACGGCCGCGGCATCCTTGCGGTCCCATAGGGCGCGGGCCAGTCGGATCATCGCCTCGACCAGCAGCCGGTCCAGGTCGCGCAGCTGGGCGGCGATCTCGGTCGGCGTCTCGGGGCCCAGCAGTTCGTCGCGGCGCACGGTCAGGATCAGCTGCGAGGAGTGCGGGAACTGTTCGGCGAACACCGCCGGCGCTTCGGCCGCGGCCACCACCGCGTCGGCGGCGTCGCCGTCGAGCGCGGCGTCGATCAATTCGCCTTGCGCGCTGAGGAATCGGTGCCCGGCCCGCAGCCAGGCGCGGCCCACCAGGCCCGCGCGGGATCCGAACGTGTGGTAGAGCGCGCCGTTGGACATGCCGGTCGCGTCGCTGATCGCGCGGATGGTGACGGCGGCGGGCCCGGACTGAGCCGCCAGCAATTCCGCGGCATCGAGGATCCGGTCCTGGTCGTGGACGCGTGGGCGGGGCACCTCGGCAGCATAACAGAGCATCCGCTCTGTTATCTACGGAGTTGGTCGGTCAGACCTCATCCGGCGTTGGCAGGTCGCATTGCCGTTGCGCAGCGAGCAGAACCGAGCCGGCGGTCACGAATGCCTTTTTGTTGCGGTCGGCGCAGTCGATGGGCAGGTCGGCGGCCAGGCGCAGCACCATCTGGGCGAGCGCGGAGTTGGTTGCGTACGGGACGACCAGGAGGTTCGCGCACGCTTCCCAGCCGTTGATCGTCATCACGTGCTGGCGCTTGTGCTCCCATCCCGGCCAGTTCAGGTCGGGCGGTCGTTGCAGCGGTGACCAGTTGACGTTGATGGATTTGATGTCCCCGAGCAGCGGGGTCAGCACCGCGACAAGGGAGGGCAGTTCGTTTGCGATGCGGTCCACGCGCGGCCACCACGCGCCGTCGATGTCGTGGCCCAATTCGCGCGCCACGCACACCCGTATCGGGTTGGTTCCGTGCCGGCCTCGGAGGAGGTGCATCGGTACGTGTTGCACCGCGCGATCAGTTGCGGTTTCCACGGGCAGTTCCTTCACGGTCGGCGTCGACCGCCCCTGGCGCTGGGGCGACGGAGGAATCGCATTGCCTGTGGATGCCGCGGAGCACCGCTGACAACGAAACGGCTCGTTTTCAAACGTTACGCCAGTGCGTCGCCGCGGAGCCGCGTGGGTCCGGTTTCAGGGGCTGTGGCCATTTTCGGCCCCGGCTGGGAAGGGTGTGGTGCTTCCGGGAATTGATAGCGCACGCGCTATCGATTCCGCGGATCACCTAGTGGGTCACGGATTCAGCCCTGCTGAATGTTGTTGTCGTAGCCCGAGTTTGTGATCTTCGGCGTGCCCGTGTGGTACGTGACGTTGTTGCTGTATCCAGAGACGGTGATGGCGTCGACGCTGTCGACGTTGACCTTGTTGTTGTAGCTGGAGATCGCAAGACCGGCGCAGTGGCCGGTGACGTTGAACTCGTTGCCGTAGCTGGAGATCTTCAGGTTGCCGTCGTTGCAGGTGTCGACGCGGACCACGTTGCTGTATCCGGTCGACTCGATGGCGTCGGCGTTGTCGACGGTGACGTTGTTGTCGTAGCCGCCCACGGTGAGGCTGGCGCAGTGGCCGGTGATCACGTACTTGCTGTCGTACGCGGCGAGGGTGAGCTTGCCGTTGTTGCAGGAGATCGTCCTGGCCTGCGAGTTGTCGCTGACGCGCAGCTCGCCGCCCCACGGCACCGCGGTGGGACCGCTGGACGTCGTCCTGCCGGCGCCACCTCTCGATATCGAACTACTCATGGACGTCCTGGCGAACGTCATCACCAGGCTGATGATGATCGGCACGACGACCGCGACCAGGACGAGGACGAGGTACCAGGGGTAGCGCTTGCGCCGCGGCTGCGGGGCGCCCCAGGGGAACGGCCCGCCACCCGTATAGGTCGGGCCACTGCTGTAGGTCGGGGCGCTGTACGTCGGGGCACTGTAGGTCGCGCCGCCCGTGTACGGCGGCGGGTTCTCCGTGTACGTCTCGCCTCCCGTGTACGGGGGCGGGGTTTGCGGGGGCCGGGTGACGTCGGCAAGCTCGCGTTCCAACTCGCGAATCCGCTTTTCGGGATCGTCGTCCTTCATTTGCCAAATGGTTCCACATCCGCAGCTAGGCGGACAGCCCTCAATTTGCCGCGACGCAGGACATCTTGGCGAGCCGGGCCCGAAGCTCCTAGGACACCGGAATCGGCCCGATCGGGTTGCCCGGCCGGATCGACGAACAGTTTTGCGGCGCAGTCGATTCGGCGAAGCGCTGCTTGATCCAGGCGATCGAGTTCGGCAGCCAGAGCGCGAGGCTGAAGATGTGGCTGAGCGCGTCGTACTCCTCGTAATGGACCGTCCTGCCCGCCGCGCAGTACTTGCGGGCGAGCGTTCGCACGTCGCCGGCGATCATCACGCCGTCGCCGGCGCCGATGCCCGGCTTGTTGCCCGACGTGCCCTCGCGCTCACCGCCGGCGCCCTGGCCGATGAAGAGCGGGGTCCTCGGCGTACCGCCGGTGCCCATGATCAGCTTGTTGACCGTCTCGACATAGAGCGGGATGCTCTCGGGCGTCGGGTACTCGGGCTTGGCCAGGTCCGTCCATTTCAGGCGCTCGTACCTCAGGCCGAGGACGTCGACGATCGACGCGGCCTGAATCTCGTTGCAGATCTGCACGCCGCGGTCACTGAGGTACGGCGTGAAATCGATGTGGAAGGCGCGCGCGATGCCGACGAGCGCCATCGCCATGACACCTGCCCACATCAGGCTTCCGTCGACGTAGTGCAGGTTGTGCGCCGGGTGGACGAGCAAGCCCCCTATCGCCGCGCCGATCAGGTGCTCGTCGACGTCGGGCGCATACGTCGGGGCGTATTCGGCGGCCCACTCGGTGGCGATCGCGCCGCCGGAGTATCCGAGCATCGCAACCTTGGCGTCGCTGTCGATGGTCGACGAGTTGAGAGCGGCCTTGATCGAGTAGAGCGTGTTCATTCCGTACTCGGGCCCCGCGGCGAAATCCGCGCTTTGGCCCTCGGTGTCGGGGACGATGACGGTGTACCCCTCAGCGAGGAACGGACCGAAGACCCCCAGCTCGACGTTAGGGACGACTCCGGCAAACGTGGGACATCCGCCCGAGATCGCGTACGACGGCTCGTCGTTCTGGTTGAGCGAGTCGTAGGCGGACTGATAGGAGATCACCTTCGTCTTGTCTCTCAGCCCTCGCGGCTGAATGACCGAGGTGACGTTGACAGTCGGGGCTTTGGTCTGGCTGGTCGAGCGGTAGAGCAGCTGCGTGGTCTCGAGCAACGTTGGCAAACCCAATATGTGGTAGGAAACGCCGCGAGTATCCAGCACCGTTCCCGGCAAGATGTCCGGCAGCGGCGGAGGGCCGGTGTAGGAGTAGAACGGATCGTCCTTGGGGTACGGCGGGGCCATGACCCCGCCGTTTGGTGTTGCAGTCATGGCTTTCCGTTACGCGTGGGCGCGGCGACGCTGCGCCTTGGCCTGCGTTCCCGTGCGCGCCGCCGCCGCCCTCTCGCCGTTAGACCGCACCGAGGCGCGCTGCCCTGTGCGGGGCTGGACGGTCCTGGGCACCGGGTCGAACGCGGCGGGATCCGCCAGGTACGCGCGGAAGATGCCGGCCATTGTCGCCGCCTGGTAGCCGTCGACGAACCGGTGATCCAGCCCGATCGACAGTGGCAGCACTGGACGCACGACGGGTTGACCGCCCAGCGCCAACACCTTGTCCTTCACCGCGCCGATCATGATCCCCAGGGGCACGTGGCAGAACGTGGGCCATGGGGCAGCGGCCGTGTCGAGACCGTAGGTGCCCACATTGCTCACGAGTATCGAGCCGTAAGGGCGGCCTTCCAGCCCAAGGAAGGGGATCGGTAATTGAAGGCTCTCGGTGACGAAGCCGAGCGCATCCATTACCGGGCGAAGTAGCAACGGCGGCAGCCCCTTGACCATCGCCTTTCCCTTCTTGAACTGTGGATCTTCACCTTGGCGAATGCGTTCGACATGATCGGCGAGTTCCTTGGCGATCGCCCAGGGCCGTTTCTCGTTGATGCGGCGCACCACGGTGCCCGAGAGGTCGGCGCCGGCGGCTGCGGCTCCGGATACGAGGTCCGTCCGCAGCGATACCACGAAGAAGCAGTCGACGGTCGGTGACGGCAGGAAGCCGCCGAGTACGACCCGGCCGTTGAGACCGGGCAGCGCCTCGATGACCTTGCCCGCGGCCCTGCCGACGAGGTCCATGGGGGTGACGTGTTGGCCTGTCGCCTCGCGGACCTGGCGCAGGTACTCGAGCAGCCGCGTCGCTTCGATATCGATTGTCGCCCAAATGATCGGGTCTTTGCGCGGCCGCCAGGTGGCCATGGCGATCTTCCGCCAGACGGAGAACGGGATGACAGATGGAGTGGTCAACATCGTCGGAACTTCCTCTTCGAAGCAGGTACCCGAGTCTCCGTCCAGGGTCGCGACACGGACAGAGGACAAGGTCCCCTCGTCGCGGGTGAATTCCTGCCCAACAGGCGGCGAACCGAAGCGGTCCTGGCGGTTCTGCCGGAAACCTGGGTGTAACGTCCGCAGTCGCTGGACCAGCAACACCCGCTCACTCTCGGCCCGCTCGCTTGCGCGCCGACGGATCCTTGGGGGCGCCCCGTGAGCACATCCGAGATGGCCGACGTGTCGGCGACGACCGATACGGACGAGGTCGTGGTGTCGCTGCATGACGAGGCCCTGCTGGTCGGCGGCGACCCGGCCGCCGTCGAGTCCTATCTGGCGCGGCTACGGGCGGCCGCCGGGCAGGCCATGCGAGTCGCCGGGATCGACGGCGGCTTGCTCGCCGGGCTGGCCTCCGTGCTGGCCGGCTCCGGCAAGTACGTGCAGCTGCACCGCGAGAGCCTTGACGCCTTGAAGGACGGCAACCTCGTTCCGTTGAGCGACGGCGTCTTTCGAGTTCTGACGGACGCTGAGTTCTTGACACCTCTGCAGTGGCGACCGGCGCTGCTCGGCCCGGAAGCCATCGCGTCGGCGCAGATGATCGCGGTGCAGATGGCGTTGACGTCCGCGGTCGCCCAGGTGGAAGACGCCGTCCGGCGCGTGGAGGACAAAGTCGACTCGGTGCTCGAAGTCGCTCGGGCGCAGCGCGCCGGCGACGTGCTGGGCAACAGCCTGACGATTTCACGGATGGTCGACTCGCTGGAAAAGTACGGGTCGCTCCCCGACGCGTACTGGGAGTCGGTGGCCACACTGGGGCCGGCGCTCAACGTCACCGTCGAGCAATTACGAAACCACGTCCGGCGCGTCGTTGCGTCGTTCGATCACACCCTGGGCGTGCAGCACCGCGCCGAAAAGCTGCGAAACGCGGTCAACGACAACCGGCTTGGCGAAACCCTGAGCCTGTTGGTGATCGCCGAAGGGGCGCTGCACAAATGGCAGCGGCTGAACCTCGCGCGCATCGAGGCGACGCAACCCGAGCACCTGCTGCGCGCGATCGACGACGCCCGCGAACTCGTCGACCATCATCTGCGCGAAGACGTCGACATCTACGGGAACGCGAAGGAAATCCTCGACCGGTTCGCGAAGCCGGCGGTGCTCGACGGCTTCCGATTCTGGGCGGTGCGCGAGCTGGCCAGGCAACGCCGCGCCCTTCGCGACGAGCTCGACCGTTTCGCGGAGGCGCGCCACCACCAGGTCGAGACCTGGGAGGACTTCCACATCCCGAGCGTGTTCGACGCCGCCTTCGCCACCATCGGGTCCGCCGCGACGACGACGGGCCATGCGCTGGCGGCCGTCGGCCGCGGGCTCGTTTGGGTGGGCGGACAGCTGGCAAGTCCGTTACGGGGCACGCGAACCGAAGAGCAGCGAAATGTAAGCCACGGCAAGGACTCTGAATTTCAGGCTGGCAGTGCCGGACTCGCGGACGCCGGCCCGTCGTGCTGAACAAACGGTCATGCTAGTCACAGCACCCCACACTCGCCTGGCCCAGTCCGACCTCTTCTTCTGATACTTCACCGCCCCTGACACGCAGTGATGTCATTGAGGCACGTTGCGCGGGCGGGCGACGATGACCGGCGTGCGTGTCGCCTGTACCACCGCGGCGCTGACGGATCCGAGCAGCAGCTCGGCGAATTCGCCGCGGCCGCGGGTGCCGACCACGACCAGCTGGGCGGTTTTGGCCTGCTCGATGAGATGGTGCGCCGGCCGGTCGAATACGACCACGCGGCGCACGCGAACGTCGGGGTAACGTTCCTGCCAGCCGGCCAGGCGCTCGGCGAGGGCTTCATGCGCTTGCGGCTCGACGTAGGCCCACTCGAGCTCGTGAATGCCGAAGGGATCGCTGTCGCATGCGGCGTGCAATGCCACCAACTCGACGCCGCGCCACGAGGCTTCGCCAAAGGCGATCGCGGTGGCCAATTCCGATGCTGGCGATCCATCGATGCCCACCAGCACCGGCGCATCCAAAGACTCCGCCGCGGCAGTGGAGTCGTCATGGATGACCGCGACCGGGCAGTGCGCGCGGTTGATCAGCGCCGTGCTGACCGAGCCGAGTAGCACGCCCGCCACCGACGCCGTACCGCGTCGGCCCACCACCGCGATCTGGGCGTGGTTGGACAGCTCGAGCAGCGCGGGTGCGGGCGCGCCGGCGATCGCCCTGGTCTGGATGCGCAGGTTACCGGCGATGTCATTGGCCGTCTGGGTCGCGTCGTTGATCAGGTGCTGGGCATATTCTTCCTGCGCGCGCGCCGCTTCTGGCGGGGTGGGCGCCGTCCAGACAATCAGCGACGACCCGGGCATCAACGGCGGGTAGGCGTGCACGATGGTCAGCCCGATATTGCGCATCGCGGCCCAGCGTGCGGCCCACCGGACGGCCGCGGTCGACGCGGTGGATCCGTCGACGCCGACCACAACTCCGAGATGTTCTGAGCGGTCCGGCATTTCACTCTCCCCGGCGATCGTGAGGCACGTCCACCAGCCAGGAATCTGCGCCAACAATTGCGACGAAGCGGCTCATGCACTACGCCGATCCGATTAGGGACGTTGCCGGCTACGGCTGCTGCGCCGGCGTCAGCACGCTGAACACCGCGCCCTGCGGGTCGGTCAAGACAGCCGACCGTCCCACCGACGGAATGTCGAACGGCTGGACCATGACCTGCCCGCCCCCTTCGGCCGCCTTGGCGGCAGTGGCATCAGCATCGTCGACGGCGAAGTAGACATTCCAATGGTTGGGCACACCCGGCATCGGCGGTTCCATGCACCCGCCGACATCGTTTCCATCGACCTTGAGCAGCGTGTAGGTCTGACCTGGTCCCATCTCCACGGCGGCGTGCGTCAATCCGACCACAGCCTCGTAGAAGGCCAGCGCCGATTCCGGCTTGTCCGTGATCAATTCGTGCCAAATCGGCGCGCCCGGCTCGCCGACGAGCGTCGCGCCGATGTGGCGGTTGGCCTGCCACAGTCCCACGGCCGCGCCGGTCGGGTCGGCGACGAATGCCATCCGGCCGGCTTCTTCGATATCGAAGGGTGGCATCAGCACCTGCCCGCCCGCGGACCCCACCTTGTCGACCGCCGCGTCGACGTCGTCCACCGCGATGTAGGTGTTCCACATCGGTGGCATGCCCTCGGGTGCACCCGGCGGCATCGGCGCGATCGCCGCCACCGTTTCTCCGTTCACCGTGGCCATGGCGTACACACCGCCTTGAGGCATCGGGTTGTCGTCGTAACTCCAGCCCAACAGCGATGCGTAGAACTGTTTAGCCGCGGACTGATCGGTGGTTTGCAGGTCGACCCAGTTCGGCGTGCCCTGGGCGTAGTGGCTGATCTTGGGCATGATTCATGCCTTCCATCTGGCGAATGGATCGGCACCGGCCGGTGTAGCAGACGAGTCGATCGAGGATTCGGGCATCGAGTTCGGTTGCAACGGTTCGGCGTAGGTCGGATGGCCACGCCTTCCGGCGCGACGAGTTCGCGGCCAATTCCCGGACACCGGTTTTCAAGCTACCACCGGCCGAAACCGGTAGCCAGAGCGAGCGAAATCCTAAGTAACGAACGGGAATTCAAGGGAGGAGATGGCCGGCGAAGTGACTGCCGTGGTGTCCGCATCCGGCGGGCGTTGGTCACCGTCGTCCCAGCAGTCGCGCCGCCGAACCACTATGCGATGTGTCCACCTCGTAGCGACTTTCCAGCGACAAGCGTCTGCATCCGTAGTGCCGCCGTCTGGTCAGTGCCTGCTGAGCGCTTTGCGCCTGCTCGACGTGGCCTTCGGTGAACGATCCGCGGGGACGCCTTTGACCTTCTTCGCCGCTCGCACCGGCGGACGCTCGGTCGGTCGAACATCGAATGTCAGGCCGACGGGTGCGAGCATGTTGACCAGTGCGTCAAGGCTGAACTTGCTGATCTTTCCGTTCAGGAGATCCGAAACTCGGGGCTGGGTCACGTGAAGACGTGCCGCAGCTTCGGTCTGCGTCCAACCTTCTTCCTTGATTCGCTGCTCGATGGCAATCATGAGCATGCCGCGCGCGGTGAGGTTGGCTGCCTCCTCTGGGGCCTCAGCGAGGTCGTAGAAGACGCTGTCAGCCATCTCTTGCCTTTCGATAGCGCTTCTTGGCGAGATCAATATCGGTCTTCGGTGTCCTTCGCGACTTCTTCGTGAAGACGTGAAGGACGCAAATCGTGTCGTGGAACTTCGCGACGTACATCAGCCGCGAAATGCCGTCGGCGTCCTGCACTCGTATCTCGTATGTACCGGGGCCCACGGCGCTCATCGGTTTGTAGTTGTTGCGCATCAGCCCCATCTGCACTCGCTGCAGCTGCTGGCCGAGCTGATCCCGGGTGGCCGGACGGTGATCACGGATGTCGTCGCGAGTTGTGCCAAGCCATCTGATCGGATTCAGATCGATGCCCATTTTATATCAGAACCAATATAGATGCCAGGTGAGATCCCATGGCGGGACGACACACCAGGCACGTAACGCCGACGGCCTCCCTCCGCGCGAAGCGCCCCCACCACAACTCGACAACCACGGCCGTATCCAAGCACCGGCTACCGACAGGCAATCTCATGAGCCACGCGGGTACCCGACCCGGCCATGAGGCGATTTCCACTTGCGCTATCACCGGCGATAGCACAAATGACATTCACCTATTGGTCGGCCGCGTTACGGGCTCGGTAAGTACGCCGATGATTGCCGACTCGTCCACGATCACCCTGGGAGCCCTCGCTCGTCGTAAAGCGGATCCGCGTGGTCCAGCCGCTTGGCCTCCTGGATCATCCGGCTCGCGGTCTTGCGGCCGATCGCCAGGAGCCGGGCCACAAGATCGTCTCGTTGCAGTCTGGCCAGGCGCTCGTTCACCGCGGTCGCCACAACCTGAGCCTGGGATTCACCCGTGATTTTCACGATCTGCTTGACGGCTTCGTGGACCGACGCATCCTTGATCTTCAATGCCATGACGAGACCTTTCTACCTCCGCAATGGTATGAGCAGAGCCAGCCACGGCGGTGGGGTTCGCCGGCCGGGACGCTTGTCGCTGAAAAGTCGCTCAGAGCCGGGCACTTCGCATGGTGGTCCGGCAAAGCCGGGATGCCCTGCCGACCCTCCGGTTCCCCAACGTCACCTGAGATGCGGTCGACGTAAACGAGCCGCTGGAATCGAATCTCCCGCTTCACGTAAGGTAGCGGTTTCGCGCAATGGAGGTCGGCCGTGATCGATTTCGGGTTATCCGGCAAGCGCGCCGTGGTGTCGGGCGCGGGCTACATCCCGGAGCGCGCGGGCCATGGCTGGTTCACCTCGTTGGCCCTCGCCGAGGCGGGCGCCTCGGTGGCTTGCATCGATATCGACGAGCAGCGCGCGAATCGCATTGTCGGCGAGATCGTCGGCCGCGGAGGTAATGCCGTCCCGATCGTCGCCGACATGACCGACGCCGCGCAGGTCGGTCGGGCGATCGACGAGGCCGTCACCGCCCTCGGCGGTGTTGATGTCTGCGTCGA
This sequence comes from Mycobacterium sp. E796, assembly GCF_001672815.1. GTDB lineage: Bacteria > Actinomycetota > Actinomycetes > Mycobacteriales > Mycobacteriaceae > Mycobacterium. The sequence continues at coordinate 14,221 of NZ_LZKK01000103.1, read as the reverse complement.
CATCATCGGCGGAGCGACCTGGTCGAAGGTCGAGGACTTCACCACCGAATCATGGGACGCGACAATCCATTACAACCTGACCCAGGTCTACTACCTTTTTCAGGCCGTCTCGAGGCGCATGATCGCCCAGCGCAGCGGTGGCTCGTTGGTGGCGATCGCCTCGGTCGACGGCATCGCAGCAGCGGCCTACCACGCCGCCTACGGCGCCGCCAAGGCCGGCGTCATCTCGCTCGTCAAGACCTTCGCCGACGAACTGGGACGCTATGGCATTCGCGCCAACGCCGTCGCGCCGGGCAACGTGGGCACCGGCAACGAGGACCAGCCGCCAAACGAGTACGCCGTCAACGGAATTAACCCACTGGCGGCGCCCCGCGCGCACGACATCGCCAACGCCGCGTTGTTCCTGTCCTCCGAGCTGGCCGCCCGCATCACCGGTCAGACGCTCGTCGTCGACGGCGGTGCCACCATTCGGCAGCTGTGGGGCCTGCCCGAATCGATGATCCCTTCGGACCCGGACCAGGCACTGCCCGACTTCATGAGGCCCGGGCCGACGGGCTAGCGCTGATGGATTAGCGGCAGGCCCGGCACCGAGCTTCTCCCCTTGAGCACGTAGGGGGTCGCGATCGAGCCGATGTAGATGTCGCGCATGTCGTTTCCGCCCCAGGCGATGCTGGTCGGGCCGCTCAATAGCGCGCCGTCGGGGTCTTCGATCACGGTTGTTGCCCGGCCGTCCGGGCTGATTGCCACGATCCTGTTGGCGAGAACGAGTGTCACCCAAAGGTTTCCATCGGCATCGAATGCGCATCCGTCGGCCATTCCCCACCGGCGGCTCACCTGCGGGTCGGCCAGGAACCGTTCGCAGTCGGGTCCGAACTCCTCGGGGAGCCGGCCGCCCAGCGGCGGCCCGAATCGCTCTTGCGGGCCGAGTGTTTCCCCCCTGATCGGAAACCGCACCACGTCGGCGGCTACCGTGCGCACCACATACAGGTAGTCCTCGTCGCGATCCAGTGCCATGCAGTTTGGGAAGCTCACTGCGTCGGCGACCACGTGCGCCGATTGGCGATCCGGTGCGACGCGAAAGATGAACCCATTGGCGGTGCCTCGTGCGATGGTATCCATGAGATCGTCGGCCATCGTGCTCACCGAACACCACAGCGCCCCAACCGAATCGACCAGAACAAAGTTCAACCATCGCAGCGGGCGTCCATCGAGGTGGCCGCCCACCACCGTCGTGATCGCGCCGGAGGCCGGGTCGAGGTCCTGCAGCACACCCAAACCGAAATTGGCGATCAGAAAATGGCCGTTGCGGTCGAGCGCGATCCCGTTCGGCTCGCCGCCCGCGTGCCCGATGCGCCGAATGGTGTTCTCGTCAATGAGTTTTGCGACGGCGGAGGCTTTGTCGGAGGCGAACACCCGACCGTCACCAGCCACCACAACATGTTCCGGACGATCCACGCCGGGCCCGACAGGGTGCAAACCGGTCACCGCGATGGTGGCCTCGCCCTTTCCCGTCATCGATGCCCCTGGTTGACTCGTCGCACGCGAAGTCACGCTAGCGGAGCTGGCGCATCATAGAAGGGTGCGGATCGCAGTCGGGGTTTCCACCGCGCCCGACGCGAGGAAGGCCGCGGCGGAGGCGGCAGCGCACGCGTGCGACGACCTCGCGGGTGAGGCGCCATCGCTGGCCGTGCTGCTCGCCTCGCCAGCACACACGGACCAAGCGGTCGACGTCCTCGACGCGGTGCAGCGGACGGTCGAGGCGCCCGCGCTGATCGGCTGCGTCGCCCAGGCGATCGTCGCCGGCCGCCACGAGATCGAGGATGAGCCCGCGGTGGCAGTGTGGCCGGCGTCCGGCCTTTGCCGCCGAGACGTTCGCGCTGGAGTTCGTTCGCACCGGCTCGGGCGGCCTGATCACCGGTTACCGGTTCGACCGGACCGCGCACGATCTGCACCTGCTGCTGCCCGACCCGTACACCTTCCCCTCGAGCCTGCTCGTCGAGCACCTTAACACCGACCTGCCGGAACGACCGTGGCGGGCGGCGTGGTCAGCGGCGGGCTTCGACCAGGCGACATCCGGCTGATCGATGACTGCGGCGCCAAGATCCCTGCGAAGCTGGCGGAAATCTATTACGACGACCTGCCGCTGACAAAGACTTCCCGGCACCGGTCGAAAGCGCAGTGAACGAAGCACCAAGTGACGCGGGCGCGGGACAACTCCGTCGTTCCACGTGCGCGGATTGGCATAGCTGTGTGTCCAGCCCGAGCGTCGGGCCGGCGGCGGAGCGAACTAGCACTAGGTGTGAATAAATTAGCGCTATTGCGCTTGCATTTGGTTGACCCATATGCCATGCTAGCACTAGCTAGATCAGGCTTCCCGCTAGCACGCGGGTAGCTATCACAAACTGAGAGGAATTTAGCATGAAAGTCCCTAACTGGAGAGTATCGGCCTACGGGCGCGGCATCGAGAGCTCGGTCCCGACGACTACCGGCGTATACGCGATCGTCCACGCTGTTCGTGTCCACGGCCTCGCGACCGATGTCCAGTGGCTGTACGTAGGCCAGAGCAAGAACTTGCGCCGGCGCTGCAACCAGCACACCCATTACCAGGAACCGAACCCGGCCCTGGAGAACATCCGCAACAGCTACGACTACGAGTTCTGGTGGGCGACTGTCCCCGCGGAGTTCCTAGACGAGGTTGAGCGGGACCTCATCGACCACTTGCAGCCGCCGGGAAATCGGATCCGCGGAAGGAGGGCCATCGCGTGACTAGCTACAACCGCGTGCGCGGATCACCTTGAGCTCGGCCGCTACGCGGCCTACCTACCAATCTCTTCAACAACCGGCAAGACTTCAATCACTCAAGAACCAGGAGAAAGAAAATGACCGAAACCACCATCCCGAACGTCATGGACCTCGAGAAGATCGAGGAGCAGAAGAACGAGTTCCTCAAGGCGGTCCTTGCACAGCGCCTCGGCGGCGCAAATACCTTCCTTGTCTCGCGTACTCGCATGGGCCATGTCGACGCCTATATCGGCAAGGCAACCTTCAAGTGGATCGCAAATAACATCATGCTGTTCACGCAGCTGCCCATGCTCAAGAGCAAGCTCAACGAGAAGGGCCAGATCGTGATCGATGAACAGAGCGTGCAGGACTTGCAGCAGCGGGCTCCAAACTGGTCCCGCCAGCAGATCTTGACCATGTACCTGTTCCGCCAGCCCCGCCGGAAATTCCCGCCGATGCTGGTGGTGGTCCAAGAGGCGTGGGTCAACGACCCCGACTCCGATATGTGGGACGAGAATGGCTGCGCCACCCGCACATCGATGCCGATCTCGATGGAGCTCACTCCTGACGGGTCTTACGCCATCCTGGACCTGTCTGAGGCTGGCGTAACGATCTACGTGATCGACGGCTCGCACCGGTACATCGGCATCAAGGGCCTAAAGGAACTCATGGATACGGGGAAGCTCATGGCGAAGAAGCCGGATGGCTCCGACGCCAAGACCTGGCAAGACAAGGACAAGCTCATGGCAGAATTCGGCGTCACCCAGGCGGACGTGGACGGCATCCTCGACGAGTCCATGGGCATCGAGTTCATCCCCGCCGTCATCGAAGGCGAGACGATGGTCGAGGCGCGTCGCCGCGTGCGCAGCGTCTTCGTCCATGTCAACAAGACCGCACAGCCGCCGACCAAGGGCGAGATCGCGATCCTCGACGAGGACAACGGCTTCGCCATAGTCGCAAAGGCCGTAGCCTTCAGCAACAAGCTGTTCAAGAAGGATGACCCTGGGGACCGGATCAACTGGAAGACAAATGCGCTTCCCAAGAACTCCAAGTGGTTGACGACCAGTGTGACGTTGATCGAGATGGTCAAGGACTTTCTTGGCGAGAAGAAGGTATACGCGAAGTGGAAGCCCGAGACCTCGAAGGAGATTCCGTTCCGTCCGGTCGAGAACGAGCTCGAAGATGGCGAGACCGAGATGAACGACTTCCTCAACCGCGTCGCAGCCCTGCCAGTCTTCACGAAGGTGGCGACGGGCACAGCGATCGACGACCTGAGGGAGTTCTCGCCCGATGGTGCTGGCCACCTGCTCATGCGGCCTATCGGCCAGCAGATCCTGGCCGAGGCGGTCGGGTATCTGTTCAACCACCCGGACGGGCCGAAGATGACGCTCGATGTCATCTTCAAGCGGCTGACGACCTACGACAAGGCCGGCGGTTTCGAGAATATTTCGGATCCCAAGAGCGCGTGGTACGGCCTGACTTACAACCCGTACAAGAAGGCAATGGCGGTCGACAAGAAGAAGCCGTCGGCGCTGTTGCTGCGGCACCTTCTCCACAACCAGCTAACGGATGAGGAGCGGAAGGAGCTGCTAACTGCGTTGAAGGAGGTGCGCCAGATCCCCGAGACCGAGACCTACTGGAACTGGGATGGCACCAAGGTTAGCGACTTGGGCCTGCCGGTCCAGATCAGCTGAAGTACCGCCGACTAAGGGCCCGATCAAACGGTCGGGCCCTTAGTCATTTCCGTGTTCGCACCAGGCGATGTCCCCGAACCTCGACACCGGCCTCGTCCATCACCGCTTTCCAGCCCGCCAAGGTGCCGATGCGCTCCGGACGCTCGTACAGGCCTGCGCGCACCTCCGAGCGGGTCAGCCGCTCGTAACGATCACGCAGGGGGTCGGACTCTCCGATGAACTCCTCCTTGCGGTGCAGCAGGGGCGGGTTGCCGGACCTCGCGTAGTCGCGCCAGTCGACGCTTAGCTTCCGCAAATTCACCGTCACGGCCATATCGAGGGTTGGGTGGGCATCACGGTCGAAGGACGGATACGAGAGGTAGGACACCTGCGGTTCCGTCACCGACAGCTTGATCATGTTCGCCGAGTCGACTGTCCCCGACAGCACCCTGGCGCACGCCTCGTAAACGCGCAGGATAGGTGGAAGCTCGCCAAGGGCGGACCGGTGTACGTAGAGCGCTGAGGGCGTCTGCTTGCCGACCTTGGAGCTACGGGCCGAGACCAAAATCAAGGCCGGATCCCCGCAGGCGAGCAACAGTCGGTCTGCTTGAGTGCACGCCGTCTGGTACTTGCCGAACAGGGCCTTGATGTCCCCTGCAAGTAGCGATGGTAGTTGGCTTAGCCGAGGTCGCCGACCGAACCGGGACATGGCGATGTAGATCAACAACTCATTGCGCCGCTGCACACGGACGCTCTCCCAGTATTTCGCGTCGGTGACCTGCTGAATCAACCGCATGCCGCGAACGACGCTGCCGAACTTGGCGCGGATCAGCTCGTCGTCCTCGGCCACCAGTTCACCAGCGCGGGGAGGACGGGCGTGCGCCGTCATGAAGTCAAGCAGGGGCGCGAGGGTCTCCTGATGTGCGGCGTACATCTCGTGCGGATCGATCCGGACGCGCGGACGGTAGGCATGGACCCGGCTGAACAGGAACTGTTGGGCGGATGCCGCATCCCGAAAAATGTAGAAGATCCCAGGGGCGGCAGCGATGGGCTCAACCCCAATGGTCTCGCTCACCCACGCGGCCAGCTCGGACTGCTCGTAGAACTTTTGGAACGTGCCCGTTCTCGTAATGAGTCCGTCCCCCATCGGACGACCGATTAGGTCACGGGCGTCCCAGGTTAGCCGAGCGGAAACCACAAGTGCGTGGCGGGTGAGTTGCCACGCGGACCGCAGGGCAGCGGCGCGCTCGCCGCGATCCTCGATGACGTTGACGACGTAGCCCAGATTGACCACGTCTGCCGCCACATGCTCTTCATTGGCACGGTGTACCGGGTCCCAACCGTGCGCGGCGTACCCCAGCGAGCGCAGGTTACGGATGTCGTCGCCGCGACCGCAACCGTAGTCGAATATGGTGCATCCCGCCTGGACGATCCCGTCTGCTAATGCCGTGGCGATCGGCCTAGACAGCGCCGAACGGGTCATCGCCGTCTTGTGGCGAGCAACCAGCGCTAGGCCGTCCCCAATTGACGACGAAGGATTTTTTGGAGTGGTCATGCGCAATGGTCATGCGGCTGGCGGCTGCTCGAGTGCAACGCTCGCCAGACCGGCGAGGTCCGTCACTCGTGGATCGCCTACGAGGTAGCCGATGCCGCGGTGCAGGTGGAGGCGAAATTGGTGGGCGATCGTTTCTTCATCGAGCGGGAGCCCGTCGACGTAACAGCGGTAGCGCATAACTGCCCATAGTTCATCACCGTGGTTGCCGGCAAAAGTCCGCCAGCTCATCTCTACATTGCTGTCGAGGACCAGCTTGATGGTGGGCGGCGGTGCCGGCTCAGCCAATGAGCGGGACAGCGCCCACCGGCATAGCACGTTCCAATGTGTGATCCCGGTGCGACGCTTCAGCGTCACCAGCTGGTCCCGGGCGGCCTGGGACAAGCGGACGTGCTCGATAGTCACGATGCGTTCTCCCAAAAGTAGCCATGCGCGATGGTCGTCGCGTTGGTCGACGGGTCAAATTCCAGCTTGTACGACCGGCCGACATGCGGTCGTAGCACCTCGATTGCATCCGCATCGATCTCGGTGTCCGTCGACAACAAGATCACCTGGTGGCTGGCTTGTGGGAAGTAACGCTCAAGCAGATGTCCGCGGTGTGATCGATCCAACCGGCCCAACGGGGTGTCGATCACAATCGGAAGTGGCTGGCCGGACGAGCGGGCCAGACCCCACAGCAGTGCGACAGCCAGCAGCTGACGTTCGCCCGCGGAAAGGTCCCAGGCCATGAGCGCCCGGCCATCAGCGCCGGTCAGCTCGACCGAGTAGGTCTCTGGATCGATCTCCACGCGCGTGATCAAGTTGGTCTTCCTTAGCAGGCGACCCAGGGACTCGAAAATGAGATCGGAAATCCGTCCGAGGTGGCGCTTGGCCGCGGCCAGCCGTAGCGCCTGAAGTGTCACCCGGACTCGCTCGGCGTGCTCGACCAGCCGGCGATCATCCTCGGCTGAGAGAGTTGCGCGTGCCACCCTGTCCAGCGTGGCCTCGTACGCCGCGTCCGCCTTTGCGCGGTCCTGACGGCAGGATGCCAGCCGGTCCTGCGCGTGGGCCATGCGAGCCTCAGCGCGCATGGCGTCGGAAGCAGCTTCTTTTCTTTCAGCGACGAGTGGGGCAAGCGCCTCTTGATCGGGAATGGCAACCAAAACGCGCTCCGCCTGATCCAGATCTTCCGAAAGGGATCGACGGCGGTTTACCAGAACCGACAACCGTCGCTCGGCAGTCGGCAGGCTTGACGACCTAAGCGTCTTAATAAGGGGGGCACTGGCTGTGCCGACAATCGTTGGCTCGTTGCACGCCGTCTGACGCGCCCGGCGGTCCTTCGCCAAAAAATCCACTAGGTCATCGAGGGCCGACTTCTTCAGCCCATCGGCACGAAGCCGATCAACAATCACGGCGTCCCGCTCGGCGATAACGTCGACAACAACCGCTTCACGTGCTGCACGCACCTCGCGGTCAACCTGTTCGGCGAGCTGGCAAAGAAGCGCAGTGACTTGCAACAGCGGCGCAGTGTCGGACATTTCCTCCCGTAAGTCATTGTCAACGGAGATGAGCTGCTCCTTCAGCATTCCGACCTTAATCTCGGCGGCATCGCGCTGATCGAGCAGATCTCCCCCCGCGCTTCTATAGCGCTCTGTCGCTTCGTGGAGGCGCTTACTTGCTCGTTCAACCTCCACCTGCAAAGCGGCCACGGCAGCGTCCGCAGCCTCCTCAGCCTGACGGAGTGCCGTGACGGCGCGCCGCCGCTCGGCGACAGTTTCGCGCAGCGAATCTGGCACTTGGCTATCGCGGTGCCGGCGACGTAGCACGGACAAATCGGTCGAGAGACGGTCAATAAGATCAAGTCCGAGCAACGCCGCAAGCGCTGACGACAACACCTGACGGGAGCTGTCCGAGTCGGCCAGCTTTTCGATCTGCTCGCCGTCGAAGAAAAACAACCCCGCGATCCCACGAGGCAAAAAAGTCTCGACGTATTCGCTCCAGGTTGAGGTCAGTGCTTCGTCATGACGACCGTCCAGCGAGACAAGCAGGAATTCACGGAGGGATGCGCCGTGCGTTCGCCAGCGCCGGCGAACTCGGAAGTGGTGTTCCTCGCCCTGCTGATAAGCGCGGAACGACAGCTCGACCGAAGCGCTTTCGTCAGGTGCAACGTTGCGGTGGATAAGCCCACGGAGGTAGGCATCGTAACTGCCCCCGCGACCGGATACTTGCGCAAGCGGTCCGTATAACGCCAGGTGGATCGCCTCAAGAATCGTCGTCTTCCCGGTTCCATTGAGACCGCCGATCAAGACGATCGGCTTCCTGCTCTCCTTTGGACTAAGCGAGATGGTTTGTCTACCGGCAAACGTGCCCACGTTCTGCAGCACAAGCTCGTCAAGAATCATTCGCCTTTGCCTTCATCGATGGCGCGGACATATCCATCAGCCCGATCGAGTGGGTCGGGTTCGTCGCTCATTGAGGAGCGATCGGTTGCCACCATGCGTTCACGCGCGCGCTGCGTCGCGTCAGCCTCGTCGTCGTAAAATCCGCGCTGCAGCGCTTTTTCCAACGACTTGAAGACACCCGACCGCCGCGCCTGCGCCCGGTGCCGCTGCTCGATATCCAACATCTCTCGCACCAGCTCGAAGTGCACACGGTCTTCGCCGACCACCTCGTGCAGCACTTCGACCATCTCGGGGCCTAACGGTAGGTGCTCGTCGAGGGGTCTTCCGGGGTACGGCTCGCCTACAACGCTCTGGTAGAGCCTCGGCAGGCGGTCTTCAAACTCATGCTTCTCGACCACCCAAATGCGGCGGATCTCTTCGAGCTCGGGCAGCGTAATGAGTTCCAAGGACTGGACGTAGGTCGGGCCGTTTGCCCTGATCCACTTCTGTGCGTCCAGCAGCTTGGTCAACCAACGCTCGCGGGCCTCTTGCGTGTAGGGACCACGGATTGGCTCGCCGTGGAAGAGCTGAACGGACCCGTTCATGCGGCGAAAGTCGCGAAGATGTCGATCATCGCCGTCAAGTTCATTGCGCAGATCGAGGAGCGGCAGCATCCATTCCTTCTCTTCATCGTTTTGTATCATCGCTGCCATCGACTTGTCCTGATCGACGAGCGTGCATGTCCAGCAACCGAATCGACTGTCGCCGCAGCTCGGGGTGCTCGAGTCGACCACCAGGGGGCACTCACCGTCTGCCGACGCGCCTTGGTACATGGTGAGCAACTCCTTATTGGAGTAGCCCCACGGGTTCGGCGTCTGCATTAGAAACGTCCAAACGTCATCGTTCGACCAATTCTCCACGGGCGAATAAACGACTGCGTTTGGCAGCGATTCATTCGGACTGAGTAGATCGCGAACGCGTCTTGACTCCAACGCCGACATACGAGCGTGCCGTCCCGAGCTTTCAGCCTTGCGGGTGCCGAGCACAAGGATGGCCTCTCCGTGCGCACGGACCATTTGTCGGATGAATGAGTTCGAAGGTTTGATCTTGAGCCGCTCGGTACACCATCGAAACTTTGGCCGCGGAGCTGGGTAGCCGCGACCGATGAGATTGACCCAGAACGAGTCGGCGACAGCGGGTGTAAGGCGGTGCGGAGTAAGGGGGATGCCGGCGCTGCTTGCCACTTCACGCATGACATCGAGTGAGTGTGTGACCCATGCAGCCACGACCGGATTCTCAACGAGGGTGTCGGTGCTGATGACGTGGACATGCTTACGCCGGTGTTCTGCCGGCAGGGCTTCAAGCGCGAGCCAGACGATCTGCAGGACTGCGGTTGAGTCTTTGCCGCCCGAGTAGCCCACAACCCAGGGGACATGATCCGCGAGATAGAGCTCCTGGGTCTGGGCGATAAGTGCGTCGATGGTCCCCGAGAAGCCAAGTTCGTCGAAAGCGGACTTCTCTCGTGGACGGATTGGCAGGCTACGCTTCACTTCTCTCCTCCAGCGAATGCCTCTTCAGCGCGTTGCTCGTCGGGCGGTAGCGGCATACCAAGCGCATTACGAATTGCCGCTGCTGTCAGCAGGACATTCGTGGCGTTCTTGGATACTCGCCCGGCAGTCATAGCCCGACCCTCCCACGTGGCAGCGTTCGAGCGGTGCCAGTCAATGTCTTTGAGCCTCTTGAGGATGGTCGGCCAGGTCGACACCGCCTCACCCTCGGCAATAAGACTGTTGCCGACTTTGCCGAGGGCGTGAAGCACGATGCCGTGGGTGTGGATGAAGTCCTGGCGCACCTCGCCCGCAGTAGCGTCGCGCGTGTAGACCTGCGACCACTCCGGGAACTGATTCGCAACGACCTCCCAGAACGTGGCCGCCAGGTCGACGCGGCGCTCGAAGGGCTCTTGATCGGTGCCGTCGAGCAATGCTTTTGTCGCGGCGTACAGCGCCGAGAGCGTAAACAGCTTCCGGGATCTTTGCGCAAGGTTGCTGGTCTCAGTCTCGGTCACATCGCGCAAGAAGGACGATCTGAGAACTACGAGCCTGGTCAGGACCGACATCTCGTCGCGGTGGTCATACAGCACGCCAATCGACTTCGCGGGTCGGATGGCATAACGGTTGAGATCAGCGAACATCTGCTGACAACGCTCAAGGCCGACATCGAGGAACATCACGATCGCGATGCTTTCGTCCCCGAGTTCGGGGTTCTCAAGCAGCGCCTGCTGGATACCGGCCCTACGGTGCTGCCCATCGTTTATGACGAACTTGGCAGACATCGGGATGATCAATGTACCGACGCGCTCGTTCGGCCCCATGCCCTCAGAAGGTTCAAATTTCACCTCGGCGTCGACGGAAGCAGTCAGTGCCGAGAACACATAGCTTGATGGGTTATCCAGTACGTAGCGCGCGATCTCGGGGACGCGCGCCTTGTTAAGGGTGCGCTGGGCGCGCATCTCAGGAACCAGCTCCTCCTCGTCGAATACGAACAAACGTGGGATGAGCCGTAGAGGGCACATTGTCACGTAGTACTCGCGTCCGGCTTGTACGCCGCGGATGGCGGGAAACACGTACTCGAAGGCGCTCGACCTTGCGCGGGCAGTTGTTCGAGCGACTTCACCCGAGTTGATCTTGGACTTGGTCATCACGGTCAATCCTTACCAGTGCCGTGTACGGAACTCAAGATCCAAACAACGGGCGCTGTGCTTCCATACATATGTCCGAACATAGAGGTAACCTTCGTGCCATGACGGTAGGCGCGCCCACTGACAACACACTCGCCCGTGACCCTGACGACGGCGCAGATCGTCCGGTTTACCTGGACAACAACGCAACAACGCCAGTCGAGCCGCGTGTTGCACGCGAAGTACTTACCTACATGCAAAGGGAGTACGGCAACTCGGGAAGCCGGACGCACCGCTACGGCCAAGTCGCGAAAGAGCGCGTCAGCCGAGCTCGCGTTGAGATAGCCGCCGTTGTGGCGGCGAAGCCGGATGAAGTGGTCTTCACAAGCGGCGCGACAGAGAGCGACAACATCGCGCTCCTGGGGCTAGCTGCCTACGGCGAAAGTGTCGGCAAGCGGCACATCATTTCGACTCAGATCGAGCACAAGGCTGTCCTCGAACCATTGGGCATCCTCGCCAACCGCGGTTTTGAAATTACGCTGATTAGGCCTGAGCCGGGCGGGTGGGTGACCGCAGAGTCAGTTCATGCAGCGCTTCGGCCAGACACATTGGCGGTGTCAGTCATGGCGGCCAACAACGAGACAGGTGTGATGCAACCGCTTGCGGAAGTCGCCGGCGTGATGGCTGAACACGATGCATACTTTCACGTGGACGCCGCACAAGCGTTCGGCAAACTCGTTGAGCCCCTTCGCCATCAGCGCATCGACCTGATCAGCGTGTCTGGACACAAAATCTTCGCGCCGAAAGGCATTGGTGCGCTGATCATGCGCCGGCGCGGATTCAGGCGAGTGCCACTGGAACCTTTGATGTTCGGTGGTGGACAAGAAAGAGGACTGCGGCCAGGCACGCTCCCCGTGCCGCTTGTCGCAGGTCTTGGTCTTGCGTCAACCCTCGCGCTCAAGGAGAACCGAGAGCGCAACGAACGCGCGCAACGTCTTAAGTCCGAGGCGGTTGCTGCACTTGCGCAACTTAACATCGCGGTCAACGGCGATGAATCACGAACGATGGCGACAACGCTGAACTTCTCCGTTCCGGGTGTGGACTCCGAAGCGGCGATCGTCGCGCTAAAGGACGTTGTTGCGGTGTCAAATGGGTCAGCATGCACTTCCCAGAGTTACGAGCCGAGCCATGTACTCGTTGCTGCGGGGCTCGGCACGGAACGGATCTCAGGTGCCTTACGGTTTTCGTGGAGCCATCTGACGGGCGATGTGCCGTGGGGAGAGGTTGTATGCAGACTCGCGCGACTCGCAGGGCAGTGACCGACGTCCCGTGTGACTGGGCTGCGTTGCTCGTTCGTCCTTAACGAAGCGGATCATCTTCGACAGGTTTGTCATTGCGCTTCACATAGCGTCTCAGGGCGGCGCGGACCACAGTGCTCAGGTCTTCGCCCCTAGCTGCAGCTTTGGACTTCGCGGCTTCCCAGAGCTCGTCCGGAATCCGGAAACTGCGTAGCGGTGTCTTTGGCTGGTTCGGCACACCTCGAAGCATGCCACTATATCCACACCTTGGGCGTAAGACACTTACGATGCCCGGTTCTCTCGCGCCGCGATTCAAAGCGGTCGGTCATCACGGCGGAAGCGCTGCTTTCATCAGCCAGGTTTAGGTGGCGCCACAAGCTGGTAGTCGAGTCGGTGTTGCAAAGGCTGGAACCCGCTGGGCATTGATGCGTCGGGGGGAGTCACGAGATCGCCGTCGTCTTTGGCCCACTCGACGAGGAAGCTCCAAAGGCTTCCCGGCGTTCGGTAGCCAGGCAACCCGTCGTAGTCGACTGCAAAGGCGACTAGGGCCTGCGCGACCGCCATATCGAGCTGCTTCTGAGCCGCGGTCTTTCGCTTCACTACCCCACCTCGGGTGACTGTGTGGTTGGTATAGCTTGCAACAACCACAGTCTTCAGCGCCTGAAGCGCAGCGTCGGTGTTCATACACCAACCGTACCAGGTGTATATACACCTGCCAATTCACGAGGAGCGATAGCGTCACACGAAGAAAAGCACAGGATCGATGTCTCCAATCGCGGCGCAAAGCTTCAAGTAACGTTGGCGCGTGGCGCATCGTGTCGCCAGTCCGGTGGACATCATCTGCGCCGCGGAGCGGTGTAGGGACCGCTGTCAACGACATTCTGACCGAGAGGGGCATCAATGCTGCAAGTCACGATTGTGGAGGAAGGCCAAGAGATTACCGGCGCCTACATTTTTCCCAACAATGTCGTGGCAGTTGTACCAGCGTCGGATGCAGCGTACTCAATTATCCACACCGTCGGGGGAACCTACACGGTCAAGGGCGAAGCGAAGGAGATCGCTGGCAAATTGAGCAACGTGCTGTTGCTGAGGTCATAAGTACCGGGTTCCGACTGTGCGCCCTCACGGCCTTGCCCGCTTAATGGCCTTCGCATTCCACGTGAAGGGCGACGCCCGTACGCAACATCTGAACACTCTTCTTCGGGAGTGTTCAGTCGGCTTTTCGGCTCAGATGTGACTATTGCGGATATCGCGGCAGGCCTGAGTCTGTCCGACTGCACCGATCAAGGTATCCAAACTGCCGCGACGACCCGAATCGCTGGCCAACCAGGCGACGCCGCACCCGGTCGAGGACCAAATCTTCTGGTGCCAGCGCAGGACAACGAGCGACTGGCGGTTCTGCGAGAGGCCTTATTGACAGACCGTAGGTCGCCAGTTTGGCCCAGCCGCGCCGAGCACAGTCCTAATCGCAGGCTGGAGAGAGGCCGACGACTGTTTCGAGTTCTATCGTTTCGCGCTGGCAGCCGCACTAAGGGCGCAGTGGCAACATCTTCAGCCACGCGTCCGAGAGCAGTTCCAACAGCTGCCCGTCCGGATCGCGAATCATCGCCATCGCCTCGTTAACCGTCTCCTCGACCACCGCTCCCCCGAACTCCGCGACCTACTTGGTGCGCGACGGCTTCGTGCTCGAACTCATGGACTACTCGAAGCGCCGGGTTCACGCCGGGTCGGAACGCGTCATGGATCAGATTGGGCTGACGCACATCTCGTTCTCGGTGTCTGATCTCGCCGGCGCGCTGAAGAAGGTCGCGGAGTTCGGGGGAGCGGTGGTCGAGGAGACGGTTAACGAGGCGATGGCGATGATTCGCGATCCGGACGGG
>NZ_LZKK01000102.1 GCF_001672815.1 Mycobacterium sp. E796 | reverse complement strand
GAGCTGGACGCGGGCGTCGACCTGTCGCGCACGGTGGGGTGGTTCACCACCAAGTACCCCGTGGCCCTGGCGGTGGGTGGCCTGTCCTGGGCGCAGGTCCTGGCCGGTGACGCGCGGCTGGGCGCGGTGATCAAAGACGCCAAGGAACAGCTCCGCGCCCTGCCGGACGGCTTGACCTATGGCCTACTGCGCTACCTGAATGACGACGTCGACCTGGACGGCTCTGACCCGCCGATCGGCTTCAACTACCTGGGACGGCTCGGCGCCGGGACCGAGGCGTCCGGCGACGTGTGGCGAATCTGCGAGGACGGCCTATCGCTCATCGACGCCAGCGCCAGGCTGCCCATGCCGTTGGCGCACACCGTGGAGCTCAACGCCAGCACGGTGGACACCGACACGGGAGCGTACCTGCACGCCAGCTGGCGATGGGCGCCCTCGGCCCTGGATCACGCGCAGGTCAGCCGGCTGAGCCGGTTGTGGTTCGACGCGCTGACCGGCATCTGCGCGCACGTGCGCGGCGGCGGCGGCGGGTTGACGCCCTCCGACATCGCTGTCGGTCTTAGCCAGCAACAAATCGACGACCTTCAGCGGCAGTATGCGGATAGCTGACGTCCTGCCATTGACCCCCCTGCAGCAGGGGCTCTGGTTCCATGCCGTCGCCGACCAGGGTGGCGACGATGTGTATGCGGTGCAGCTGGAGATCGCGTTGAGCGGTCGACTCGATCCGCACCGCCTGCGCGAGGCGGTGAACAACGTCGTCACCCGCCACCCCAACCTGGCAGCCCGGTTCTCCGACAAGTTTGACCAGCCGGTGCAGATCATCCCGGCCGACCCCGTGGTCCCCTGGCGCTATCTCGACCTCAGCGGGGGTAACGCCGACCTCGACGAGCAGATCCAGCAGGCGTGCGCCGCCGAACGCGCCGCGGTCTGCAACCTTGGCCACCAGCCGGGCTTCCGAGCCGCACTGATTTGCACCGCGCACGACCGGCACCGGTTCGTGCTGACCAATCACCACATCGTGCTCGACGGGTGGTCGCTGCCGATCCTGCTGGGGGAAATCTTCGCCAGCTATCACGGCCAGTGGCTGCCCGCGGCAAGGCCGTATCGCAGCTTCGTGAGCTGGCTGGCCGGTCGCGATCTTGATGCCGCCCGCGCGGCTTGGCGGGAGGTGTTCGCGGGATTTGACACCCCGACACTCGTCGGTCCGGTCGGCCGCCCGGGGCCGGGGCCCCGAGGCGTTTCCTCGTTCCGGGTGCCCGAACCGACCACGCGGGCGCTCGGCGAATTGGCGCGCTCGCACCACACCACCGTCAGCACCGTGCTGCAGGCCGCCTGGGCCCAGCTGCTGACATGGCTGACCGGCCGACAGGACGTAGCCTTCGGCACGACTGTCTCAGGCAGGCCGCCCGAGGTGCCCGGCGCGGACTCGATGGTGGGCCTGTTCATCAACACCGTGCCGGTACGGGCCAACATCACCGCGGACACCACCACCGCCGAACTGCTCGACCAACTTCAAAGCAGCTACAACTACACCCTCGAGCACCAGCACCTGGCCCTCAGCGAGATCCACCGCATCACCGGCCAGGACCACCTGTTCGACACCTTTTTCGTCTACGAGAACTACCCGCTCGATCCCGCCGCGCTCTCACGCGACGAGGGTTTGGCCGTCACCGAGTTCGCCCACCGCGAGTACAACCACTACCCGCTCGCGATCCAGGCCCTGCCCGGCGCCGAGCTGGGCCTCCGCGTCGAGTTCGACACCGGCGTGTTCGACGCCGCCGGCATCGAAACCCTGATCGAGCGCTTCAAGCAGGTGTTGGAGGCCATGACCACCGACCCGACGCGACGGTTGTCGGCGATGGATGTGCTCGACGCCGCTGAGCATGCGCGGCTGGACCGGTGGGGCAATCGGGCGGGGCTGACGCAGCCGGTGGGTGTGCCGGTGTCGATTCCGGTGTTGTTCGGCGCCCAGGTGGCGCGCGCGCCCGAGGCGGTGGCGATCAGCGCCGGGGAGCAGTCGTGGACCTACCGCCAGGTCAAGGAGTCGGCGAACCGGTTGGCGCGCTTGCTCGCAGCCCAGGGCGCGGGTCCGGGGCAACGGGTGGCGTTGCTGTTGCCACGGTCGGCCGAAGCGATCGTGGCGATGTTGGCGGTGCTGAAAACCGGGGCGGCGTACGTGCCGATCGATCCGACTGTGCCGGCCGCCCGGATGCAGTTCGTGCTCGAGGATGCCGCACCGATCGCCGCGATCACAACGGCCGCCTTGGCCGATCGGCTGGATGGCCGCGGTCTGGCGGTCATCGAAGTCAACGACCCCGCCATTGACAGCCAACCGAGCACGGCACTGCCGGCGCCCGCCCCGGACGACATCGCGTACCTGATCTACACCTCGGGCACGACCGGAACCCCCAAGGGCGTGGTGATCCCACACCGCAACGTGACTCGGTTGCTGGAGACGCTGGACGGCGACCTGGAGCTGGCGGGGCAGGTGTGGTCGCAATGTCACTCGCTGGCGTTCGACTTTTCGGTCTGGGAGATCTGGGGCGCGCTCCTTTACGGCGGACGTGTGGTGGTGGTGCCCGATCCGGTGGTGCGCTCACCGGAAGACTTGCACGCCTTGCTCGTCGCCGAACAGGTCACCATCTTGAGCCAGACCCCGTCGGCGTTTTATGCGCTACAGACCGCCGGCGCCGGACGGCCCGAACCCGACCCCCGGTTGAAGCTGGAGGCCGTGGTGTTCGGCGGCGAGGCGCTCGAGCCGCGGCGGCTGCGCACGTGGCTGGACAGCCATCCGGGTCTGCCGCGGCTGATCAATATGTATGGGATCACCGAGACGACGGTGCACGCATCGTTCCGCGAGATCGTCGCCGGCGACGCGGACACCGCGGTGAGTCCGATCGGGGTGCCGCTGGCCCATCTGGGATTTTTTGTGCTGGACGGCTGGTTGCGGCCGGTTCCGGTCGGTGTGGTGGGGGAGCTGTATGTGGCCGGCGCCGGCGTGGCGTACGGGTATTCGGGCCGAGCTGGACTGAGCGCGACGCGGTTTGTGGCCTGCCCGTTCGGGCAGCCGGGGGCGCGCATGTATCGCACCGGGGATCTGGTGAGCTGGGGTCCCGACGGGCAGTTGCGTTACCTGGGCCGGGCCGATGAGCAGGTCAAGATCCGCGGGTATCGCATCGAACTCGGTGAAATCCAGGCCGCCCTGAGCGGGCTGCCCGGCATCGAGCAGGCGGTGGTGATCGCCCGCGAGGACCGCCCGGGCGACAAGCGCCTGGTCGGTTATGTGACCGGCGCGGCGGATCCGGCCGCGCTGCGTGCCGCGCTGGCCGAGCGGCTCCCGGCGTACATGGTTCCGGCCGCGGTGATGGTGATCGACGTGCTGCCGCTGACTGTCAACGGCAAGCTCGACACCCGCGCCCTGCCGGCTCCCGAATATCAAGACGGCGGCCACTACCGCGCCCCGGCCAATGCGGTCGAGGAGCTTCTGGCCGGCATCTACGCCCAGGTCCTGGGCGTGCAGCCGCCACAGCTTGTCGGGGTAGACGAGTCGTTCTTCGACTTGGGTGGGGACTCGCTGTCGGCGGTGCGCCTGATCGCCGCGGTCAACGCCAGCCTGGATGCCGGCCTCTCGGTACGCACGTTGTTCGAGGCGCCCACGGTCGCCCAGTTGGCGACGCGGATCGGTGGGAACGACGATCGTCTGGAACCGCTGACGGCCGGTGAGCGGCCCGAAGTGGTTCCGTTGTCCTTCGCCCAGAGCCGATTGTGGTTCATCGACCAATTCCAGGGACCCTCAACCATTTACAACATGGCAGTGGCCTTGGAGTTGGACGGCCGGTTGGACGCCGAGGCGCTGGGTGCCGCGCTGTCCGACGTGGTGGGCCGGCAGGAGAGCCTGCGGACGCTGTTCGCCGCGCACGACGGCGTCCCGCGCCAGCTGATCGTGCCCCCCGAGCGAGCCGACTTCGGTTGGGCCGTCGTCGACGCCGCCGGCTGGTCGGAAAGCCAGCTGGCCGAGGCATTCGACGCCGTGGCCCACCACCACTTCGACCTGGCATCCGAGATCCCCCTGCGGGCAAGGCTTTTCCGGATTGCCGACGACAAACACGTGCTGGTCGCCGTGGTGCATCACATCGCCGCCGACGGCGCGTCGATCACCCCGCTGGTGCGGGATCTCGGGGTGGCCTACGCCACCCACAGGGTGGGGCAGGCTCCCGACTGGGCCGATCTGCCGGTCCAATACGCCGACTACACGCTGTGGCAGCGCGCCCAGCTCGGCGAGCTCGGCGACAGCGGCAGCCGCATCGCCGCGCAGTTGGCCTACTGGCAAGAGGCCCTGGCCGGGATACCGGAGCACCTCCAACTGCCAACGGATCGGCCCTACCCGCCGGTCGCGGACTACCGTGGCGCGAGCGTGTCGGTGGACTGGCCCGCCGAGCTGCAGCAGCAGGTCGCCCGAGTGGCCCGGGAACACAACGCCACCACCTTCATGGTGATGCAGGCCGCCATGGCCGTGCTGCTGGCCAAGCTCGGCGCGAGTTCCGATGTGGCCGTAGGGTTTCCGATCGCCGGACGCGGAGACCCCGCGCTGGACGACCTGGTGGGCTTCTTCGTCAACACCTTGGTGTTGCGGGTCGATCTGGCCGGTGACCCCAGCGTCGCCGAACTGCTCGCTCAGGTGCGAGCGCGCAGCCTGGCCGCATACGAGCACCAGGACGTGCCCTTCGAGGTACTGGTCGAAAAGCTCAACCCGACCCGCAGCCTGACCCACCACCCGCTGGTCCAGGTGATGCTGGCCTGGCAGAGCGGGCAGGGGCAGGGCACCGGCGGGTTGACCTTGGGTAACTTGCAGGTCACCCCACTGCCGCTCGACACCCGGACCGCCCGCACCGACCTGGCGTTCTCGCTCGGGGAGACCTGGACCGACGCCGGGGAGCCCGCCGGAATTACCGGATCGGTGGAATTCCGGACCGACGTGTTCGACGCCGCCAGCATCGAAACGCTGATCGAGCGGCTCCAGCGCGTGTTGGCGACCATGACGGCCGACCCGGGGCGGCGGCTGTCGTCGGTGGATCTGCTCGACGAGGCCGAGCACGCCCGCCTCGATGAGGTGGGCAACCGCGCGGTCTTGACCCGTCCCGCGCCGCCCGCGGTGTCGGTGCCGGAGCTGTTCGCCGCGCAGGTGGCCCGCGCTCCGGAGGCGCCGGCGGTGACCTTCGCGGGCAAATCGATGACCTACCGCGAACTCGACGAGGCCGCTAACCGGTTCGCGCACTTGCTGTCTGGCCACGGGGTCGGGCCCGGCGCGTATGTGGCGTTGCTGCTGGAGCGGTCGGCCCAGGCCGTCGTGGCCATGCTGGCGGTGCTGAAGACCGGGGCGGCCTACCTGGCCATCGACCCGGCGCTGCCCGCGGCACGGATCGACTTCATGCTGGGCGACGCCGCGCCCGTCGCCGCGGTCACCACCGCCGGGCTGGCCGACCGGCTGCACGGGCGGGAGCTGACGGTCATCGACATCGCTGATCTCGAGGCCCCCGCCGTCGACGACCAACCGGCCACCGCGCCGCCGGCCCCGTCGGCCGACGACATCGCGTACCTGATCTACACCTCGGGGACCACCGGGACGCCCAAGGGCGTCGCGATCGCCCACCGCAACCTGGCGCACCTCGCGCAGTCGTCGCACCCGGCGCTGCCCGCGACGCAGGTCTGGACGCAATGCCACTCGTACGCGTTCGACTTCTCGGTCTGGGAGATCTGGGCCGCGCTGCTCGGCGGCGGGCGGCTGGTGGTGGTGCCCCCCTCCGTTGTCGCCTCACCGGACGACTTCCACGACCTGCTGGCCCGGGAACGGGTCAGCGTGCTCACCCAAACCCCGTCGGCGGTGGCCGCACTGTCCCCGCAACGGCTGGAGTGCGAGGCGGTGCTGCTCGGCGGCGAGGCCTGCTCGGCTGAGGTGGTGGATCAGTGGGCGCCCGGGCGGGTGGTGGTCAACGCCTATGGGCCAACCGAGGCCACGGTGTACGCCACGATGAGCGCACCGTTGCAGGCGGGGTCCGGGGCGGCACCGATCGGCGCGCCCGTGTCGACGGCGGCGCTGTTCGTCCTGGACGAGTCGTTGCGGCGGGTGCCGGCCGGGGTGATCGGGGAACTGTACGTCGCCGGCCGCGGCGTGGGCGTCGGATACGTCGGCCGAACCGGGCTGACCGCCTCGCGCTTCGTCGCCTGCCCGTTCGCCGGCGCGGACGCGCCCGGAACCCGGATGTACCGCACCGGCGACCTGGTGCGCTGGCGCGCCGACGGGCAGCTGCAATACCTGGGCCGCGCCGACGAGCAGGTCAAGATCCGCGGATACCGCATCGAACCGGGCGAAGTCCGGGCCGCGCTGGCCGCGTTGGACGGCGTGGAGCAGGCGGTGGTGGTCGCCCGCGAGGACCGCCCCGGCGACAAGCGCCTGGTGGGATACATCACCGGGACCGCGGATCCGGCCGTGCTGCGATCCGCGTTGGCCGAACGGTTGCCCGCCTACATGGTGCCGGCCGCGGTGGTGGCGCTGGACGCGTTGCCGCTGACTGTCAACGGCAAGCTCGACGCCAGGGCGCTGCCGGCACCGGAATACGAGGCCACCGATCGTTATCGCGCCCCGAGCAACCCGACCGAGGAAATCCTCGCGGGCATCTACGCCCAGGTGTTGGGCGTGGACCGGGTCGGGGTCGATGATTCGTTCTTCGACCTGGGCGGGGATTCGCTGTCGGCGATGCGCCTGGTCGCCGCGATCAACACCGGCCTGGGCGCCGGCGTCGCAGTGCGCGCCGTGTTCGAGGCGCCCACGGTGGCCCAGTTGGCGACGCGCCTGCACGGCGGCGGGGGCGGCCTGGACCCGTTGGTAGCCGTCGAGCGGCCCGCGGTCATTCCGTTGTCGTTCGCCCAGCACCGGTTGTGGTTCATCGACCAGCTGCAGGGCCCGTCACCGGTCTACAACCTGGCGGTGGCGCTGCGGCTGCGCGGGCGGCTGGACACCGATGCGTTCTGCGCAGCGCTGGCCGACGTGGTAGGCCGCCACGAAAGCCTGCGCACGCTGTTCGCCGCCCCCGACGGGATACCGCAACAGCTGGTGTTGCCCGCCGAGCAGGCCGACTTCGGTTGGGACGTGGTCGACGCGATCGCGTGGTCGCCACGCCGGCTGCAGGCGGGCATCGAGGAGACGGCGCGCCACGGCTTCGATCTGGCGGCCGAGATCCCCTTGCGGGCAAGGCTTTTCCGGGTCGCCGACGACGAGCACGTGCTGGTCGCCGTGGTGCACCACATCGCCGCCGACGGCCTGTCGATCGCCCCGCTGGTGCGTGACATATCCGTCGCCTACGCCAGCCGATGTGTCGGGGAGTCCCCGGGTTGGACGCCGTTGCCGGTGCAATACGTCGACTACACGCTGTGGCAGCGCGCGCAATTCGGCGATCTCAACGATCAGGACAGCCCCATCGCGGCGCAGCTGGCGTACTGGCAGGAAACCCTGGCGGGGATGCCCGAGCGGCTCGGGCTGCCCACCGACCGGCCCTATCCGCCGGTGGCCGATCAGCGCGGCGCCAGCGTCGCGGTCGATTGGCCCGCCGAGTTGCAGCGGCAAGTTGTTCGGGTGGCCCATGAACACAACGCGACCAGTTTCATGGTGATGCAGGCAGCCCTGGCCGTACTGCTCGCAAAGTTGAGCGCGAGTTCCGATGTGGCCGTGGGATTCCCGATCGGGGGGCGCCGCGACCCCGCGCTCGATGAGTTGGTCGGGTTCTTCGTCAACACGTTGGTGTTGCGCGTGGACTTGGCCGGTGACCCGACCGTCGCCGACCTGCTGGCTCAGGTGCGGGCCCGCAGCCTGGCCGCTTACGAGCACCAGGACGTGCCCTTCGAGGTGGTGGTCGAGCGGTTGAACCCCTCTCGGTCGCTGACCCACCACCCCCTCGTTCAGGTGATGCTGGCCTGGCGGACCTTGCACGACACCACCGGCGACGCCGTGTTGACGTTGGCGGACCTCGAACTCACCCAGATGCCGGTGGACACCGGCACCGCCCGCATGGACCTGGCGCTTTCCCTGGAAGAACACCTGGATGCGGACGGTGAGCCGGCCGGCATCGGCGGGGTGGTGGAATTCCGCACCGACGTGTTCGACGCCGCCACCATCGAAACGCTGATCGAGCGTTTGCAGCGCGTGCTTGTCGACATGACCAGCGACCCGGCCTGTCGGCTGTCGTCGATCGGCGTGCTCGACGACGCCGAGCGCATCCGGTTGGAGGACTGGGGCAACCGGGCGGCGTTGACCGAGCCGGCGAGCCCGCCGGTGTCGATTCCGGAGCTATTCGCCGGGCAGGTGGCGCGGGTGCCCGACGCGGCCGCGGTGACCTTCGAGGGCCGGTCGATGAGCTACCGCGAGCTTGATGACGCGGCGAATCGGTTGGCGCGCCGGTTGGCCGGCGGGGGTGTGGGGCCGGGTGCGCGCGTGGCGCTGCTGCTGCCCCGCTCGGCCGAGGCCATCGTGGCGATCCTGGCGGTGGTCAAGACCGGGGCGGCATACGTGCCGATCGATCCGGCGGTGCCGGAGGCCCGGATGCAGTTCGTGCTCGGCGACGCCGCGCCGGTCGCCGCGATCAC
>NZ_LZKK01000101.1 GCF_001672815.1 Mycobacterium sp. E796 | reverse complement strand
GGGGCGCACATGGTGGTGGTCGGCTGCCGCGGACAAGACACGTTCCATCGTGCGGTGCTCGGCTCGGTCAGCACCGGGTTGATTCATCATGCCCACTGCCCTGTCGCGGTGATCCACGACGAAGCCCCGAATCTGCTGGGACCGTCGCCCTTGCCGGTGCTGGTCGGCATTGACGGTTCGCCGGCGTCGGAACCGGCCACCGCGATCGCGTTCGACGAGGCCTCGTTCCGGGGTGTGGACCTGCTGGCCGTACACGCCTGGACCGACTCAGACAGCTCGGGAGTGCTGAGCAAGCACTGGTCTGTCCTGCAATCGCGGGCGGCGGAAATCCTGGCCGAACGCCTGGCCGGTTGGCAGGAACGCTATCCCGACGTCACCGTTCACCGCCGCCTGGTGTTTGACCGCCCAGCCCGCCATCTACTGGACGAATCCGAGTCCGCCCAACTCGTCGTGGTCGGCAGCCACGGCCGGGGCGGATACGCCGGAATGCTGCTCGGGTCGGTCAGCGCCGCCGTCGCGCATGCGGCCCGCATTCCGGTGATCGTCGCCCGCCAGTGCTGATGCGGTGTTCGCCAAATCCTTGGCCCCGCGCGACAAGCCCGCAATCGCACCGCGGTGACCTAAGGCCCGAATTCGGGGGCTAACGACCCTCCCGCCGGCACGTTCGTCTTCCATACGGTTGCCATCGTCAACGGCGCGACGGCGGAGAGGGACGGCATGCGATCAGATCGCCTCAGGTGGCTGGCAAACGCGGAAGGCCCGTTTGCCTCGGTCTACTTCGACGACTCACACGACACCGCTGACGCGGGTGAGCAGCTCGAAGCGAGATGGGTCGATATCCGCAGGGATCTCGAGAAGCTCGGCGCGGACGCGGAAGTCCTCGGCACGCTGGAGAAGGCCGTGCTGAACCATCGACCGGCGGTCGGCCGGCGCGGCCGTGCGGTGATCGCTACCGGCGGTCAGGTGCTGATCAACGAGCCGCTGACCGAACCACCACCGGCGATGGTCGTTCGCCTGTCGGACTACCCGTACGTGATGCCGTTGCTCGATTTCGGGATGCACCGTCCGACCTACGTGTTCGCTGCGGTTGACCACGCCGGCGCCGACGTCACGCTGTTTCAGGGCGGCGCTGCCAGCTCTACAAGCGTCGACGGCGGTGGGTATCCGGTGCATAAGCCGGCGACTGCCGGCTTCAACGGCTACGGCGACTTTCAGCACACAACCGAGGAAGCCCTCCGGATGAACTGCCGCGCGGTTGCCGACGAGATCACCCGGCTGGTGGACGAGGCGGACCCGGAGGTGGTGTTCGTGTGCGGCGAGGTCCGTTCGCGTGCGGGCGTGGTCGCCGAATTGCCCCGACGCGCGGCACGTCGGGTGTCGGAGCTACACGCCGGATCCCGCAAGAGCGGTATCGATGAAGAACAGATCCGCCGGCTGACGGCAGCCGAGTTCGACCGGCGCCGTGGCATCCAGATGACGGAGATCGCGAACCAGTTTGAAGCCGAAATGGGACGCGGCTCGGGCTTGGCGGCCCAGGGCATCCGCGCCGTTTGCGCGGCTCTCCGCGAGGGCGACGTCGACACCTTGTTCGTCGGCGAGCTCGGCGACGCGACCGTCGTTACCGGCAAGGCGCTCACCATGGTCGCGCCCGACGCCGACGCGCTGTCCGACTTTGGCGAACCGGTGGAACGTGTGGCACGGGCCGATGAGGCGTTGCCGTTTGCCGCGATCGCGGTGGGTGCGTCCCTGGTACGCGCCGACAACCGGATTGCACCCGCGGACGGGATCGGCGCGTTGCTGCGATACGCCGCGGCTGGCACGGCCAATCGCCGTGGTGCGTAACGTTTTTCGGGCACCGCAGCCGTCGCTGCGCGACGAAGAGATCCAGGTGACCTCTGGTCAGGTCTCGTTGGCTGGACGCCTGACGATCCCTGAACGCCCAACGGGTGTCGTCGTTTTCGCGCACGGCAGCGGAAGCAGCCGGCACAGCCCGCGCAATCGATTTGTCGCCGAAGTCCTCAACAGGGCCGGGTTCGCCACCGTGCTTTTCGATCTGCTGACGCCCCACGAAGAGCGCAACCGCACCAACGTCTTCGACATCGGATTGCTCGCCGGCCGATTGGTCGATGTCACGGGCTGGCTGGCCGCCCAACCCGACACCGCGTCACTGCCCGTCGGCTATTTCGGTGCCAGCACGGGTGCGGGTGCTGCCCTGGTCGCGGCCGCACATCCCGGTGTCAAGGTGGCGGCGGTCGTCTCCCGAGGCGGGCGACCCGACCTCGCCGGGGAGTCGTTGCGCGGCGTGCGTTCCCCGACCCTGCTGATTGTGGGCGGCCGCGACGAGGCGGTCCTCAAGCTAAACCGGCTGGCGCAAGCGTTGATCCCGGCCGAGTGTCAGGTCGCCGTCGTCTCGGGCGCCACCCACGTGTTCGAGGAACCTGGTGCGCTCGAGCAAGTAGCCGTGCTGGCGCGCGACTGGTTTACCGGCCACCTAACAGCGAACGTTTAGGGGCTCGGGCAGCGCTCAGCCCGCGGGCGTAATCAGCCCGTAGTGCCCGTCGTAGCGGTGGTAGATTACGCTGCCGCGGTCGACGGCGGCGTCGACGAAGAACAGGAACGGCAGCCCGAGCAACCCGATCCGCTCGATCGCCTCCTCGACGGTGAGCCGCGGCGCCGGCTGCGGGCTGATGGTCAGCGGCATCTGGAACGCAGCCAGCGCGTCGGCGAGCTCCGGATTGACTTGTGCCAGGCGGTATTCCGCCGGGCCCTGGCGATACAGCACGCTGTCCTGGTTGGTGCCCACCTCGGTGAAGAGGTGGAAGTCGTAGTCGAGCAGCTCCATCTCGAGCGCGGCCTCGTCGACGGTGCAGGTGGGCAGGCTGTACGCCTTGTGCCGCACGACGCGCCGTTCGCCTTCGGGCCTGGGGAAGTAGTCCGGCCGGTGGGTGGGCTCCGACTGATGCCGCCATTCGTTCGGGTCGTTCCGGGGAAGGCGCCCTCGCCTGGCATCCCAGTGTTCCGCGCCGCGTTCCAGCCGCCGGCGCAGCCGCGCCTCGAGCCGATCGATCGCCTCGGCGGCCGTGACACCGTCGACCTGCGCACGGACCGGCCGGCCGTTGACGTCCAGATTGGCCTGCGCGACCACCCGCCGGGTGACCGCGGGATCGCCGTGCTGTGTCAACCGAACCCGGGCGTGCAGCACCGGTGCGTGGGCGAGTCGCCCGAGCTCGCCGACCTTTTTGCGCGCGTACTCCGCGGCACCGGGCAGCCGCCCGTGGGTCGTCACCTCGACGTCGAGGACGGCTGGTAAATCGTTTGTCTTTGCCATGATTCGCTTTCTCCGGTCGCGCGTCAGCGGTGCAGACCAGTGACGGGTTCGTGGGTGCTGGCCTGGATGTCGGTTGACGTCAGGGCCAACAGCTGATTCGACAGATCGGATAGCGCGCGGGCGATGGCCAGCTCGTCGCCGATCCGGGCGACCGGTTGGTCGGCCGGATCCAGCCGCGCCAGACCTACACCGACGAACTTCCTGCCCGCCCAGGCCAGCCGAGCCTTCGCCCGGGTGCGCTCTTCGCGCTCCTCGACCACCAGGTCGATTTGGCAGGTCTTGGTGCCGTCAGCCTTGCCGGTCATCGCCAGTCTCCTTGTCTTGCCGGGTATTAGCCCACCTAGATGCGACCACCGTCGAACGCCGCGAAGTAGGGGCGAAAGTCACCACTGCGCGCATTCGCGGTCAGGCGAACACCTCTCGGAGAGTGGCGGTCTGCAGGTTGCGGCTGTGGATGAGGTCCAGCAGTTGGCCGTAGCAGTGCGTGATGGTGGGCAGGTTGGCGTGCATCAGCACGATCTGCCCCGGCTGGAACGACTTCGTCGCGCGGGCCAGCAGGCTCGCTTCGTTCTCGGGCGCGGAGTCGCCGACGTCGCCGCTCCAAAGGGTGATCGAGGTGTAGCCCTGGTCGGCGGCCACCCGGTCGACGTCGGCGTTGTGCGCCCCGAACGGCGGCCGGAAAAACGGTGTGCCGTCCGTACCGTAGGTGTTCCGAAGGAAGTCGGCGTTGCGCCTGATCTGGTCGTCGACGGCGGTGAGCGCCATGCGATTGAGGTTCGGGTGCGACCACGTGTGGTTGGCCATTTGAACCTGACCGGAATCGAGCAGGGGCCGAAGCGCCGCTGCATTGTCCGACCAGGACGGATTGGCCCCGTTGACGAAAAAGGTGAGTCGGGTTCCGCTGTCTCGGGCGAATTGCGCGAACGCGGCCACCACCGGGCTGCTGGCACCGTCGTCGACGGTGAGCACTAAGCGGTTGTCCTCGCCGGGTGCCCGGGTAAGCACCCCTGCGGCGGCCACCGGAGGACGCGTCGTGGCGGCCAGCACGCCCCCGGCAATGGCACACAACAGCGCGCGCCGATCGATGTAGGGCATGCAGCCAGTGGTACCCCGCGGGCATCGGCGCAATCACGGCACGGGCGTGAAACAGTTTTCGACGGGCTGCCGACCATTCAGCAAATTCGTCGATAAACAAACCGTCGATATTAATCGACAATATTGTTGGTTGTAATCAACAATTCGTTGACTTATATCGACGCGTCCATAAAGTAACTTTCGTGGACGACCTCGCGCAGGCCGAGTAGATGCACGCCTCCCGCGGCCGCCGTCCGTCGCATCATTCGGGCGATGACCGCGAGCAAGCCATCCTGGCCACCGCGGAGCGCCTCCTGCAGGAGCGGCCGCTGGCCGACTTCTCCGTCGACGATCTGGCGAAGGGTGCGGGCATTTCCCGTCCCACCTTCTACTTTTATTTCCAGTCGAAGAACGCCGTGTTGCTGTCGCTGTTGGACCAGATGAACGGCAAGGCGCACGCGGCGCTTACGGCGTTGGGCGGCAAGCTGTTCCGTGACCCCGCGGCGCTGTGGCGGGCGCGGATCGAGGCGTTCTTCGAGGTGTTGGGCTCGCACCGGGCGGTCGCCGTGGCGGGCGCCGCGGCGAAGGCCACCAACCCCGAGGTCCGGCAGCTGTGGTCGACGCTCATGCAGAAGTGGATCTCGCACACCACGGCGGCGATCAAGGCCGAGCGCCGCCGCGGCGCCGCCCCCGACACCTACCCCGCCGAGGATCTGTCCGTCGCGCTGAACATGTTGAGCGAGCGGGTGATGGCCGCGACGTTCACCGCCGAGGAGCCGGCGATACCCGAGGACCGCGTGATCGACATGCTGGTGCACATCTGGATGGCCAGCATTTACAAGGCCGACGCCGAGGCGTTGGCCACTAGCGGTTTTTGAGGGCCCGCGCGGCGCGGTCCAGGCTCTGGTCAATCAGACGGTCGGCGGCACCGAAGTAGGTTGCCGACGGGGCCTTGCCCGCCAGCTCCGCGATCGCGCGCTGCTCGCCGTAAACGTCTGCCAAGCGCAGGTTTTCGGCCATCCGCGCGGAATGCACCCGAAGGCCGGCCAGCAGGCGCGGTGCTGATCCGAAACTCCAAGCTGGGCAAGGAAATGGTGGCGGCCATGCGCGGCCGGCCGGTGGTGATCCTGCGCGGCCACGGGATCACCAGCGCCGCCAACACAATTCAACAGGCGGTGCTGCAGGCGATCAACCTTGACTCCCTGGCACGGATGGCGTTGCGAGTGCGTGCGGTCGGCGGCACGCAGCGCGACATCGGCGACGCCGACTGGGACGACCTCCCGGACCTGGGCCTGGGCTTGCACACCGACGCGGCCTGGCGACACGAGATCGCGCGGTTGGGCGAAGTCACAGGTTGATATCGGGCGCGCGCCCTACGCGGGTAGCGGCGGCGGCGGGCTTAACCTGGCCGACGTGAGCGAACTGGACCGGAGGCGCTTCCTGGTCGCGGTGGCCGCAACGGTTGCGGTCACCGGGATCTCGTGGTGCTCGGACGGCGGGCCCAAGGAGACGGTCGCGCGCGCCGAGGTCCCGGGACCCGCGCCGACCCCCGCCGCCCCGGCCCTGCCGCCGCTGCTGTCGCCCCCCGACCGGGCAGCGCGAGTCACGCTGCCTGGCGGCGCGGTACTGACCAAGCTTCCCGGCGATGGTGACCTGCTGGCCTGGACGGTCGACGACGGCGTCGATACCGATGTGGTCCGGCTCTACACCGAATTCGCCAGGGACACCGGCGTGCGGCTCACCTATTTCGTCACCGGCTGCTATCGGTCGTGGACCGACAACACCGCGGTGCTTCGCCCGCTCGTCGAATCCGGACAGATCCAGCTGGCCAACCACACCTGGTCGCATCCGGACCTGACGAAGCTCACGCCGAACCAGGTGGCCGACGAACTGGGTCGCACCGACCAACTCCTGCGCAACACCTACGGCGTGGACGCCACCCCGTACTTTCGGCCGCCCTACGGCCACCACAACGCCGTGGTGGATGCGGTGGCCGCCGATCTGGGCTACCAGGTGCCCACGCTGTGGTCCGGGGACCTACGGGATTCCGCGCTGCTCTCCGAAGACCAGATCGTCAAGT
>NZ_LZKK01000100.1 GCF_001672815.1 Mycobacterium sp. E796 | reverse complement strand
ACCTTCTTCGGCTGGACCGAACAGCAGCTGCCTGACGGGACGCTGATCTTGACGTCTCCGGCCGGGCACACCTATGTGACCACCCCGGGCAGCGCGCTGCTGTTCCCGAGTTTGTGTCGCGGGGTCGGCGGTGTCTTCCCGGCCGCCGAGGCCGACCCGCCGGTCGACTATTGCGCCGAGCGGGCCGCGATGATGCCCAAACGCCGCCGCACCCGCGCCCAAGACCGCGCCTCCCGGGTGGCCACCGAACGCCGCCACAACCGCGACGCCCGGATGGCCCGAAAAGCCCAAATCCCCGACTACTTCGCCCTGCCCCCACCCACCGACGACGAAGAACCGCCTCCTTTCTAGCTGCGTGGCCGCCGATCAGGTTTTTGACTACGCCCCGTCGCAGAATGCCGTAGCCTGGCGGTCCGGTGGATCAGGTGAGGAGGGCCTGAATGGTCTCGCTGCTCGTCGCGGGCGTCGGGCTTCTCCTCCTCGGCTTTGCGCCGGCCCGCCACACCGGCCTGATCTTCGTGCTGACGCTCCTGATCACTTTCGCGCTGACCGCGTTCGACATGAGCACCCACCAACCCACCAGCACCGACCTCGCCGGCTTCACGCTGGCGCTCATGCTGGGTGGCGCCGCCGTGTTCATCCGACACGAGCGAGGCATGAAGGACTAGTTGGACCGTAGCCGCCTGACGAACTCCGCCACCGCCACACCGATCTCGTCCGGGCTGTCCTCTTGGATGAAATGCACTCCCGGGACCGTGACCTCGCTGAGGCTGGCCCACGTTCGGACGTAATCGCGGATGCGGCCGTTGAGGATGGCGCCGGGCTCGGCGTTGACGAACAGCTTTGGCACGCCGCCATTTTCGACACCTTTTTCGAGCCAGCTCCGGTATTCGTCGACGACGGCGACGACGTCGGCCGGCTCGCCGTCGATGGGTATGTTGCGTGGCCACGACAGAGTGGGTCGCCGGTCCTCGCCGGCGTTGACGAACGGGCGCCGGTAGGCGTTCATCTCCTCGTCGGAGAGTTTCCGAATGATGGCGCCGGGCAGCACGCCTTCGACAAAGACGTTCTGCTCCAACACCATCCGCTCACCCTCCGGCGACCGGAACCCCTGGAACACCCCCCGCACGCTCGGATGAAAATCCGCCCATGTCATCGGGGTGACGATGGCCTCCATGAAGGCGATGCCCTGCACGCGGTCGCGGTGCCGGTAGGCCCAGTCGAAACCCAGCGCCGAGCCCCAGTCGTGCAGCACCAGCACCACGCGGTCGCCAAGCTCGAGCGCGTCCCACAGCCCGAACAAGAAGTCGCGCTGCTCGGCATAGTTGTAGCGGTCCGGACCCGACGGGCTCAGCTTCTCCGACGCGCCCATCCCGATCAGGTCACAAGCCACCAGCCGGCCCAGCCCCTCCAGGTGCGGCATTACGTTGCGCCACAGGTACGACGACGTCGGGTTGCCGTGCTGAAAGACGATCGCGTCGCCCTCGCCCTCGTCGATGTAGGCCATTCGCTTGCCGGCGATCTCCCGGTATCGCAGCTCCATGGGGACATCCTGTCACTTGACAACCGATCGAACAAAAGTTCGAATAGAGGGCATGCGCTGGTCCACCCAGGCCGTCGCGGTCAACGGGAACCCCGTCGACGACGGGGCCCTCCCGGGCTTAAGCAGGCTCGGTCTCGTCCGCAGCGTCCGCGCCCCGCAGTTCGAGGGCATCACGTTCCACGAGGTACTGTGCAAGTCGGCGCTGAACAAGGTGCCCGACGCGTCGGCGCTGCCGTTCCGCTATACGGTCAACGGCTACCGCGGCTGCGCGCACGCCTGCCGCTACTGCTTCGCGCGTCCCACCCACGAATACCTCGACTTCGACTGTGGCGCCGACTTCGACACCCAGGTGGTGGTCAAGACCAACGTCGCCGAGGTCTTGAACCGCGAGCTGCGCCGGCCGTCGTGGCGGCGCGAGACGGTCGCGCTGGGCACCAACACCGATCCCTACCAGCGCGCCGAGGGGCGCTACGCGCTGATGCCGGGCATCATCGGCGCGCTCGTCGGATCCGGCACGCCGCTGTCGATCCTCACCAAGGGCACCCTGCTCAGGCGCGACCTGCCCCTGATAAGCGATGCGGCACAACAGGTTCCGTTGTCGGTGTCCGTGTCGCTGGCCGTCGCCGATCCCGAGCTGCACCGCGACGTCGAGCCGGGAACGCCGACGCCGCAGGCGCGCCTGGGCCTCATCACCGCCATCCGCGACGCCGGCCTGGGCTGCCACGTCATGGTCGCGCCGGTGCTGCCGCACCTGACGGATTCCACCGAGCACCTCGACGGGCTGCTCGGCCAGATCGCCGCGGCCGGCGCCACCGGCGTCACGGTTTTCGGCCTGCACCTGCGCGGTTCGACGCGCGGCTGGTTCATGTCCTGGCTGGCCCGCTCGCACCCGGAACTGGTCGGCCGCTACCGCGAGCTCTACCGCCGCGGCGCCTATCTGCCGCCGAGCTACCGCGACATGCTGCGCGAACGGGCCGCGCCGCTGATCGCCAAGTACCGCCTCGGCGGAGATCCCCGCCCGGTCCCGCCGACCGCCGCCACGCCCGCGCTACCGCAGCCGACGCTGTTTTGAGCTAGGCGGGCCTGTCGCCGCGGGGCTTGGTGAGCGTGAACTGGTCCACCACGGAAACCGCGCCGAACGGCCCGCTCACCGAATAGTGCGTCGCCTTGATCGAGGTGTTGCCCCCGGGCTGACCGGGGTCGACGTCGAAACACGCGAAGCCGTAAGGATTGTCGCGATCGCGAAACGCCGACCACGGCGCGTCTTCCAACACGTAGATCGGCGCCTTGCGGCCGATCTCGGGGTCGAAAGCCCCGACGCCGGTCACCACGCGGCACCGAGGCTGGGGGAAGAACATCCCGTTGGACGGCGCGGACGTGCCCCCGCCGCCGATGACCAGGTGCACCGTGCCCCGGGTCGGGTCGATGATGTCGCCGCCGGTGTCGACGGGTATCGGTGTGCGGGTGTCGGTGCCCAGCGCACCGCGCAAGGGATGCGATCGCTCGTAGTGGTGCTCGTGCCCGCACACCACCAGATCGACCCGATACTGGTCGAACAGCGGCAGCCATTCCTCGCGGATGCCGAGGTCGGCGCCGTTGGTCCGGTCGGCGGTCGAGATCGCCGTCTGATGCATGCACACGACGACCCAGTCCACGTCGGGGTCGCGCCGCGCCGCGGCGAGTTCGCTTGCCAGCCAGCGCTTTTGCTCCCCACCGGAATAGCCGTGCACGTAGAAGTTGCCGCCGTCCTGGAAGGCCACGTCGTCGTTGTTGAGGCTGATCACCCGCACCGACCCCGCGGTGAACGAGTACCACAGGCCGCGGGCTTCGGGGCTGGAACCCGAGTCGGGCAACGCGAAGTAGGTCTGGTAGGCGGCGTAGCCGATTGGGCCGTTGCCCAGTTCGTTCTCGTGGTTACCCGCGGCCGGCATCCACGGCCGGAACCGCGCCGAGCGGGTGTTGTTCTCAAACCAGTTCGACCATGTCCGGATGCGGTCCTGCGCCAGGTTCGCGTAGCACAGGTCGCCGTTGACGAGGTTGAACAGCGGACCGAGGCGCTCGACGGCCAGCGTGGTGTCCGCGGCCGCGGGCGAGCCGATGTTGTCGGTAGCGTACTTGCCGTCGGGCAGCCGGGCCAGCGTCGGGGTGGACTGGTCCCCGAAGCTGGTGAAGCGCAGTGGTTTTCGCCCCGACGGGGCGGTGCGCGCCGTGCCGCCGCCCGGCTCGGCGCCGTCGTGCACCGCGGCGTACACGTAGTCGGTGTCGGGGATCAGGCCCGTCAGGCGCGCGTGGTTGACGCGAACCTCGTTGCCGGACTTGGCGTCTCGGTAGGTCCGGGTTTCCGCGGCCACGGTGCGCCCGAACCCGGCGGTCGGGGTGCCCAGCATGACGCGGGGATTGCGGACGGCCTCGGTGGTGTGCCATGACACGACCACCTCGGTGGCCGCGTTCGCGCCGAATTGCAGATGCAGGCCGGTCACCGGTGGTGCGCCGCGGCGGTCCGGCTGAAACCAGACGGCCGGACCGCGCGCCTGCGACCACAGCAGCACCGCCCCGCCCCCGATGCCGGCCCCGAGGGCGGCCGAGACCGCGCTCGTGGTCAACAGCCTGCGGCGACTGATCCCCGGAACGTCGGTCATGCCTGCTTCATACCTGACGCAAGTAACAAATCCGGTAGCGTTTTCGATATGAGGAACGTGCGAAAAGTGATCAGCGCGGCCGCTCTCGCAGCGGCCGCAGGACTGGCTTTCACGCCGGCGATCTCACACGCGGACGGCCACCAGGTGACTTACACCGTGACGAGCCCCAACAACCTGACCGCAACGGTCAGCTACGTGAGTTCCGATCCGCCCAGCCAGGCGGCCTACAACGCGGACCCGTCGAAGTTCACGACGAGTGTTCAGGCGCCGCTGAGCGGGGGAGCGCCGGTCACCTACACCGCCACGCTGGCGAACCCGAACCAGTTTGCGACCATCACCGCCAGCGGCATGCTGCACTGGCCGGATTCGGGCAACGGCCCCGCCCAGTTCCACTGCGAGATCGCCGTGGACGGTCAGGTCGTCGCGCACGCGGACGCCACCACCACCGTCACCTGCCGACCCGGCTAGCCGACCGGCGCCGCTCACTTGTGCACGCGCACGGCCAGGAAGTACTCGTGTCGTTTCGAGTCCTCGACGGTGTAGCTCGCCGCCTTGGCCGCTCCATCGTGGTCTGACTCCAGCCAGCGCTCGGTGTGTTGGCGCTCGAACTCGGTCCAGGACGGCACGGTAAACCTCTCGAGGACGAGGTCGGGCTCCTCCAGGCTTCGATAGAGCCGCCAGCTGTGGCCACCCGTCCGCAGGCGTGACCGCCTGACCGCGGCCATCG
Source organism: Mycobacterium sp. E796 (assembly GCF_001672815.1). Lineage (GTDB taxonomy): Bacteria > Actinomycetota > Actinomycetes > Mycobacteriales > Mycobacteriaceae > Mycobacterium. The sequence continues at coordinate 2,728 of NZ_LZKK01000100.1, read as the reverse complement.
CCTCGACGAATTCCTGGAGGTTCTCCGTCGGCACCCGATACCGCACGGTCACCAGCACGGGCCCGTCGTTGGGGCGCGGTTCGAGCATGAGCATGGGCGCCGCCCAGCAGTTGGAGATGTTGCGGCTCAGCTTCCCGGTGGACGGCAGCAACCCGAGGACGGTGACGCTGAGGGCGGCGACGGCCAGCAGCGCCGCCGACCAGGTCAGCGCGACGTTGAGCCCGTCCCGCGTGGCAATCACGCCCCAGAGGTAGGAGCCGATCGCCTGGCAGCCGGTGAAGACCAGCAGGTACATCGCCAGCCCGCGGGCCCGGACCCATCGCGGCAGGTGCAGCTGGGCCGCCGCGTTCAACGTCGTCAGGGTGAGCAGCCAGGCCGTCCCCGACAACACCAAGAAGGGTGCCGCCGCGACGAACGACAACCGGGCCACCGCGAGCGTCGCGATGCCGTACGCGGCGGCGCATGCCGCCAACAACGCGTTGGGCGGTACCTTTTCGCGTAACGGGCCCGGGACCAGCAGGGCGAGCGCCGCGCCACAACCGATGGCCCCCAACGTAAGACCGTAACCGCTGGCTCCCAGGTGCCAGCCGCGGGCGGCGGCCACCGGCAGCAGGGCCAGCAGGGCCGACGCGGGAAACACGAAAAGCGCTGTGCGCAACAAGATCCTGCGGAAAATCGGGCTGTTGACGACGTAGAGCCATCCGGTCACCATGGCCTGGCCGAACTGTTCTCGCTCGAGCGGCGCGAGTTGCTTGGGCCGTTGCCACCCCGCCAAGACGAAGATGATCCCGGTGAACGACACGGCGTTGATGGTGAACACCGCTGCCGGACCGGCCAGTGCGACCACGACACCGCCGATCGCCGGCCCGATCACCCGGCCGACGCTCGCCGAGACGCTCGACAAACTCGCGGCGGACGGGATCTGCTCGCGCGGAACGACTTCGGGCTGGATCGCCTGCCAGGCCGGCGCGGTCAGCGCGGACGCGAGGCCGATCGCCACCGTGAACAGCAACAGCGCGGCCGGGGTGAGCTTACCGAGGTAGGTCAGCACCGCCAGGGCAAGCGCCACCACCACCGCATAAGACTGCAGGACGACGAGCAGGCGCCGCCGGTCGAACAGGTCGGCCAGCACCCCGGCGAATATCCCCAGCAGCAGCGTCGGCCCGAGGCTGGCGGTCTGGACCAGCGCCACGATGGTGGCGCTGGTGTGGGCCTCAATCAGGAACCATTGTGCCGCCACGCTTTGCATCCACGTGCCGATGTTGGAGACGAACTGCGCGACGAACAGGTTGCGGAAGATGCGATTGCGCAACGGTCCGAACGGCGACGACTGCCCATCGTCGATCCGCTCCCCATCCAAGACCGCCATCAGCGCCTAGCCCAGATTTGTCGCGGCGAACGTGTTGCACTGGTTGGGGTCACCGGTCTGGTAGCCGATGGTGAACCACTTCTGCCGTTCCGCCGACGACCCGTGCGTCCACGACTCGGGGTTGACGCGTCCGGTCGCCTGCTTTTGGATGCGGTCGTCGCCCACCGACGCCGCCGCCGACAGCGCGTCCTGAATATCCTTGTCGCTCAACGGCTCCAGGTACGGCACGCCGGTGCTCTCCTGCTTGACCGTCGACGCGTAGTGGGCCCAGATGCCGGCGTAGCAGTCGGCCTGCAGCTCGGTGCGCACCCCGTTACCCCCGGCGCCCTGCGCGCCCTGCTGGGAGCGGCCCAGCACACCCTGCAGCTGCTGCACGTGGTGGCCGTATTCGTGTGCCACGACGTATTCCTGCGCGAACGGCCCACCGCTGGAACCGAATTTGTCGACCAGTTCCTGGAAGAAGTCGGTGTCGAAGTACGCCGTCTGGTCCACCGGGCAGTAGAACGGCCCGACGGCGGTGGTGGCCGGGCCGCAGCCGGTGTCCACCGACCCGGTGAACAGGCGCACGTGCGGGCGGGTGTAGTTGCGCATCAGCTGATGCCACACCGCGTCCACGGAGTTGCCGGTGGCGACCACGCGGCACTGCACGTACTTGTTGGCGTCGGCGCCGGTCTTGCACTGGCTCAGGTCGAAACCGGGCGCCGAATAGCCGCCGGTGTTGGTTTGCTGCTGGGGCATGATGCGGCCCGGGTCGATCCCGAGCAACAGCGCCCCGATCAGGATCAGCAGGCCGAGGCCGCCGCCGCCGATGGCCATCCCCATTCCGCCCCCGCCGGACGACGACGCGGTGCTGGTGTCGATCTGCATGCCCTCGTTGAAGGTCATCGCACGCTCCTAAGGTTGCCGGGTGACGGGGAACCGGGCGTCGGTGTAGCGGCGCAGGTTGCGCAGGAACCGGCGGAGCCCCAGGTTGAGCAGCGGTCCGACCAGCGGCATCGCCAGCCGCGACGGGCCGGCCGGTTTTTGCGCCATGGTCCACGTCAGCCGGCAGCCACCGGGGATGACCTCGACCCGGTAGTCCTCGGCGAACGCCGCGACGGCCTTCGACGAGCATTCGTTGAACCGGAATGCCATGTGCGTGAAGGGTTCCCAGGCCAGGAACTCCTCGTTGCCGACGATCCCGCCGCGCATCTCGACGACGCGGGTGGTGCCGACGCCGCGTGGCTCGGGAGTGGTCCACGTCACCTTGGTGATCACCGGCGCCCAGCGCGGCCACGAGTCGGCGTCGCCGAGCACCTCGAACAGCTGCTCGGGTGTGACGGCGAGGTCGACGCTGTTGCGGAAGCGAAACGGCGCGGA
>NZ_LZKK01000099.1 GCF_001672815.1 Mycobacterium sp. E796 | reverse complement strand
GCACCGGGCGTTGGGGCGAGCGGTCGCCGTTCACCCGGATAACGTACGTGCAGGGACTACCGGCGGGCTCGCAGCCCGTTGATGAACGGGCATCCCATCAGCACGCGGATCGCCTGGCGCAGCCCCGTCATGTCGTCGACCGGCTTGTGGAACGGCAGCCGGATGTCGTGGTCGCCGTCGTGGCCCTCGATGCGGAACCGCACGCCGTATCGGTCGAGTCCGAGCGGACGAACCTGGCCGCGGCGGACGACCGGCGGCAGCTTCGACACCAGCCGGGCAACGACGTCGTTGTGGACGGTGTCGAGGTGCCACAGCAGGCTCGACTCGATCTCGCAGAAGGGGTCGGGACGGGCGGCGAGCAGATCCGCCACGCTGACCGGCTCGGCGCCGGTGGCGTCGGTGACGACCACCGAGTCGATCTCCAGCCGCAGCAGCCGGTACCGCGGCTCTCCCGCACACGCCGCTGACCGCGGGGTCTCGACCTCTAGCAACGCCGGATTCGGGTCCTCGGCGGCGATCAGGTCCAGCGTGTCGGTCACCGCGTCGTCCGGGACCTCCTGTAGGCGGCCGCGCACCCACACCAACGAACGGACGGGCTCGCGCACCGGCAGCGGCGCATAGTCCGTCAGCTCCAGCAGCGCCTGCGAGCCGGAGACCAGGCGATCACGCGAGGCGGGGAGGACAACCGCGAAGGATCCGTCGGCCAGCAGGTGGTGCACCGGTGTGGCGATGGGGTCCGCGCCCTCGATGGCCAGGAGCGCGCCGGTGGCCTTGGCGCAGGCGCTGCGGATGCGTTCTGCGGTCGTCGGTGCGGGGTGGCTCAGCGAAAGCATCGGACTCCTCAAGGTAATTTAGGTAAGCCTAAGTTAACTTAGGACCCATCCCCTCGCAAGACCCGTTTGACGTGG
>NZ_LZKK01000098.1 GCF_001672815.1 Mycobacterium sp. E796 | reverse complement strand
GCCAACATGGCGTCGTTGCTAAAGCCCTTGGGAGGGGTTGTGAACTTGATTGGCAGCGCCGTCGGGGCTGTCCGATACGAGTTAGGCAACATTGTTAGCGCAGCTTTCGACCAATTACTCAAGATATTGGGCGCAGCCTTTTACCAGTTTTGGATATTTATTCAAGGCTACCCGGCGTTATGGAGCATTTTCGTTACGGTCGGCACTTTTGTAATCATAGGCGCTTGGGTAGCACTAGTTTTACTTTTTATTGCAACAGGTACTCCCATTCCGATGTTCTTCCCGATCTAACAGACGCGCTCTGCGTTGCGGCCTGCCTCTTGGCCCTGGCCGGACATCGCCATCACCACCAGCGTCCACGTCCGGGACAACCGCGACGGCACCTTCAAAGCCGAGACACGCCTCGTCGTCGGCTAGACGCTGCCCGACCACGAACGTGAAAGGTTCGGCGAAGGAACGATGGAGAATCCAACCCTCGCGACCAACTCGTTGGGCGTCGATCCGACTGCGCGAACCTCACCGACCGCGCTGAGGGGGGCGTCATCTCAATACCCACGCCCGGCATTAAGCAAAACAAGCCACCATGGCCCGTATAAAGCAACACTTAAAAGAAACAGTAGCAAAAAGGGTACAATCGCTAGCAACATTAATAAAGATGTAATCATCGTTATCAATGTCTCTATTCCGGCTTGAATATTTGTTATCACATTCGCTATTAAATCGCTCATCGTGGACTGGGCGGTTGTGGCAGCAGCGGCAATCGGGGCCCCAATTGCTGTCAAGGGCTTGATCAGCGACGTGACGTTGGCGGCCTCCGCGCCGGCATACGCGCCGGCACTGGTGGTCAGGTGCTGCACAAATTGCTCCTGAAACGCCGCCGCCTTCCCGGCCAGCGCGTGATAGTCCTGGGCGTAACCGGAGAACAGATGCGCGATCCCCGCCGACACCTCATCGGCGGCAGCGGGGCGCACGAAAAGTGTCGAGGGCCCCGCTGTCATATGCGCAGCGTTGACCGTTGAACCGATACCCGCCAAATCCGTTGCCGCTTGGCTAATCAGTTCTGGCGCAACGCTCACCGCAGACATCTTGATCCTCCCGCCCGGTCTCTTCATCGACTCATCGGTAGGACAGGATCTTCACCGCGAGCCGGCAAATCCAAATAGGGACTTTCGCCCTCTGTGGTCGGGCCTAAAATCATGCACGCGTCGCCCGGCGCTGGCGACGTCAGGCAGGGGCGTCGGGGCCGCCCCAGCGTGCGGCGTAACGGCCGGATGCACGGCTAGAGGTTGAATCCCCTTAACGCGGCGACCCGCGCCACAAAGGCGTGGGCCGAGGCCGCAGAGTCACGGTCAGGTGCGGCGGCGTCTGTGTCGGCGGGTCAGCAGGGGCGCGAGGCGCGCCTCTGGGCGGCCCCGAGGGCTCCCGTAGACCTCGATTCGGATTTCCTGCGTCCCGATGAACAGGAGTCGGTGAGACACCCGGCTGCTGAGAAGGGCCAAAGATTGGATGTTAGGAGGCCGTTGTTTGGCCCAGCGGGTTCACCAAGGCGGATAGTGCGCGGAGAATTTGTACTGTCAGATTCGCCGGCCAGAAGAACGCAGTGGTGAACGACTGGACTAATTGAGTGCCGGCTGAAACGAGCTGGCCTACAACGGGAAACGCCGTGAGTAATGGGTTTATCGCGTCGGTCAAAACGTTCAATAGTAAGCCGTAGAACGGGAACGATTGGATGATGTTTGCCGCAGCGGACGCGAAGTACAGTACGACGAGATCTGCCATGAGCCAAGAAAGAAAACCAATGACGAAGCCGGCCACGGCGGCGGCACCTAGAACAAAGACAGTATTCGTCACTACATTTGTAATCTCATCTTTTACTTTCGACTGGGCGG
>NZ_LZKK01000097.1 GCF_001672815.1 Mycobacterium sp. E796 | reverse complement strand
TGCACGTCCCGCCAATACCGTTGCAGGGGCTTGTCCATCCGGGCCGCGTTTCCGCCGGAGCGGGCGAAGATTTCGTCGACCGCCGACACCGCGCGCCACACCGCACGCACCTGGGTCCGGCGTCCGGCCGCGCGGTCGGCGAACGACACCTCCTTGCCGGCGGCGACCATGTCGTAGATCCGTTCGGCGTTGGCCAGCAACTCCTGGCGGGCGGCGTTGATGTCGGCCGCGGCCTCGCCGATCGCATACATCACATACGGGTCGTCCTTGATCGCGGTCCCGCTGGCGCCGACGCGCTCGCGCTGATAATCCAGGTGCGCGGCCAGCGCCCCCTCGGCGATCCCGATGGTCGCCGCCGAGATGCCCAGCGGGAACATCGTCGACCACGGCATCAGATACAGCGGCTCGGTCATGCCGGCCTCGCGCTGGGCGGTGCCATCCATCACCTTGGCCGCGTCCATGGTCCGATAGGTCGGGACGAACGCATCCTTGACGATGACGTCCTTGGAACCGGTTCCGCTCAGCCCCACCACATTCCAGGAGTCCTCGACTATCTCGTAGTCCGTGCGGGGCAGGATCATGTGCAGCATCTGCGGCGGCATCAGCGGGATGCCCTGCTCGTTGCCGAGCATCGCGCCCAGGATGATCCAATCGCAATGGTCGGTGCCCGAGCTGAACTGCCACCGGCCGTTGAAGAGGTAGCCGCCATCGACGGGCTTGGCGACGCCCTGCGGCGCGTAGGGGGAGGCCACCCAGGTGTCGACGTCGTCGGCCCACACCTCGGCAGCCACCTTCGGATCGGCGTAGGCGAGCTGGTAGGGATGCACGCCCACCACGCCCACGATCCAGCCGGCGGCCGGATCCAGCGCCGCGGTGGCCATGACCGTTTCGGCGAACTCGCGCGGATGGACCTCGAACCCTTGGTAGCTCTTGGGTTGCAGCAGCCGGATCAGTCCGGCCCCTTTCATCAGCTTCACGGTGTCGTCGGTGAGCCGGCCGATCCGCTCGGCTTCGGCGGCCTGGTCGCGCAACTGGTCGGCCATGGCCACAACCTGATCAAGTACCCGCTCGCTCAT
>NZ_LZKK01000096.1 GCF_001672815.1 Mycobacterium sp. E796 | reverse complement strand
CCGCCCAGTCGACATTAAATGATTTGATAACAAATGTAGTGACGAATACTGTCTTTGTTCTAGGTGCCGCCGCCGTGGCCGGCTTCGTCATTGGTTTTCTTTCTTGGCTCATGGCAGATCTCGTCGTACTGTACTTCGCGTCCGCTGCGGCAAACATCATCCAATCGTTCCCGTTCTACGGCTTACTATTGAACGTTTTGACCGACGCGATAAACCCATTACTCACGGCGTTTCCCGTTGTAGGCCAGCTCGTTTCAGCCGGCACTCAATTAGTCCAGTCGTTCACCACTGCGTTCTTCTGGCCGGCGAATCTGACAGTACAAATTCTCCGCGCACTATCCGCCTTGGTGAACCCGCTGGGCCAAACAACGGCCTCCTAACATCCAATCTTTGGCCCTTCTCAGCAGCCGGGTGTCTCACCGACTCCTGTTCATCGGGACGCAGGAAATCCGAATCGAGGTCTACGGGAGCCCTCGGGGCCGCCCAGAGGCGCGCCTCGCGCCCCTGCTGACCCGCCGACACAGACGCCGCCGCACCTGACCGTGACTCTGCGGCCTCGGCCCACGCCTTTGTGGCGCGGGTCGCCGCGTTAAGGGGATTCAACCTCTAGCCGTGCATCCGGCCGTTACGCCGCACGCTGGGGCGGCCCCGACGCCCCTGCCTGACGTCGCCAGCGCCGGGCGACGCGTGCATGATTTTAGGCCCGACCACAGAGGGCGAAAGTCCCTATTTGGATTTGCCGGCTCGCGGTGAAGATCCTGTCCTACCGATGAGTCGATGAAAAGACCGGGCGGGAGGATCAAGATGTCTGCGGTGATCGCGACACCGGAGCTGA
>NZ_LZKK01000095.1 GCF_001672815.1 Mycobacterium sp. E796 | reverse complement strand
CCTGGATCTCGCCGACCTCTCCCGGGCCGACGGGCTGGCCCGTCTCCAACGAGACCACGCGCACGTCCACCCCCGGCACCGGACGGCCGACCGAGTCGAGTCTCGCCCCCTGCAGCGGATTACACGCGATGACGGGCAATTCCGTGGTGCCGTAGGCGGGCACCCAACCGATGCCGGTCCGCCGGGTCACCGTCTCGGCGACGCTGGGGCTGACCGGCGTTGCCCCCCACATGATGAAGCGAAGTGAGGACAGGTCGTACGTCTCGAGCCGGGGGTGGACGTGCGCGTGGTCTCGTTGGAGACGGGCCAGCCCGTCGGCCCGGGAGAGGTCGGCGAGATCCAGGCGCGATCGATGTCGTTGATGGCCGGCTATCTGCCCGCCGAGGCGACCGCCGAGGCGATCCGCGACGGCTGGTATCGCACGGGGGACGTCGGCTGGCTCGACGGCGCCGGTTGGCTGCGGATCACCGACCGCCTTAAAGAGATGATCAAAGTTCGGGGTTTTCAGGTCGCGCCCGCCGAGATCGAGACGGTGCTGCACGGCCACCCGGCCGTCAAGGACTGCGCCGTGTTCGGCGTTCCCGACGGCATCAACGGTGAGGCGATCGTCGCCGCCGTCGCGCCGTGCGCGCCCGTCGACCCATCCGACCTCACCGCCCGCGTGGACGAGAAGCTAGCGTCCTACAAACACCTGAGCCGCATCGTGTTCGTGGACGACATTCCGCGGCTGCCCTCGGGCAAGGTGCTGCGCCGAGTGCTGAAGGAGTCCTATGGATGTACGTCTGACGGCTGAACAGCAGCAGCTGCGCGACGCCGCCGCCAAGCTGGCCGACGATCTCGGACCCGGGGCCGTGCAGGATCTCGACGACTCGAACCGAATCGCGCGGCTGGACAAGCAGATTGAAATGACCGGGTGGCGGTCGCTGCGCTCCGACGGCGCCACAGGCGTCGAAGTGGCCGTCGTCGCCGAGGAATTCGGCCGCCGACTGGTCGATGCACCGTTCCTGGGGCCGGTACTGGCCGACGATCTGGCGCGCCACGTCGGTGCCGAAAGTGGGGATTCGACCATCGCGGTGGACGGCCGGGTGATCGACGCCCGCGGCGCGCGGCGGGCTCTGTCGCTGTCCGGCACCTCGGTCCTGGCCACCGACGTGGCCGCCGGTCGCGCCGGCGCCGACCTGACCCGCGCCGAGGCCGACGCGGTGGGGTCGCCGACGACTCTGGGCGAGGTGTCGTCCGACGTGGCCGGGCGGTGGCGGGCGCTGGCGCTGGTCACCACGACCGCGGACCTGGTCGGCATCGCGCGCGGCGCGCACGCGGTCGCCTGCGACTACGCGAAAATCCGTGAGCAGTACGGCAAAACGATTGGCTCCTATCAGGCGATCGCACACCTGTTGGCCGAAAGCCTGGCGCTGATCGAAGGTTCGGTGAGCGTGCTGCGCCACGCCGCATGGGCGGTGGACGAGCTCGCGCCGCCCGAGGCGATCAGGGCCGCCCAGATCGCCAAGGTCTACTGCGCGCGTGCGACGCGCACCGTCTGCGAGACGGCGGTTCAGGTGCACGGTGGCATCGGCAACACCTGGGAATGCATCGCCCACGTCTACCTGCGTCGCGCGCTGACATCGACCGAACTGTGGCCCGTCACGTATAAGGAGATCGACTTTGGACTTTCGTGATTCGCCCGACGAGGCCGCCTTCCGGGAGCGCCTGCGGTCGTGGCTTGCGTTGCACGCCAAGGAGTATTCCGGCTCCGGGGACGAGTACTGGGAACGCATGGCCGACTGGCACCGGGCCCTCTATGACAACGGCTTTTTCGGGCTGTCCTGGCCCCGTGACTACGGTGGCCAGGATTTGGCACCCGTGTACGACGTCATCGTCGACGAGGAGCTGGTGCGCGCCGGCGCTCCGCCCCGTCCCAGCGTGGGCTATCTGGTTTTCGGCATCGGGCGGCACGGCAGTGACGAGCTTCGGAAGCGCTTCCTGCCCGGCATCATCAACGGCACCGAGCGGTGGTGCCAGGGCTTCAGCGAGCCCGGCGCCGGCTCGGATCTGGCATCGTTGACCACCACCGCCACCCGCGAGGGCGACACCTATGTGGTGCACGGGCACAAGATTTGGACCAGCTACTCCGATGTCGCGGACTGGTGTCTGCTGTTGGCCCGCACGGATCCCGATGCTAAACGCCACCGCGGCCTGTCGGCGTTCGTGCTCGATATGAAACAGCCCGGCGTGCAACAGCGCCCGTTGCGGATGATGAACGGCGTCACCAACGAATTCGGCCAGGTGTTCTTCGACGGCGCCACGGTGCCCGCGGACCGGATGGTCGGCGCCCCCGGGGAGGGCTGGGCCGTAGCCATGACCGTCGTCGGGCACGAGCGTGAGCCCTCCACGCTCGGCTACGCGGCCCGATACGGCAAGCTGGTCCGAAACCTGTTCGCGCGCAACTCGAACGATGGGGCACCGGTTCCCGAAGAGCTCGCGTGGGCGGCGGTCGAGTCGGAAATGCTGACCCATCATGTTCGGCGGCGCCTGTCCGAGCAGCTGGACGGCGTCTCACACGGCCCGGAGGGATCGCTCGATAAGCTGCTGATGACCTGGGTCGAGCAATCGGTCGGGCACGCCGCGCTGGCGGTCACCGGGACCCGCGATCCGGACCTGCTCAGTGCCTATCTCTACAGTCGCGCGCAGAGCGTGATGGGCGGAACGTCACAGATACAGAAGAACATCATCGCCTCGCGGATCCTGGGATTGGGAGTCTGAATGTACGACATGCCAAGCGAAATCGATGTCCGCGCCGACGGGGCGTTACGGATCATCACGTTGAACCGCCCGGACGACCTCAACGCGGTCAACGACAACCTGCACGTCGGCCTCGCGCGGTTGTGGCAGCGGCTGACCGACGATCCCGAGGCGCGCGCGGCGGTGCTGACCGGCAGCGGAAAGGCGTTTTCGGCCGGTGGAGATTTCGCCTACCTCCAAGAGCTGTCCCAGGACGCCGCCCTGCGCGCCAAGACCATCCGGGATGGACGCGAGATCGTGCTCGGCATGGCGCGATGCCGGATTCCCGTGGTGGCGGCCGTGAATGGGCCGGCCGTCGGCCTCGGCTGCAGCCTCGTTGCGCTGAGCGACATCGTCTACATCGCCGAGAACGCCTTCCTCGCCGACCCGCACGTGCAGGTGGGCCTGGTGGCGGCTGACGGCGGGCCGTTGACCTGGCCGCTGCACATCAGCCTGCTGCTGGCCAAGGAATACGCGCTGACCGGAACCCGCATCAGCGCGCAGCGCGCCGTCGAGCTGGGACTGGCCAACCATGTGGCGGCCGACCCCGTCGCCGAGGCAATCGCCTGCGCCAAAAAGATTTTGGAATTGCCCCAGCAGGCGGTCGAGAGCACCAAGCGAGTGCTCAACATTCACTTGGAGCGCGCGGTGCTGGCCAGCCTGGACTACGCGCTTTCGGCCGAGCACCAGTCGTTCACCACCGACGATTTCCGGTCCATCGTCGCCAAGCTGAACGCCGGCAAGAACTGATCGCTATCGGTCCTGCAGGCGCAAGAATTCGCGCATGACCTGGTCGAACTTCTCGGGCTCCTCGATGAACGGCATGTGAGCGCTCGACTCGAACAGCTCGAATCGCGAACCCGGTATGCGCCGGTGAATTTCCCATGCGTGTTCGGGCACACACTCGTCGAACCTGCCGGCGACGACGAGGGTCGGCAATGCGATCTCGGGCAATCGGTCGAACACATCCCAGCTCCGGATGGTTCCGACGATGTGAAAGTCGCTGGGGCCGAACATCGTTTCGAAGATCTCGGCTCCCATCCCCCGAAACGCGTCCTCGAGGTCCCCTGGCCAGGGACGCACGCGGCACAGATAGGTTTCGTTCCAGGTGCGGATGGCGGCCTGGTATTCGGCGGCATGGGTGGTGCCGGCCGCTTCGTGACGGTCGATGGCCGACTGGGTTGCCGGGTCCAGCTCGGATTTCAAGCGCGCCACCATGTTCGAGAACTCGGGTATCGACGCGATGCTGTTGGAGATCGTCAGGCTGGCGGCTCCCGAGGGCACATCGAGCACATATTGTTGCGCCAGCATTCCGCCCCAGGAGTTGCCGAAGATATGGAAGCGACTCAGTCCCAGGCCTCTTACGACGGCGTCCATCTCGGCAACCGACCGCTCCATCGTCCAAAGTCCCGGGTCGGACGGACAGTCGGAATTCCCGCAGCCGAGCTGGTCCCAGAAGATGACCTCTCGCTCGTCGGCCAACCGTTGCAGCGAGCTCAAGTATTGGTGCGGCAGCCCGGGGCCTCCGTGGACCACAAGCAGTGGGTGACCAGTGCCTCCACCGATGCGTTTGAACCACACGTTGCCGCCCGGGACCGCGATCGTCCCTTCAAGCAATGTCGCGTCACCGGTCATGCTCAGCCGAAGCCCCCTGGATCAGGTGTCGAGCCGCTATCTCACCAGCAGTGTAGGCAAGTCATGGGCCGTTGGCTTCGCGCCGCTACATCAGCCGGCGCCAGAATTCGTCGTGGTCCCTTTCGTCTCGGGAAATCCGCGGTGCCACCCCGCCTTTGGGTTGAGCCCCGATGCCTGCCGGATCATTGCGCTGACCGATCGCAAAGCCGATCGCAAGGGCGACACCGACGAGTGCGACGGCCCACGATGTCGCCATCCCCGAAAAGTGCGCGAATGTGTCGCACCAACCCCAACCGCTTCCGCCGTCCCACATCGTCATTGCGTCGCCTCCCAACGTTCAATACGTCCACCGGAACGATACCGGTAGGGGGTATATGCGTCAAGCGCTCTGGCAGGATCGCCAACGAGACAGCTTTATCGCTCAGCCCACCGCGGAAGAGGAACGACAATGACCAGCGTCGCCAACCCGGTTCCGCCGCAGGATCTTTCGGGAATCGTCGGGTACCGCTTCATCTACACCTACGCCAACGGCTGGCAGTACGAGATGTACGTCAAGAACGCCACCACCATCGACTACCGCATCCATTCCGGACATGTGGGTGGCCGCTGGGTCAAAGGGCAGGAGGTGAACCTGGTCCAACTGGACGGCGACAACTACAAAGTCTCCTGGACGGAACCCACCGGCACCTGCGTGGCCGTCAACATACTGCCCGCCAAGCGCCGCATCCACGGCGTGATCTTCTTCCCCCAATGGGTACGCATGCACGGCGAGCGCACCGTCTGCTTCCAGAACGAACATCTCGACGAGATGCGGGCCTATCGGGACCAAGGTCCGACCTACCCGATCTACGAAGTCCCCGAATTCGCCTACATCACCCTGTTCGAGTACGTCGGGACCGACGACGAGAGGGTGATCGATACCGCGCCCCAAAACCTGCCCGCGGGGTGGTCCGACCGCACCGGCTGACGGTGCCTTGTTGCAACTGGCGCTCTCACAATGAGAGAATAAGATTCTCGTGAATGTGCGGGTGGCTTCCGTCCGCATTGCGCTCGCCGAACTGGAGAAAACCCGTGCCCGAAGCCGTCATTGTGTCCGCCCTGCGCACCCCCATCGGCACCGCCCGCAAGGGGACGCTGCGCGACACCAGCGCATTCGACCTCGCCCACCACGTGGTCAGCGAGGCGGCCAGGGATCTCGACCCCGCTCTGGTCGACGACGTGATCCTGGGTGAGGGCCTCTACGGCGGGGGAGTCGTTGCCCGGCACGCGGCCATCACCGCGGGCCTGCCCCAGGTGCCGGGCCTGGCCAACAACCGGCACTGCGCGGCAGGGCAGGCGGCGGTGCAGAGTGCGGCGGCAAGCGTGCGGGCCGGGATGGATCAGCTCGTCATTGCCGGCGGCGTGAACTCGGCGTCGACCTCCCCGCGGTCGCGGATCCAGGTCGACGGGGAATGGGTCGACTGGTTCCCGCCGACCCACCCGGACCGGCCCGACGCACCGAACATGGACATGTCGATCACCGTGGGCTGGAACGCCGCGGTCAAGGCGGGCGTTAGTCGCGAGGAGATGGACGCGTGGGCGCTGCGGTCGCACCGCAATGCCATCGCCGCGATCGACGAGGGGCGCTTCAAGGAAGAGGTCGTCCCGATCGAGACGCCACACGGGCTGTTCTCGGTCGACGAGCACCCGCGCCGGGACACCACCATGGAGAAGCTGGCCGCGCTCAAGCCGCTGCATCCGGAGATCGAGGGCTTCTCGATCACCGCGGGCAACGCCTGCGGCGCCAACGATGGTGCGGCCGTGCTGACCATCGCGAGCGACGCCCTCGGCCTGCCCGCGCTGGCCACCGTGCGGTCCTGGGCGTCCGTCGGCGTCGATCCGGCCATCACCGGTTTGGCACCCGTCCAAGCCATACCGAAAGCGCTTGCACGGGCGGGGCTTTCGATCTCGGATGTGGACCTGTTCGAAATCAACGAGGCGTTCGCGGCGATGTGCGTGGCCACGATCAAGCTGCTCGACCTGGACCCCGAGAAGGTCAACGTCAACGGTAGCGGCTGCTCGCTGGGACACCCGGTTGCGGCAACCGGGGCTCGGATGCTGGTCACCCTGGTGCACGAATTGCGCCGCCGCGGTGGCGGAATAGCGGTGGCGGCCATGTGCGCGGGCGGCGGAATGGGTTCGGCGACGGTTATCGAGGTCGCTGCGCCATAATTCGCACATGACGATCGCCGACCTGATTGCGGGAGCGCGCAACGGATCTCCGCGCGCGGCGGGTCGGCTGCTCAGCCTTGTCGAGGGCGACCGGCGGGACGAGGTGCTGGCGAGCATCGGGCCGTCATCCGCCGTCGACGTCCGCGTCATCGGCATCACCGGGCCGCCGGGCGCGGGCAAGTCGACGACGGTCGGTGCCCTGGTCGGCGCCTACCGCGAACGCGGGAGCCGGGTGGCCGTGCTGGCCGTGGACCCGTCGTCGCCGTTCAGCGGCGGGGCGCTGCTGGGCGACCGGATCCGAATGACCGCGCATATCAACGACTCCGACGTCCTGATCCGCTCGGTGGCGACCCGCGGTCACATCGGGGGGCTGGCCGCCGCGGTTCCCGCGGCCATCCGGCTGCTCGGCGCCATCGGGTATGACGTGGTGCTGCTGGAGACGGTGGGAGTGGGCCAGTCGGAGATCGAAATCGCCGCCGTCGCCGACCCGACCGTCGTCATCCTCAATCCGGGCACAGGGGACGCGGTGCAGGCGGCCAAGGCGGGCGTGCTCGAGGTCGCCGACATCGTCGCGGTGAACAAGGCCGACCGGGAGGGCGCCGAACAGACCGTGCGGGACCTGCGCGCCGAGACCAAAGCGCCGATCGTCAGCCTCATCGCCGCCCGCGGCGAGGGTGTCGCCGATCTGGTGGCCGCCATCGAGGATCACCACCGCACCGACAGTCGCGAGCGCCGGTTGGCGCGGGCCCGAGCTCAAATCCTGTCGATGGCGCAAACCCGGCTGCGGACCCGGCCGGGCCTCGACGGGCTCGCCGAGGCGGTGGTTGACGGCCGCGACGATCCGTACACGGCGGCCGAAAAGCTGCTTTCTTCCCCGGCGGAACAAGGGGATTGACCGACGCGCCCCTTGCCTTGGCGCATCTCGGTGTGTTGCATGAAAACATGACACGTTCCGCCGATGAGCTGGTAACCGAATTCTGCAAGCGCTGGGCATCCCCCGATCCGGACGAGCTGTCGGGCTACTTCACCGAAGACGCCGTCTACCACAACATCCCGATGGATCCGGTGCGGGGCCGCGAGGCGATAAGGGAATTCATCGCGGGATTCCTCGCGGCGTTCGACGGCATCGACTTCAACGTCCATCGTCAGGTCAGCGCGGCACCCTGGTCATGAACGAACGAACCGACGTGATGCGCCGAAAGGACGGCGGGACGTTCCCGTTGCCGGTGATGGGTGTGTTCGAGGTGCAGGACGACCGGATCGTCGCGTGGCGCGACTACTTCGACATGGCGACCATCACCAGCGCGTTCGGCTAGCAAACCCGCTACTGAAGGTCGACCGACTTCCCGGTTGCCGCCGCATGACCGGCACGGTAGCCGAAAACCATTGCGGGGCCGATGGTTCCACCCGCCCCGCCGTAGGCCCGGCCGGTCACGCCGCCCATGGCGTTGCCCGCGGCGAACAGGCCCGGTATCGGGTCGCCGCCGACGTGCAGGACGCGGGCGTCGGCGTCGGTGCGCGGGCCGCCTTTGGTGCCCATGGCGCCGATGGACACCGGAACGGCGTAGTACGGCGCGGTGTCGATCGGGCCGAGGGTCTTGCCGGCGAGCGTGGGAGCGGCGTCGTCTCCCCAGTAGCCGTCGTACGCGCTGGAGCCGCGCCCGAAGTCGGGGTCGGCGCCGGCTGCCACATTCCGGTTCCAGTTCTCGATGGTGCGGGTGAGCCCTTCGGCGTCGATGCCGGTCTTGGCGGCCAGCTCGGCGAGATCCGCCGATTCGCAGAACCAGTCCGGAACCGCCTGCCCGGGCTCGACCCCCAGGAAGCCATACCGTTGCAGGTGGACCGAGTCGAACACCATCCATCCGCGATCGTTGACGTATCCCTCGCGGGGGTCGAGGTATTGGAACGCGCCGGCCATCGAGTTGTAGTCGGATGCCTCGTTGACGAACCGGCGCCCGGCCGAGTTGACGATGATGCTCCGCGGGCGGGTGCGTTCCAGCCGGACGCTGCGGCTTCGCGGCTTTCCTTCGATGGAGTCGCCGGGGATCTGCACGATCGGTACCCACCAGGCTTCCCCCATGTTGGCGAGATCCGCGCCCTGCGACATCGCCATCCGAAGCCCGTCCCCGGTGTTGTACGGCGGGGAGACGGCCCCGTGCATCGGACCCCGCAGAAAAGCTTGGGTAAGAACGGGATCCCATTCGAAGCCGCCGGTTGCCAGGATGACTCCGCGGCGCGCGCGCACCCGGATGGTCTGTCCCGGCACGGCGATCTGGACTCCGATGATCTCGCCGGCGTCGGCGACGAGCTGCTCGGCGCGGGCCTCGACGTGGACCGTCGCGCCGGCCTCCAGCACGCCGTCGAGAAGACCCGCGATCAGCGCGGCACCGGCGACGCACAGCTTGCCGGGTTGTTCGTCGGCCGCCGCGTCCAACCGCGACGCGTGCAAGCGCGCCAGCGTCTCGGCGTCAAAGCCCACGTTGGAAAAATCAATCGGAAAAGCCGTGATCCGGGTTGCCCACTCGCCCAATCGATTCAGGTCGAATGGAGCCGGGATGTGTGATCGTCCGCCGCCCGGCCGGCCGCCGGGCAACTCGGGTCGGTAGTCGGGGAATCCGGTGGCAATCTCGAAGCGCAGCTTGCTGTTGGTCTCGACGAAGTCGAGCATCGCCGGGCCGGTCCGCACGAACGTTTCGACCAACGCGTCGTCCATCGCGCCGAGAGCCTGCGCGCGCAGGTATCGCAACGCATCCGCGACCGTCAATTCCCCCTCGGGAGAACGGTTGTGGGCGGGAATCCACACCACGCCGCCGGACACGGCGGTGGTGCCGCCGACGGTGGCGGCCTTCTCGAAGACCTCCACCGACGCACCGGCCACCGCTGCCGTTAGCGCGGCGGTGAGGCCGGCGCCTCCGCTGCCGAGCACGACAACATCGACTTCACGGTCCCAGGACATGGACGGTTATCCCTTCAGCTCAGTGGCTAGCTCAACAGCTCCGACAACTGCTTCGCGGCGGTGATGACCGCGTCCTTGCCGCGCATCACGACGTCCTCACGGTGCGAGATGAGGTTGATGCACGTCGGCGGGGACGGCGCGGGGCGGTTGACCGGGACGGCCAAACCGTAAGTGTTCGGTTCGATCTCGCCGTAGGTGATCACCCAGCCGCATTCGCGAGTTTTCGCCACCAGCTCTCGCTCGCCCGGGCGCGGCGGCATGTTCGCGAGCAAGGCGATTCCCGCGGCGCCGCGGTCCAAGGGATATCGACTGCCCTCGTGGAAGGACAGTTGATAGGCGACATGGCTGGGCACGATCACCGCGACCGCCACCTGCTGATCGCCCTCGGCGATGAGCAGCGACACGGTGGTGCTCAGGTCGTCGGCCAGCGCGCGCAGGATCGGCAGGCTGACCTGCCTTACGTTGCGATCGAACGACGCGCCGAGCACCGCCAGGCCGGCCGCGGGCCGGTAACGCCCGTCGTCTCCCTTGGCCACCAACCGAAAGTCGGTGAGCGTGCCAAGCAGTCGGTAGGCGATGGTGCGATGCACCCCGAGCTGGTCGGCCAGTTGCTGCATGGTGAGCCCATTCGGCGAATCGGCCACCATCTGCAGCGCGGTGAGCCCCCTGGCCAGCGTCTGGGAGCCGGTCATGACCTTGACAGACCCTCGTGGGAGAGCGAAGCTCTATAGATAACGCACATTAATGTGCGATATTAGCACACATCGTAGGTCAAAGACGAGAACAATATTTCCGACTACCAGCAGGCGTGAGAGGGACCGTGGCGGAATTCGAGAGCATATGGAGCGATCTCCAGGGTGTCGCGTTTTCGCAGGGCTACCTCCATGCCGGGGGAGTGCGCACCCGCTACCTGCGCGCCGGCGACTCCGGCAAGCCGGTGCTGGTGTTCCTGCACGGATCAGGCGGCCACGCCGAGGCATACGTTCGGAACCTGGCCGCGCACGCCGAGCATTTCTGGACCTGGTCGATCGACATGCTGGGTCACGGCTACACCGACAAACCGGGTCACCCGCTGGAGGTGGGCCACTACGTCGACCACCTGCTGGAGGTGCTGCGCGCCATCGGGGTCGATCGCGCCAGCCTCAGCGGTGAATCGCTCGGCGGCTGGGTGGCGGCGCGCGCCGCCATCGACCATCCCGACACGGTCGACCGACTGGTCCTCAACACCGCAGGCGGCTCCCAGGCCGACCCGGCGGTGATGCAGCGGATCATCACGCTGTCCATGGCGGCCGCCGAGAACCCGACCTGGGAGACGGTCCAAGCGCGGATCAAATGGCTGATGGCGGACAAGTCCAAGGACTACGACGACCTGGTCGCCAGCCGCCAACGGGTATACCGCCAACCGGGATTCGTCGACGCCATGCGCGACATCATGGCGCTGCAGGATCCCGAGATCCGGGCCCGCAACATCATCTCCCCGGACGAATACGGTTCGATCACCTCGCCGACGCTTGTGCTGTGGACCAGTGATGACCCGACCGCCGACGTGACCGAGGGCCGCCGCATCGCGTCGATGATTCCCAACGCGCGCTTCGAGCTGATGCCCGGCTGCGGTCACTGGCCGCAGTACGAGGACGCCAAGACCTTCAACCGCCTACATCTCGACTTCCTGCTGGGCCGGTGATGAGCAGCGACGGCCAGCACCTCGACTTCGACGTTGTGGTCGTCGGCGCCGGCCCGGTCGGCCTGACTCTGGCGAATATTCTTGGCCTGCAGGGTGTTCGGACCCTGGTCATCGACGAGCGTGACAGCCTGATCGACTACCCGCGTGGAGTGGGGCTCGACGACGAGGGGCTGCGCACCTTCCAGTCGATCGGCCTGGTCGACCGCATCCTGCCGCACACCGTCCCGAACCAGATCCTTCGCTTCGTCGACGCCAAGCGTCGCGTGCTCGCCGAAATGGCACCGCCCGACGCACGTTTCGGCTGGCCAAAGCGCAACGGGTTCGTGCAGCCGCTCGTCGACGCCGAATTGCTGCGCGGTCTCGAACGATTTGAGCACGTCGACGTCCGGTGGAGCCGTCCGATGACCTCGTGCGCGCAAACCGACGACGTTGTGACGGTCGAATGCGGCGCTGATGGCGACACATCCACGGTGCGGGCCCGCTACGTCGTCGGGTGCGACGGCGGCCGCAGCATGACCCGGCGCATGATGGGCGTGTCGTTCGACGGGACGACGTCCTCGACGCGCTGGCTGGTGGTCGACGTCGCCAACGATCCGCTCGGCCACCCCAACAGTGAAGTGGGAGCCGACCCCGAACGCCCCTATGCGTCGATATCGATCGCGCACGGAATTCGCCGCTTCGAGTTCATGATTCACGGCGACGAGTCCGACGAGAAGGCCGAGGATCCGGCATTCCTGCGGCAGATGCTGTCGCGGATGGTGCCACATCCCGACCAGGTCGACGTGATTCGGCGCCGCGTCTATACCCATCACTCGCGGATCGCCGGCGCGTTCCGTTCGGGCCGGCTGCTGTTGGCCGGGGACGCGGCGCACCTGATGCCGGTGTGGCAGGGGCAGGGCTACAACAGCGGGATTCGCGATGCGTTCAATCTCGGCTGGAAGCTCGCCGCGGTGGTGCGCGGCCTGGCCGACGATGCGCTGCTGGATACCTACGACATCGAGCGCCGCAAGCATGCGCGGGCGATGATCGACCTGTCCACGATGGTCGGCCGCGCGATCTCCCCGACGAACCGACGGGTGGCCGGTCTGCGCGATGTCCTGGTGCGCTCGGCGTCAATTGTGCCTTCGCTCAAGCGGTATGTGCTGGAGATGCGGTTCAAGCCGATGCCGCGTTACGACCAGGGGGCCGTCGTGCACACGGAGCCCGGCCGGGCCGACTCGCCGGTCGGCACGCTGTTCATCCAACCCCGGGTCGACACGCGCACCAAGCAGGATGTGCTGCTGGACGACGTGCTGGGCAACTGGCTGGCCGTGGTGTGCTGGAACAACAACCCGCGCAAGATCCTCGGAGACGAGGCGTTTGACAGTTGGAAAGCCTTGGGTGCGAAATTCTTTGCGTTACGCCCCCTAACCCAGCTGCACTGGGACGGGCACGACGAACCTGACGTCGTGATCGTCGGCGACCGCAACGGCGGGCTGAAGGCCTGGTTCGACTCCCATCAGGAGTCGGTGCTATTCCTGCGGCCCGATCGGTGCATCGCCGGTGCGTGCATCGCCCAGCGCGCACCGGAGCTCAGCGCCCGCCTTTTCGACGCGCTCGCACTCAAGCCGGGAGGGGGTGATTTGCCAAGTGACACTGGCTCTGTGCTGTATGTCACACAGCCCGCTGCTGAATCTTCCGGGGCCGTCGCAGGACCTGCTTGACGACATCGAAGGCGCGATCGCCCACGCGCGAGAATTCGTGCAGGACTTCCGGCCCGATCTCGTCGTGACGTTCTCGCCGGACCACTACAACGGGTTCTTCTACAAGGTGATGCCGCCGTTCTGCATCGGCACCAGCGCCAACGGCGTGGGGGACTACGGCACCTACGCCGGGCCCCTCGACGTTCCGGAAGACCTTGCCGGCGAATGCGCCAAGGCGGTTCTGGGTGCCGGGGTCGACGTGGCGGTGTCGGCCAGCATGGACGTCGATCATGGCGCCGTCCAGCCGCTGGAAAAGCTTTTCGGTGCCGCCACCGCGCGCCCGGTGATACCGATCTTCCTCAACGCGGTCGCCGTGCCGCTGGGACCGTTGCACCGGTGCCGGGCGCTGGGCACCGCGGTGGGCAACTACCTGGCCACCTTGGACAAACGGGTCCTGCTGTTGGGATCCGGGGGACTCTCCCACAGTCCGCCAGTGCCGACACTGGCGACCGCGCCCGCGCCGGTGCGCGAGCGGATCGTGCATGGCCAACCGATGACGCCGGAGCAGCGGCAAGCCCGCCAGCTCGCCGTGATCGACGCGGCCAAGACTTTCGCGGCCGGCCAGAGTGCTCTCCAACCGCTCAACCCTGCGTGGGACCATCGATTCCTCGAGATCATCGACAGCGGACGGCTTTCCGAGCTCGATCAATGGTCGAACTCGTTCATCGCCCACGAGGGCGGCAGCTCCGCGCAAGAGATCAGGACGTGGGTGGCGGCGTTTGCGGCCCTACAGGCCGCCGGGCCGTACCGGACGACGCTGGAGTACTACAAACCGGCCCCCGAACTGATCGCCGGTTTCGCCATCCGGACGGCAGTGCCGCAATGACTTCTTCGTTCCCCGGCGCCTCCGGCGTCTTCGACCACATCGTCGACGTTCTCGTCGTCGGCTCCGGCGGCGGTGGCATGACCGCGGCCCTGACCGCGCACGCGTCGGGACTGGACGCCCTGGTGGTGGAGAAGTCCTCTCACTTCGGTGGCTCCACCGCACTTTCGGGCGGGGGCATCTGGGTTCCCGGAGCACCGGCACAGCGCAGGGAAGGCTACGCCCCGTCGCCCGAAGGAGTCGTCGAGTACCTCCGGCAGATCACCGACGGTCTGGTCGGCGAGGCACGGATACGCCAGTATGTCGATTCGGCGCCGCGGATGCTCGAGTTCCTCGAGAACCTTTCGGGCTGGTTCGAGTTCGTCTGGAAGCCGGGGTACGCCGATTACTACCCCGAACTGCCCGGCGGCTCCGAGCTTGGCAGCACGATCAATGTGCCCCCCATCGACCTGCGCAAGCTGGGCCCCGACGAGCAAACGCTGCTGGCGCCGTTGGCACTCGCGCCGAAGGGAATCTGGCTGGGTCCCAAGGAGCTTCGGACGTTCTACCGGATCAGACAGTCCTGGGCCGGCAAGGGCGTCCTGTTGAAGCTGATCGCGCGGATGGTCCGGGCCCGAGTTTTCGGTGAGCGGATGGCGGCGATCGGCCAGTCATTGGCCGCGCGGCTCAGGCTGGCCATGCGGGAACGCGGCGTCCCCCTGTGGTTGGAGTCGCCGATGGTCGAATTGCTCACCGACGCGGGCGGCGCGGTAACCGGGGTCGTGGTGGAGCGCAACGGCGCCACCCAGCGGGTCGGCGCCCGACGGGGAGTCATCCTGGCCTCGGGCGGCTTCGACCACGACCTCGCCTGGCGCAAAGAACAGCTGCCGGTGATCGAGCAGGATTGGAGCTTCGGCAACCCCGCCGCCTTGGGCGACGGCATCCGTGCGGGCGAGAAGGTAGGCGCCGCAACCGAACTACTGGACGAGGCGTGGTGGTTCCCGGCGATCCAGTGGCCCGACGGCCGGATGCAATTCATGCTCAACGAGCGGATGATGCCCGCGCAGTTCATCGTCAACGGCGACGGGAAACGCTTCATCAACGAGGCGGCGCCCTACATGGACTTCGGCCACGCCATGATCGACGGCCAGAAGTCGGGGGTGACCCACATTCCGTGCTGGCTCATCACCGATCACCGGTCGTGGAATCGGTATGTCATCGGCGGCCATCTCCCGATCCCGAAGATTCCCGGCGCGCCGGTACCCACCGGCCGTAAGGTTCCCGCCGCCTGGCTGGAATCGGGCGTGGTCAAAGCGGCCATGACGTGGGATGAAATGGCCGCCAAGATAGGAGTACCGGCACATCAACTTTCCGAAACCGCAAGCCGCTTCAACGAACTGGCGCGCAAGGGGCACGACGACGACTTCAACCGCGGCGACAGCGTCTACGACAACTATTACGGCGATCCGACCCTGCCCAACCCGAACCTGTATCCGTTGGGCAGGCCGCCGTACTACGCATTCCGAATCGTCCTCGGCGACCTGGGTACCTCGGGTGGGCTGCGCGTCGACGAACACGCCCGCGTGCTGCGGCCCGACGGCACCGTGGTGCGGGGCCTCTACGCGGTGGGCAACACGTCGGCCCCGGTCATGGGCCGCAGCTATGCCGGCGCCGGGGCGACCATCGGCCCGGCCATGACGTTCGGCTACGTGGCCGCCAAACACCTTGCGGCCCAGCCCGATAAGCAGACCCCTTAACTCATATGGGAGGTAATCAATGAAAATTTCGCTGTTCTACGAGTTCGCCCTGCCGCGTCCGTGGGCGCCGGACGACGAACATGTCCTGTTGCAGGAGTGCCTGGACGAGGTGGAGGCCGCAGACAAGGCGGGGTTCTCGACCGTCTGGCTCACCGAGCATCACTTCCTCGAGGAGTACTGCCATTCGACCGCGCCGGAGATCTTCCTGGCCGCGGCCAGCCAGCGGACCAAGAACATCCGGCTCGGGTTCGGGATCATGCACCTGCTGCCCGCGGTCAACCACCCCGCGCGAGTCGCCGAACGCATCGCGACCCTCGACCTGCTCTCCAACGGGCGCGTCGAGTTCGGCACCGGGGAAGGCTCCTCCGTCGGCGAACTCGGCGGCTTCGATGTTGACCCCGCCGACAAGCGCGCCCAGTGGGAGGAGGCCCTCGAGGTCTCGATCCGATGCATGATCGAGGAGCCGTTCACCGGCTTCAAGGGCGACCAAATCCAGATGCCGCCCCGCAACGTCATTCCCAAGCCGCTGCAAAAGCCGCATCCCCCGGTCTGGGTGGCCTGCACGCGGCCGGCGAGCGTACAGATGGCCGCCCAAAAATGCATCGGCGCACTGAGCTTCGCGTACACGGGTCCCGGGCCGCTGACCGACCGGGTCAACGGCTACTACAAGGAATTCGAGGAGAGCGGCGTGCCCATCACGCCACAGATCAACCCGAACATCCTGGCCATCGGTGGCGACCTGTCGATGATGGTCGCCAAGACGGAAGATGAGGCCCTGCAGCGACTGGGGCAGGGCGGTGGATTCTTTTCGTTCGGGATCATGCACTACTACCTGACCGGGATGCACGTTCCCGGCCGGACCGGGGTGTGGAAGCGATACCTCGAAGAGGTCGAGAAGGATCCGACGCTGGCCTACGGCCCCGGACGCGGCGCGATCGGATCCCCGGACACCGTGCGCGAATTCCTGCGGGGTTACGAGGAGAGCGGCGTGGACGAGATCATCCTGCTGCTCAACCCGCGCAGCCATGAGGGGACCATGGAATCCATCGAGCTGATGGGCAAAGAGGTGCTGCCCGAGTTCATCGAGCGCGACGCAAAGGCGGTGGCCGACAAGGCCAAGCGGCTCGAGCCCGTCATCGAGAAGGTGGAGGCGCGCCGGCCGAAGTCGACCGCGCCGCTGTTCGACGAAACCTACGCCTTCGGCGGCCTGCCCACCGGCCGTGACAAGTTCACCGCCAGCGAGATCCCCGAGGCCATGGCGGAGATCAACGAGGGCCGCGTCCAGGCCGCGCGACGCGCCAAGGAGCAAGAGAAGGGCAAGTGACGCCGGAAGCGGATTGAGCCGTGGGACGGATCGACGATCTGTGGCGTTACGACGGCCGCCGCGCCGTGGTGACCGGATGTGCCTCGGGCATCGGCGAGCATGTGGTGCGGCAGCTCAGTGAACTCGGGGCCGACGTCGTCGGGCTGGACAAGTGCCGCCCGGCCTTCGAGCTCAACGGTTTTCACGAGGTCGACCTTGCCGATCCGGTCTCGATCGATCGGGCGGCAGCCGCCGTCGAGGGGCCGGTCGACGCGCTGTTCAACGTGGCGGGCGTCTCGTCCGGGATCGGTGATCCCCCGCTGGTCGTCACCATAAACTTCCTGGGACTGCGGCAGCTCACCGAGGCGCTGATCGACAAGATGCCCGCGGGATCGTCGATTGTCAGCGTGTCCTCACTGGCCGCGGCGGCGTACCGCGACCACTTGGGGGCGGTGGCGCCGCTGCTGAACGCCGCGACGATGGCCGAAGGCATCGACTGGTGTCACGCGCACCCCGATGCGCTGGCCGGCGGCGGCTACCAACTGTCCAAAGAGGCGATCATCCTTTACACCATGCGTAAAGCCGCACCCCTTGGCGCGCGGGGCATCCGCATCAACTGCACCGGCCCCGGCGTCACCGAAACCCCGATCCTCGACCAGCTGCGCGCGGCGTACGGACAGGGCTTCCTCGACGACATCCCCAAGCCGCTGGGCCGCGTTTCCGAGCCGGCCGAACAGGCCTCGGTCTTAGTGTTTCTCAACAGCCGAGCGGCCAGCTACATTACCGGTCAGGTGTTGTGGGTCGACGGCGGAAACGTGGGCGCGGCGATCGCCCATGAGCTCGAGAAGGGAGCGCCGTGGCCGACGTAACCGACTTCCGGCGAGTCGCTCGCGACGTCTCCAACTGGGGGCGGTGGGGAGCCGACGACGAGCTGGGTACGCTGAACTTCATCACCGCCGACAAGGTCGCGCAAGCCGCGGGCCTGGTGCGGCACGGCAAGGTCTTTCCGCTCGGTGTGGACTTCGGCGCCTCGGGACCGCAGGGCGCCTTCGAGTTTCGGCACAACCCCGTGCACGTCATGACGGTGGACGGCGGGGACGTCCACACGCTCACGAAATACGGGCCCGATTGGGCGCGCAACCCGCTGGCCAAGCAACTGAGCGACTATATGACGGCCGACAATCCGTTCCGCTTCAACGACGACATGATCATCATGCCGTTGCAGGCGGCCAGCCAGTGGGATGCGCTGTCGCACGTCTATTACGACGGTCAGCTCTACAACGGCTTCCCGGCGGATTCAGTGACCAGCATGGGCGCCTTCCACTGTGGCATTGACAAGGTCGACGGAAAGGGCATCACCTCGCGCGGTGTGCTGCTGGACCTGGTCCGCCATCGCGGTGCGCAGGTCTTCCTGGAGGCCGGAAACCCGATCAGGCCCGAGGAACTCGATGACGTGGTTCGCGCGCAGGGGGTGACGATTGGCCGGGGCGACATCGTCTTGATTCGAACGGGTTGGTGGGCAAGGTTTCTGGAGACCGGCAACAAGCTGGAGGGCTACTCCGGATTGGACTGGCGGTGCGCATCGTGGCTGCACGATCACGAGATCGCGGCGGTCGCGGCCGACAATCTCCAGGTGGAGGACCTGGTCTCCGGCGTGGAGGGGATCACCTTCCCCTTGCATCTGCTTTGCCTGCGTGACATGGGGATGATGTTCGGCGAGTACTGGGACCTCACCGCGCTGGCGGACGACTGCGCGGCCGACGGCGTGTACGAGTTCCAGCTCGTCGCGCCGCCCCTGAGGGTCGTTGGCGCCGTGGGTTCCCCGGTGAACCCGATCGCGATCAAGTAGAGAAGGCGGGCGCTTGGAGATTCATCGCAAGACACTGCTGGTTGACGGCCTGCACACCAGCTACCTGGAGGCGGGCGACGGCGACCCGGTGGTGCTGCTGCACGGCGGCGAGTTCGGCGCCAGCGCGGAACTCGGCTGGGAGCGCAACATTGCCGCCCTGGCCGCGCACTACCGAGTCCTGGCACCGGACCAGTTGGGGTTCGGGCAGTCGGCGAAGGTCATCGACTTCGTCGAGGGGCGTCGGATGCGGATTCGGCACGTGGCGCGGTTCTGCGAGGAGCTTGGCATCGACTCCGCGCATTTCGTCGGCAACTCGATGGGCGCCATCAACCTGCTCACCGACGCCACCTCGGACACGCCGCTGCTGCCAATCCGCAGCCTGGTGATCATCTGCGGGGGAGGCGAGATCAAGCAGAACCGGCATTTCGACGCGCTGCAGCAGTACGACGCGACGCTCCCGGCGATGCGCCGCATCGTCGAGGCGCTGTTCCACGATCCCGGGTACCCGGCGGACGAGGACTACGTGCGGCGCCGTTACGAATCGAGCACCGCGCCGGGCGCGTGGGAGGCGGTGGCGGCGGCCCGATTTCGGCGCCCCGACGCCGCGCCTTCCGCGACCCCGTCGAGCGCGCGCGCCTACGAGCGCATCGCCGTGCCGACGCTCGTCATCGAAGGTGGGGACGACAAACTCCTCCCGCCCGGCTGGGCCGCCCAGATCGCGAAACAGATCGACGGTGCCCGATCGGTGGTTGTGGAAAGGGCCGGCCACTGCCCACAGATCGAACGGCCCGCCGCGGTCAACGAGTTGCTGCTCGACTTCCTCGCGACCGCCTGAAGCCTAGAAGACGTACTCGAGCCGGGTCTGCATGCCGGCTTCCTGGTGATACGTGTTGTGGCAGTGCAACTGCCACACGCCCGGGTTGTCGGCGACCAGCACGGCCTGCAACCGCTGCCTGGGCAGCACGATGACGGTGTCCTTGCGCGCGCCGGGGCTGCCGTCGGCCTTGATCAGCTGGTAGGTATGGCCGTGCAGGTGAATTGGGTGATACATCATTGTGGTGTTGTCGAACGTGATCGTGGGTCGTTCTCCCTCGCGGACGTGCAGCGGATCCGTCTGGCTGTAGGGTTTCCCGTTGATCATCCAGTTGTACTGCGTCATGTTGCCGCCCAACACCACCGGAAGGTTGAGGTCGGGCTGCGGTCGACCCAGGTTGACGGGCGTTGTGGCAGTGAACATCTCGATGGTACCGACTCGCTGCTTGAGTTCGGCCGGCTGAAATCCCGCGTCCGGTGGGCTGCCGGCCCCGGTGGACAGCAGGGCGCGCGCCAGGCCGCTTTTCCCTTCCGCGAGCGCGACCAGGGGGAAGACGCCGTCGGCGGCGGTGACGATGACGTCGTAACGTTCCGCCATGCCGATGAGCAGGGCGTCGACCGGGGTGGGGACGACGGGGAAGCCGTCGGTATGGGTGACCGTCATCGAATGGCCGGCCAGCGCGACCCGGAAAGCGGTGTCGGAGCCGGTGTTGATGAAACGGATCCTGATGCGCTGGCCCGGCTTCGCGGTGAAAGTGACGGGCGCCGCAGGGATTCGGCCGTTGATCAGATAGTACGGGTAGTCGATGTCACCGGCGTCGCCGCCAAGCAGATCGCTTCTCCCACCGCCGCTCCCGGACATCCCGGAGGTGGACGTCGTCGAGGGCTGCGAGCCGCTCGGGGTCGTCGAAGTGGTCGTGGTCGTGGTCATGTTCGACCTGCTGGGCTTGTTCGGACCGGTGAGCTCGTCGTAGAGCTGCTGCGGACTCTTACCGACGCCGTCGGTCCAATCGTCAAGGACGACAATCCATTCCGCATCGTAGTCGCCCTCGCTGGGATCGTCGACGATGACCGGCAGATAAAGGCCCTTGTCGGCGTCCAGCCCGGTGTGCGGATGACCCCAGTAGGTGCCCGAATTCGGGACGGAGAACCGGTAAGTGAAATCCTGGCCGGCCGGGATGTTCGGGGTGGCCGGCGCGGCCCCGTCCATGTCGTTGCGAAGCGCGACGCCGTGCCAATGCACGGACGTCTCGACGTCCAACCGGTTGGCGACCGTGACGACGAGCTCGTCGCCGATCTTGGCCCGGATCAGCGGTCCGGGAATGCCGTTGCCATACGCCATCGTATGAACGATCGGCCCACCCAGGTCGATATCTGTCAGCTGCGGCGTCAGGCTGGCGGTGACGGTGCGCCCGCTGTGCGGCCGGACCGCCTCGGCCGCGGCGATGGCGGCGGCCATTTGGGCGGACGCGCTCGACCCCTGGGACTCGGTTTGGCTGCAGGCCGCCAACGCCAACCCGCCGGCGATGCCGGCGGCCATGAAGCCGCGGCGGGTGAGCCGCGTCGCGTCGAAGGGGACGGGCATCGAGCGCTCCTCGTCTCGGGTCGTATCAGCCCCGGCGAGTTATACCGTGCTCGGCGGTTGGCTGGAACGCAAGTACCGAGTTGTCGGCTGCCGCAAGTGATCAACGCAACCCGAGGCGTCGGCTCGCGGGCGCCTAACGCGCGGCGCTGGAAGCCCGGGAGGCCATCCAATCGGCAAAGCGGGTGGGGTAGATTGTCGCGTTCTCGCTGTCGAGGGGAACGATGGTGTGCTCGTCCAGCGCCGTACCGAAATACTGGGCCGCCGGGTCTCCCACCACCTCACGCGGATCGCCCGAAGCGGCCAGCGCGATCCGAATGAACTCGTCCATCCCGCGTTTTTCGGGGCCGGCGATATTTGTGATGCCGTTGGTCGGACCGCTGATTGTTGCGCCGGTGACGGCCGTGGCGACGTCCTTGGCCGCGATGGGCTGAAACGCCCCATTCGGTAGGCGAACCATGTTGCCGTCGGTCGCGGAATCGGCGATGGCAGTTACGAATTCGAAGAATTGCGTGGCCCGCACGATCGAATACGGGTTTCCCGACCCCTCGATCAGCTTCTCCTGCGCGACTTTGGCCCGCATGTAGCCGCTGTCCTGGGCGCGGTCGGCACCCACGATCGAGAGCGCGACATGGTGCTGGACGCCGGCCGCGCGCTCGGCGGCCAGGATGTTTCGGGTCGACGTCGTGAAGAACTGCATCACGGGGTCGTCGTCGAAGGACGGCGAGTTGGACACGTCGACCACCGTGTGCACCCCCGCCACAGCTTCGGCGAGCCCCTCGCCGGTGACGGCATCGACGCCCGAGCGCGGCGAGGCCGAGACCGCTTCGTGTCCCAGCTCGGACAGATTGGCGATGACCTGCGAGCCGATGAGTCCGGTGCCGCCGATAACCAAGACCTTCATGAAACGATCCCTCCCGAGGTAGCCGTGAAGTGGCGAACTCAGCATTCCACTTTCACACGAGCCCGGATAGGCGCCCAACCGGTACCGCTTAAATCAGTTGCTTGACTTAACGCCGCGCGCGCCGATTAACTCGTCGTGTGGTCAACGATCTGGCGGGCAAGGTAGCCATTGTCACCGGCGGCGCCTCGGGGATCGGCCGCGGCATCGTCGAGAAGTTTGTGGCCGAGGGTGCGCGGGTCGTCATCGCCGACGTCGAAACCGAAACGGGGGAGGCGCTGTCGGCGGGCCTGGGACCCGACACGTTCTTCCGGCGCACGGACGTGTCCGATCCCGAGCAGGTCGGGTCGCTGATAGCCGCGGCGGCCGAGAAGTTCGGCGGCCTGCACGTCATGGTGAACAACGCCGGAATCTCGACCACCATGCATCCCCGATTCTTCGACGACGATTTGGCCGACTTCCAGCGCGTCATGGCGGTCAACGTGCTCGGCGTGATGGCCGGTACCCGAGACGCCGCCCGGCACATGGCCGCCCACGGCGGGGGTTCGATCATCAACATCAGCTCGATCGGCGGAATCCAGGCCGGTGGCGGCGTGATGACCTACCGGGCCTCCAAGGCGGCGGTCATCCACTTCACCAAGTGCGCGGCAATCGAGTTGGCGCACTACGAGGTTCGGGTCAACACCATCGCGCCCGGCAATATCCCGACCCCATTGGTGGCGAAGTCGGCGGTGAACATGGATCCGGAGCAGCTCGAGCGCTTCGAGGCGAAGATCCGCCAGACGATGCGGGACGACCGTCCGCTGAAGCGCGAGGGCACGCCCGAGGACGTCGCCGAGGCGGCGCTGTACTTCGCCAGCGACCGGTCGCGCTATGTCACCGGAACGGTGTTGCCGGTGGACGGCGGGACGGCCGCGGGCAAGGTGATTCGGTCCAAGCGCAAGGAGTGAGCGCGCTCGGGCCGAGATATTTAAATCAAGCGCTTGACTTAAACTGTGGGCCGGGGTTGACTAGCAGGATGACCACCGCAGGAAGGACCGTCCGCACCGAGCGGGCCAGCTCCACGCAGGAGGCGATCCTGGCGGCGGCCGAGCGGCTATACGCCGAGCACGGCATGTTCGCCGTATCGAACCGCCAGGTCAGCGAGGCCGCCGGCCAGGGCAACAACGCGGCGGTGGGCTACCACTTCGGTACCAAGGCAGACCTGGTCCGGGCCATCGAGCAGAAGCACCGCGGGCCCGTCGAGCAGTTGCGCGAACGGATGGTGGCCGAGCTGTCGCAGTCGGGCACCAAAGACGGGCGGGTCGCGCAGATGCGGGACTGGGTGGCCTGTCTGGTGCGTCCGCTCACCGACCACCTGGCGGAGCTGGGGAATCCCACCTGGTACGCGCGCTTCGCCGCCCAGGCGATGACCGACCCGGCCTACTACAACATCATCGTCAAGGGCGCGCTCAGCTCGCCGTCGCTGGTGCAGGTTGTCGACGGCATCAACGGCTGCCTGCCCGACCTCCCGGCCGAGGTGCGATTCGAACGCAACATCATGGCCCGCAACCTGTTGATGCACACCTGCGCGGACCGGGAACGCGCGCTGGCCGCGGGTTCGACGATGCACCAATCGTCTTGGCGCGCCGCCGCATCCGGGCTCATCGACGCGATCGTGGGCCTGTGGCTGGCCCCGGTCACACCGGACGAGTAGGGGCCCGCGGATGAAAGTGACTGTCGACCAGAACATTTGCGCGTCCTCGGGCAACTGCGTCATGAACGCGCCCGAGGTGTTCGACCAGCGCGACGACGACGGGGTTGTCGTGTTGCTCAATCCGAATCCGTCGGCCGAGCAGGCCGATGGTGCGCGCCGTGCGGCCGCGGCGTGCCCCGCGCTGGCCATCCACATCGAGGAATGAAATGTCGGAGACCCTGACGAGCACCGAGACCAGAGCGGATCCGCAGATCCCCGACTATCCGATGGCGCGCGATGCCACGTGCCCGTTCGCGCCGCCGCCGGGCGTCATGGCGCTCGCCGAGGCAAAACCGCTGTCCAGGGTTCGGATTTGGGACGGCAGCACACCGTGGCTCGTCACGGGCTACGACCAAGTGCGGGAACTGTTTTCCGACTCCCGGGTCAGCGTCGACGACCGGGCGCCCGGGTTTCCGCACTGGAACGCGGGCATGTTGGCCACGGTGCACAAGCGCCCGCGGTCGGTCTTCACCTCCGACGGCGAGGAGCACACCCGGTTCCGGCGCATGCTGTCAAAGCCCTTCACCTTCAAGCGAGTTGAGGGATTGCGGCCCAACATCCAGCAGATCACCGACGACCACATCGACGCGATGCTGGCCGGACCCAAGCCCGCCGACATCGTCAGCGCCATCGCGCTGCCGGTCCCCTCGCTGGTGATCAGCCAGATGCTCGGGGTGCCGTACGAAGACGCGGAGATGTTTCAGCACCACGCCACCGTTGGCCTCGCGCGGTATGCGACAGGCGAGGACACGGCCAAAGGCGCGATGAGCCTCAACAAATATCTGAGCCGGCTGGTCGAGGCAAAGATGGAAAACCCGGCGGAGGACGCGGTGTCCGACCTCGCCGAGCGGGTCAAGGCCGGCGAGCTCAGCGTGAAAGAGGCCGCCCAGCTGGGCACCGGCTTGCTGATCGCCGGGCACGAGACGACCGCCAACATGATCGGGCTCGGCGTGCTTGCACTGCTGGAAAATCCCGACCAGTTGGCCGTCATCCGCGACGCCGATGACCCCAAGATCGTCGCCAACGCGGTCGAGGAGCTGTTGCGCTACCTCAGCATCATCCAGAACGGCCAGCGCCGGGTGGCGCTGGAAGACATCAGCATCGCCGGCGAGGTCATCCGCGCTGGCGAAGGCATCATCATCGACCTGGCTCCGGCGAACTGGGATTCGCACGCGTTTACCGAGCCGGATCGGCTGTACCTCCACCGGTCCGGGGCCGATCGCAATGTGGCGTTCGGTTACGGCAGGCACCAGTGCGTCGGGCAACAACTGGCCCGCGCGGAGCTGCAGATCGTCTACCGGACGTTGTTCCGCCGCATCCCCACGCTGGCGTTGGCGATCCCGTTCGAGGAAGTGCCGTTCAAGGAGGACCGGCTCGCCTACGGCGTGTACGAACTGCCGGTGACCTGGTGAAATCTTTAAACAAGCAGCCCGAAGTGCCGATCCGAACGGAGAGTCAACGATGACGACACAGACCAGCGCCCCATCGCTCTACCCGCCCCAAGGCTTTGGCGCACCAAAGGATCGCCGCGGGCACGCCGACGGGGTCAACGTGGGACTGCCGGAGGGCACCGTGGTGTTCTCCGCGGACAACCACATCTCCCTGGCCGACGACATCTTCTACCAACGCTTCCCCGACGAACTCAAGGAAAAGGCCCCGCGAATCTGGTACGAGGACGGCGCCTACCAGGTCGGGCGAAAGGGACAATCATTCCTGCCCGGCGACTTCAGCGCGGTGCTGATGCAGTACGACGACCTGCCGGGGGCCGCGAGCACCAACATCGAGGCCCGGATCCAGGAGCTGCACGACGACGGCGTTGACAAGGAACTCGCATTCCCCAACGCGGTGCTCGCGCTTTTCCACTACCCGGACAAGCAACTTCGCGAACTCGCGTTCCGCATCTACAACGAGTACATCGCCGAACTCCAGGAACGCTCGAGCGGCCACTTCTACGGCGCCGGCCTGATCAACTGGTGGGACCCGAAGGGCACGCGGAAAACGCTGGACGAACTCAAGTCGTTGGGAATCAAGACATTCCTGATGCCGCTGAACCCCGGCAAGGGCGACGACGGCAACCCCATCGACTACTCGAGCACGTCCATGCGCGCCGTCTGGGACGAGATCGAGGCATCCGGCCTCCCGATCACCCATCACATCGGCGAAACCCCGCCGAAGAGCCCGTGCGAGTTCAACAGCGTCGTCGTCGGGATGATGATCAACATCGACGGATTCCGGGAGACGTTCTCCAAGTACATCTTCGGCGGCATCCTCGATGATCACCCGAGTCTGCGGATCGGCTGGTTCGAGGGCGGAATCTCATGGGTTCCCTGGGCCCTGCAAGACGCCGAGCACCTGGTGGCCTCGTATCAGCACATGTTCAACCGTCCGCTGGAGCACGACGTGCGCTACTACTGGGACAACCACATGAGCGCCTCGTTCATGGTGGACCCCCTGGGTCTGGAGCTGATCGACAAGATCGGCGTCGACAAGGTCATGTGGTCCAGCGACTACCCGCACAACGAAAGCACCTACGGCTACTCGGAGAAGTCACTGGCTGCGGTCGTCGAGGCCGTCGGGCCGGAAAACGCGGCGCGGATCGTCAGCGGCAACATCACCAAATTCCTGGGCCTGTAGGGGTGGCGTAATGACGACGCTGGCACAGTCGGACGCCGGCCTGGTGCTCCCCGAGACCCCGGATTTGGCCCGGATGCGTCGCGAGACCGGCGCGCGGTTGCGCACGGCCATGGCGGAACGCGGTGTCGACGCGATGGTCCTGTTGGGCAACAACGCCGTGGTGTACGCCACCGGAACCAGTTGGCCGCTGGGTGATGCGGGTCTGTCCTACGTCGAGCGGCCGGTCGCCGTGGTGCTTCCCGACGACGAGTGGCCGCACCTCTTCCTGCCGTTCCGTGAGGGTGTCGCGCACGAGTCGGAGCTTCCCGTCGACCATCTGCACGGGCCGGTCTACCTCGAATTCGACGAGGGCGTCGGCGATTTCGCTCGTCGATTGGCCGATCTGATACCGGCCGGGGCGGTGGTCGCGGTCGACGAGTGCACCGGCGCGATGTCACGGGCCGCGAAGTCGTTGTTCCCGAATGGCGGTCCCGCCGACGCGGCGCCCATCGTCAGCGCCGCCAAGGTCGTCAAAACCCCGGACGAACTGGCCTGCATCCGCACCGCCGTCCGGATCACCGACGAGGCGATGATCGACGTGGACAAGGCCCTTGCCCCCGGCGTCCGCCAGACCGACCTGTCCGCAAGCTTTTTGCGGCGGTCCTTCGAGTTGGGCGCCATGGCCAGCATGCTGGAGCCGATCTGGCAGGTGATGCCGCCGAGCAAGGCGGAAGGAGTCTGGACGACGCACGGCGACCTGGCGCTGCCCCTGCTGAGCACCGAGCGCGAACTGGCCGAGGGGGACGTCCTGTGGACGGACGTCAGTATCACCTACCACGGCTACTGCTCGGATTTCGGCCGCACCTGGATCGTCGGCCGTGAGCCGACGCCGCGCCAGCAGGTGCAGTTCGAGAGGTGGCAGAACATCATGACGGCCGTCGAAGCCGTGGCTCGTGCCGGCGCCACCGCCGGGGATCTGGGCAGGGCCGCCATCGCGGCCAACGACGGTGCCCGGCCCTGGCTGCCGCATTTCTACCTCGGCCACGGGATCGGCGTCAACGCGGCCGAAATGCCGATGATCGGAACGGATCTCGGTCAGGAGTTCGACGACAACTTCGTTCTGCAGTCGGGAATGGTGCTGGTGCTCGAGCCGGTGGTCTGGGAGGACGGCACCGGTGGCTACCGCAGCGAAGAAGTCGTGGTGATAACCGAGGAAGGCTCGACTCGATTGACCGACTACCCCTATGCCCCCTATGGCAACTGAGGTTCTGCCCGACGAGCGGGCGCTGCGTACGGGTCGTCGTCAGCGCGTCCTGGACCAGATGGCGGCACATGACCTCGATGTGCTGGTGTTGGGTCGTCAGGCCAATACCCGCTACGTCACCGGGACCCCGCAGCTGTGGGTCGCCGGCACCCGGCCATTCGGCCCGTCCTGCGTGCTGGTTCGCGAGACGGGCGCCATCCACTTGCTCAGCACATGGGACGAGGGCGTCCCGGAGGACATTCCCCACGAGAACCTGTACGGCATCTCGTGGAACCCCGCCAACACAATGTCGGCGTTGCAACGCATCGACGGTGCGGCCACGGCGCGGCGTGTCGGAACCGACGCGCTCTCACCGGCTTTCGCGCAGCTCTTGCCAACCGCATTTCCCAATGCCGAGCTGGTCGACGGCGAGCTGGCGATGCGCGCCGCCCGGCGGGTCAAAACCGCCGAGGAGATCGTCGCGCTGCGGGAAGCCTGCGCGGTGGCCGAGTCCGGCCTGGCCGCCGCGGTGGCCGAGTTGCAACCCGGGGTGCGCGAGCAGACATTGGCCGGCGTCATGCTGGAGGCCATGGCGGCCGGGGGCGTGAGCACGCCGTCCAATCAGGAATTCGCGTGGATCACCTCGCGCGACCACTCGTGGCGACGGGTCAGCGGCGACGGCCGCGTGAAAGACGGCGATCTGGTGGCATTTTCGGCCGGCGTGCTGGCCGGCGGCTACATGGGCGAGGTCGGGCGCACGTGGCCGGCGGGGGACGTCGCTGGCGCCCCCGACCTGTATCGGCGCTGGGGCAATCTGTGGGCGAGGCTGATCGACGCCTGCCGGGCCGGCGCCGCGGCCGCCGAATTGCTGGCGGCCTACGAGGCCGCCGGCGAACCGGCGCCCCCGATGCCGGTGGCCCGGGGATTGGGCCTGGGCTTCGACCCGCCGGTTGTGTCGAAGCACCTGCCTCACACCGCGGCCGACGAACGACTCGAGCCGGGAATGGTTTTGGCCGTGACGGGCTACGTGTGGGAGCAGGGCGTCGGTGCGGTGTTCGGGCGCGAGGCGGTGTTGATCACCGCCGACGAGCCCGAGGTCCTGACCTCGAGCCCGTCATGGCGGGCATGAGTGAGCAACCGAGGGCCGAAACACCCTTGGCCGGCTGCACGGTGGTCGACCTCTCCACCGGAATAGCCGGCGCCTACTGCACGAAGCTGCTCGTCGATGGCGGCGCCGACGTCGTCAAAGTCGAAGCACCGGAAGGCGATCCGCTGCGACGGTGGTCGTCCTCGGGCGCGTCCATCCCGGCCGACACCGACGGGGCGCTGTTCACCTTCCTGTCCGGGTCGAAGCACAGTGTCGTCGCCGACCCCGCGGCCGGCGACGACGTCGAGCTGGTCACCCGGTTGCTGGCCGCGGCGGACGCCGTGGTGTGGTCTCGGGGGTCGCGGGTGGCCGAACACCCACGGTTCACCCCCGATGCCATGCATCGGGCGCACCCGCACCTGATCGTCACGTCGATCACGCCATTCGGCCTGCGGGGCCCCTGGCGAGACCGGCCGGCGACCGAATTCACGCTGCAGGCATGGTCGGGCGGGATCGTCGGGCTGGGCCGCGGGTTGCCCGAACGGGCACCCGTCTTCGTCGGCGGGCAGGTCGGGGAGTACATGGCCGGCGCGTACGCCAGTGTCGCGACCCTGGCGTCGCGATTGCGTCGCGACGGCTCGGCGGGATCCGGCGAAATCATCGACCTGTCGATGCTGGAGACCCAGATCCTTTGTCTGACTTACTATCCGGTGACCTACTTCGAGATTCTCGGCCGGCCCTGGCGAGACGCGAGGCGCCTCACGGTGCCGGGCGTAGCCCAGGCAAAGGATGGTCTGGTGGACCTCGGCTGCGGGACCGCGCAGCAGTGGTTCGACCTGTGCGCGATGGTCGGTCACCCGGAGTGGATCGACGAGGAATCCCCGCTGACCATCACGGAGCAGGCCAACGTCCACGCCGAAGACATCTACGCCTGGGTCGAGGCCAACCTGGTCGACGAGATCCGCGACCTCGCGACGGCCTTCCGGATCCCCAACGCGCCGGTCGCCAACGGCGCCAACATCGAGTCGTTGGAACACTTCGTCGAGCGGGGATCCTTCGTGCGCAACCCGCGCGGCGACTTCCACCAGCCAAGCCACCCCTACCGGATGCGGCCCGCGAAGCTACGCCGGCCGGCAGCGGCGCCGCGGCTGGGCGAGCACACCGCGCGGTACCGGGCCGCGGCCCTCGCCCCACGGCCCGCACCGGCAACCTCCCGATCGCCGAAGCCCCTGCCGTTCAGCGGACTTCGAGTATTGGACATGACCACCTTCTGGGCCGGGCCCTGCTGCACTCACTTTCTGGCCATGCTCGGCGCCGAAGTCATCCACGTCGAGTCCGCCCGCCGGCCCGACGGCACCCGGCTCATCGCCGGGATACCGAGCACCGAAAAGCAGTGGTGGGACAAGTCGCCGATCTTCGCGGCGCTGAACACCAACAAGAGGGGCCTGGCGCTGGACCTGCAGCGTCCGCAAGGCCGGGAGGTGCTACTGCGGCTCATTGCGACGTGCGACGTGATCGTGGAGAACTTCACCCCCCGGGTGCTGGACCAGATCGGGCTGGATTTTGCTGCGGTTCAAGCGGTTCGGCCCGACGCGGTGATGCTGCGCATGCCCGGGTTCGGGCTCGACGGGCCGTGGCGCGACAACCCGGCGTTCGCCTACGCGATCGAATCGGCGTCCGGCCTGAGCTGGCTCACCGGCTACCCCGACCGCCCGCCATACGAGCCGTACTCCATCGGGGATCCCAACGCCGGTGTGCACGCCCTCAATTCCCTGCTGCTGGCGTTGGAATACAGGTGCCGCACCGGACACGGCGTGCTGGTCGAGGCCGCGATGGTTGATGCGGCGCTGAGCATTTCCGCCGAACAGGTCATCGAGTACTCCGCCTACGGGGCACTGCTGCAGCGCGCCGGCAACCGCGGACCGACGGCGGCGCCGCAAAACCTTTACCGCAGTGCCGACATCGACGAATTCGGCCGGCCCGACTGCTGGGTCGCCATCGCGGTGCAAACCGACGACCAATGGGAACGGCTGTGCGCTGCGGTCGGATCGCCTTCCTGGGCAACCGATCCCGAACTGTCGAGCCACGCCGGGCGCCGCGCTTGCCAGGACATGATCGATGAGCGGCTCGCCGCGTGGTGCGAGTCGCGCGGCAGCGACGAGATCGTCACCGTCCTGTGGGACGCCGGCGTGCCGGTGGCCAAGGTGATGCAGCCACATCGCCAAACGGATCTGCCGCAGCTTTCATTTCGCGACTTCTTCGAAGAGGTCGACGACCCGCTGAACGGCCCGGCCAGGCTCAGCACCGTGCCCATGAGATTCTCCGGAGGGCCCGGGCGCTTCCACACGACTTCCGCGCCCACGCTCGGGCAACACAACCATGAGGTGCTCACCGCTCTGGGCCTGACCCCGGCGGAGATCGCGGACCTGGAAGCCGACGGGGTCATCGGCACCGCACCCGCGACGTAGACCGCCGGCCAAAGTCGCGGGCGCCGTCGTCACACTTCCGGCCGCGGCGTCGTCTGAAGGGCATGGACGCACTACTTCATCGAAGCGCATTGGTTGTGCTGGGCGCCGGCGGCGCCGTCACGGGCGGGTGGGCCTACGCGGCGCCGCGGCACTGGTATGACAACTTTCCCGGTTTCGGCATGAGCTGGCTCCCGCAACTCGGCCCGTACAACGAGCACTTCGTCAAGGACGTCGGGGCGATGTTTTTGGCGCTGACCGCGTTGGCCGCGGTGACCTTTGTCCTGGTCGCCAACCAGACCCTGGTCCGGGTCACGGCGGTCGTCTGGCTCGTCTTCAACACGCTGCACTGCCTCTATCACCTGTCGATGCTGCAGATGTACAACACCCGGGACGCGACGCTGAACGGAATTCTGTTGCCGCTGTTGGTCGTAGCAGCCGCGGCGCTGTTCAGCCCGGTGCGAACCGCTAGTGGGCCCAGCCCTCAGCGGCCTGCTCGTCAAAAGTGCGATCAATGCGGTCGAATCGACGCTTGACCGAGGCCCGCGCCGCCTCGTGTGGCAACACGTACAAACGATTGGCCAGGATCGCGTCGGCGGTCAGCCGCGCCACCTCGTCGACACCCAGCGTCTGGTCCTGCGCCGGCAGCGGCCCGAGCGAGCCCGTGATGTCGGGCGTCGACGCCAGGCCGTAATCCGCGCCGCGGATTCGTTCCGAGTTGGACACCAACTTGGTTTCGACCACCATCGGGCACAGCACCGAAACGCCGATGCCGTTGTCCTTGACCTCGCGGGCCAGCGTCTCGGCCAGGGCCACGACGCCGTACTTGGCCACGCCGTACGCCCCGAGGCCCGCGTTGGGGACCAGTCCGGCGAACGACGCGGTGAACGCGATGTGACCCCCGGTGCCCTGCTCGAGAAGTCTCGGCAGGAACGCTTCGACGGCGTGGATGGACCCCCACAGGTCGATATCGATCACCCAGCGCCAGTCCTCGTGCGTCATCTGCGCGATCGGACCCGCGACCACGATGCCGGCGTTGCTGAAGAGGACATCAACCTGGCCGAGCAGGCGAAAGGCTTCGTCCGCGAGGTGAACCATCTCCTCGAGATGCCGCACGTCGCACGTCACCCCGTGCGCGTCGAACCCCTCGCCACGCAGGTGCGCGACGGCCTGCTCCAGCGCGGGCTGGTCGACGTCGGCGAGCACGAGCCGGGCCCCGCGGCGGGCAAACTCGGTGGCGGTGGCCAAGCCGATGCCGCTCGCCCCACCGGTCACGACAGCGGCGCGTCCTTCAAATCCGTCCATAGGACGGACTATTTCAGACAGCTACCCGCATCGATCGGCAGGGTCACGCCGGTGACGTAGCGAGACTCGTCGGAGGCGAAGAACAGCACAGCGTTGCTGATATCGATCGGGTCCACCCACGGGACCGGCAGCGTGTGGAACATCTGGCAGATCGGCGCCATGTCGTCGGGCCCGGGATTCTCCAGGTCCGGCCGGAACATCCGCCACGTGCCCTCGTTCATGATCATCGCCGTGCTCACGTGCGTGGGGTGCACCGAGTTGACGCGAATCATGTGCTGCCCCAACTCGACTCCGAAGGCGCGCATCAGCCCCACGACGCCGTGCTTGGCGGCGACGTAGTGCCCGGTGTGCGGGTACGCCTTGAGCCCCCCGACCGAGCTGGTCAAGATGATCGATCCGCCGCGTCCGCCGGCCAGGATGTGCGGGACGCCGGCCTTCACCGTCTTCCACACCCCCGACAGGTTGACGTCGATCATCTCCGTCCAGTCCTCTTCGCTGGTTTTGTCCAGCGTCTGACCGCCATTGCCGATGCCGGCGTTGGCGACGATGATGTCCAGCCGACCCAGCTGCTCCACTCCGCTGTCGACGGCGGCCTTGAGTGCGGTGTAGTCGCGCACGTCGACTTCGGCCGTGACGATCCGGCGGTTGTGCCCCTTGACGAGGTCGGCCGTCTCGGCCAGGTCCTCCGGGGTCGACGCCGGGATCGCCGAGCCCTCCACCTGGCCCTCGCGGATGGGTTTGCAGATGTCGACGGCGATGATGTCGGCGCCCTCCTGCGCCAATCGCACCGCGTGGCTGCGGCCCTGACCGCGCGCCGCCCCGGTGATGAAGGCGACCT
This sequence comes from Mycobacterium sp. E796, assembly GCF_001672815.1. Classification (GTDB taxonomy): domain Bacteria; phylum Actinomycetota; class Actinomycetes; order Mycobacteriales; family Mycobacteriaceae; genus Mycobacterium. The sequence continues at coordinate 18,930 of NZ_LZKK01000095.1, read as the reverse complement.
TGCCCTCGACACGTCCAGTCATTGCTCCTACCTCATTTCCTCGGTGGCTCGGCGCAGAACAGCCGGCATGCCCGACGGGCGTCAACGGCGGATCCGTTTTGGTTAATTCTGGTTCTAAATATTAGAGAACATCGTTCTCCGCTGGCAATGGCGTGCGCTATGTGCTCAGCCCGACGGGGCCGATTACGAGTGCTAGCCGACGAATCCGCGTGAGCAGAAGTCCCACACCTCGTCGGCGGTGATGGGATGGATCGTCGCGTCGTCGGAGCCGCCGCTGGACTGCGCGATGAACATGACCGTCTGCATGGTCATGGCGGCGACCCGCTTCGGGTTGACCTCTGCACGCAGCTTGCCGGCATCGGCGGCGGCTTCCATGAGCTCTGTGAGCAACGCTAGCAGGGGGGCGTGGGCGACCTTGACCTCGGCGGGATGCGTGACCAGCAAACGCGGTGCGAAGTCGGTGAACAGCGGCCGCTTGGCCGTCGGGTCGGGGCGGGATGCCTCGTAGAGCAGCTCGACGGCGACCTTGAGGCGCTCCAGCGCGTCGGTCTGGCTCTCGGTGGCGGCGCGGATCTGGTCGGCGGACCGGCTCAGGGCGTCTTCGAACAGGGCGAGCAGGAGCTCGTGCTTGCCGTCGAACTGCAGGTAGAAGCTTCGCAACGACTGGCGGGAGCGGTCCACGACTTCCTGGACGGTAAAGTCGGTGCTGCCCTTCTCGATGATGATCGCCTGTGCCGCGTCGAGGAACCGCTGAACTCGCTGTGCCGCACGCAATTTCGCGGTCTTGATCGACCGTTCGACGGCGCGCTGCTTCCAGGCTGGCTCTTCGCTTGGGCTTGTCACGGCCGGCTCAGACGATTGCCGCGTGGGGAGAACATGATTGGACTCTACCGGAGAACGCCGTGCCATCGGTGCGCTCGACCCCCTATGGACGCCGTGTTGGAGATTGTAACTTTCTCACGACGAGAATAGTATTCTCTTACACGTGTGTATGGAAGCTTAACCGCAAGAGCGATCCACGCCGTCCCCGAGAACCCGGAAACCGCCCTTCGCAGGAGTGCTGTGCAACTGACCTTTGATGCCGACGTCGAGGCGTTCCGCGCCGAGTTCGTGGCCTTCCTGGACGCGCATCTTCCCTCCGAGGCCGAGGCGGTCGAGCGCCCCCGGTCGAGTTCGCACATCCCCGAGTGGGCCCGGCGCTGGCAGCGGCTGCTCTTCGACAGCGGATGGCTGCTGCCCGGCAATCCACCGGAATTCGGTGGTCGCAACGCCACGCTTTTGCAGCAATACGTGTATTTGGAGGAATTGGGGCGCCGGCGCATCTATCAGAGTTTCAATCCGCAGGGCGTCGGCATCATCGCGGCGTCGTTGTTGACGTTTGGCACCCCGGAGCAAAAGCGGCGATGGGCGGTGCCGATCCTGCGGGCCGAGATCACCGCGTCGTTGGGGATGAGCGAACCGGGCGCGGGTTCGGACCTGGCGTCGCTGAAAACGCGGGCGGTGCTTGACGGCGACCATTTCGTGGTCAACGGGCAGAAGGTGTGGACGTCGGGCGCTCATGACGCCGACGTGCTGTTGGCGTTCGTGCGCACCGATCCGGGCAAGCCGAAACACAAGGGCATCAGCGCGCTGATGATCCCGACCGACACCCCGGGCGTGGTGCGCCGCCCGTTCGCGTCGATGTGCGACGGCGATGAAATCGACTTCAACGAGGTGTTTTTCACCGACGCGCGGGTGCCGGCCGAAAATCTCGTCGGCCAGCTCGATGAGGGCTGGCGGGTGGCAACCGGTTCGCTGGGGCACGAACGGATCATGCTGTGGATGGGGTATGTCGACCTGTTGCACGAACTGACCGCCGATTTCACCCCGTCCGGGCCGCTGGAGCGGGACCGCTACGCCACCTTGGTGATGGATTCCTACGCGCTGCGGCTGCTGGGCTCGGCGGCCCTGGCGCGCGCCGCCCGCGGGGAGGAGGACGTACCGGCACAGTCGGTGCTCAAGCTGCTCGGTTCGGAGGCGCTACAGCGCGCCTCCGAGGACGCGCTGAATGCCGCGGGCGCCGAGGGCCTCGTCTACCACGCAGTGACCGCGCCGTTCGCGCCGCTGAACCTCGACAGCCACTACCGCAGCTGGTTCGACCGCTACGCGCGCAGCTTCGCCGCGACCATCGCCGGCGGCACGTCCGAAATCCAGCGCAACATCATCGCCGAGCGGGTGCTCGGCCTGCCGCGCAACTAGCGCGCGTCCAACCAGGCGTAGTAGCCGATCGCCGCCAGCCCCGCGGCGATCGAGATAGCCCCTAACACCATGCCCGCCAGGGCGATTCGGGGATTGTTGGCCTCGCCGCGCTGCACTCGCCTACGGGCGACGTCGCCCGTTATCACCGCCGCTATGCCGAAGGGCACCCCGATGAGCAGCCAGCAGGTGAAGAGCGCGACGATGCCCACGAGCAGCGAGGCGACGCCGACCTCGTTCCGGGGTACGTCGGGTTGGGTCATTGCGTCCGATCTCTTGGGTGGCCTGCCGAGTTTACGCGCCGGCCCCGCCGCGCGTTACAGCTGCGCCAGCCGCGGCGCGAAGCCCTTGGCCCGCAACGTCGTCCCGGCCTCCCGGGTCAGCTCCCGCGCGCTGCCCAGCAGGCCGTCCAGGACCAGTGACCGCTTGACGTGGTGGTGCAGCTGGTGCTCGGCGGTGAAGCCGATGCCGCCCAGGACCTGTTGGCAGTGGCGTGCGGCGGTGAGCGCAGCCTGACCGGCCGCGGCCTTGGCCAGCAGGGAAGCCAGGCCGTCGGCGTCGTCCGGCTGGGCGGCGGCACGCAGGGTCGCCTCGGCGCCCTCGATCGCGACGAGCGTCTCGGCCAACCGGTGCCGGATCGCCTGAAACGAGCTGATGCGCCGACCGAACTGAACACGGTCCACGGCATGTTGGCGCGCCAGCGACAGCATCGCCCGGCTGCTGCCGACCAGCCACCAGCCCACCGCCCGTCGTCCCGCGGCGAGCGGAACCGGATCACCCTGCGGCACATGGCGTATCGGCAGCCCGTCCAGCGCCGCGGTGGCCCGGTCGTCGCGCTCCCACACCACCCAGGACCCCCCGGCGAACGGCAGGGGCACGGTTCCGCGGTCCCCGCGTCCGGTGGCTCGCAGCACCACATCGTTGAGCACCGGGGCGTGCGCGCCGGACTCGCCGAGCAGCCGGAACACCAAAGGTATTGCGACGTCGGGCATCTCATCGAGCATGTCGTGCCAGCCGAGATCGGACAGCGCCGCGTCGAGCTTGGCCCCACTCGCGGCGGTCATGGTGGTGCGCAAGGAGTCGGCCAGCAGCTGCAGCGCCTCGGCGTCCACGATTCACTCCTTCCCGAGGTCGAGCAGCCGGCGGGCGATGATGTTGCGCTGGATCTCGGCGGTTCCGCCATAGATGGTGGCCGCTCGCGAGTACAGGTACTCCGAGCGCCACGGCGTGTCATCGAGCTCCAGCGTCCCGGGCAACAGGTCACGGACGGTGTCGTAGAGCCGTTGCTCGGCGGTGGCCAGTAGCACTTTGTCGATGGAGGTGTCCGGTCCCAATCGCGCGCCGTCACGCAATCGGTGCTGGGTGTCACGGGATCGGCAGCGCAGCGTGTGCAGCGCCAGATAGGCCGAGCCCAAAGCGGATTCGTCGGGTTCCCGCGCTTCGGCAATGAGCTCGTCGAAGCGCGAGTACAGGTAGGCGATCCGCTGCCAGAAGCAGGCGGAGCGCTCATAGGGCAGCAGGTCCATCGCGAGTCGCCAGCCGTCTCCGGGTCGGCCGAGCATGCGGCTTGACGGGATCACCACGTCGTCGTAGTAGACCTCGCAGAACTCGTCGACCCCGTGCATCGTGCGAAGCGGCCGGATGGTGATGCCCGGGGTGTCCAGGTCGACGAAGAACGCCGTGATTCCGTCATGAGAGGGCTGCGCCGGCGCGGTGCGAGTGAGCAGGACGCAGCGGGTGGAGAATTGCGCGAAGCTGGTCCAGACCTTCTGGCCGTTGACGACCCAGTTGTCGCCGTCCGGGGTGGCGCGGGTGGTCAGCGACGCCAGGTCGCTGCCCGACCCGGGCTCGGAAAAGCCTTGGCACCAATGCTCGCGGCCGCTGAGCAGTCGCGGCACCATTTCCGCGGCGAGTTCGGCGGGCGCGTAATCGATCATCGTGGGAGCGAGCACTTCGAGCATCGAGTACGGGCCGGGCTCGGCCAGTCGCCGGCCCACCACTTCCTCGCCGACGATCGCGCGAAGCACCGCGGGCCCACCCAGGCCGCCGACCTCGACGGGCCAGCCGTAGCGCATCCAATCGGCGTCGTACAACGCACGGCTGACGCGGGCGAATTGCTGCATATGGCCCTGCAGCGAGTGATCGGGTCCCGGGGTCAGATCATTGTCGTCGAGCCACGCGCACAGGCCCGCCCGGAACTCCTCGACATTCACCGCTCGGCTTTCACGGCTGCGGACGGCCGACGGCGTGCGGGCGCCCGGAGTCGTGCACGCCGCTGCGCCGGATGAAGGTCATCGCCCTTGTCTTCAGCCGCCACCCGTCGGCGGTGCGGGCGTAGGTGTCGCGGTAGTAACCGATCCTCATGTCATGGGTGGCGTGCTCGATGAAGCACAGCGGCTGCGTGCCGCTGGCCGAATCGCCGTCGATGTCCTCGACCAGGGCGGTTCCGGTGAGAAACAAGCCCTTTGGCGCCGCAGCGACCAGCTCGGGGAACCTGTCCAGCCGATAGATGTCGCCGAACGCGCTGTATGTTCCGTCCGGGGTGAAGACGCCGATGAGTCCCTCGATGTCGCCTTGGGTGATGGTCACCGCGTAGCGGGCGAGCAGCTGCTGAATCTCGACCAGATCGTCAGTTCTGGTTGGCATAGACCTTGCCGCCTTTCATGACGAAGCTGACCTGTTGGGTAACGGTGATGTCTTCCAACGGGTTTCCGGGTACCGCGATGATATCGGCGAGCTGCCCCTGCACCAGCCGGCCCCGGTCGGTCGAGTTGATCAGCTCGGCCGCGGTCACCGTGGCCGCGCGCAGCACCGCCAGCGGCGGCAGGCCCCATTCCACCAGGGTGACAAGCTCGTCGGCGTTCTTGCCGTGCGGTATCGCGGGCGCGTCGGTGCCGACGGCGATCTTCACACCGGCCTGGTGGGCGGCCAGGATCGAGGTGCGCGACTTGGGGAACATCTCCGCCGCCTTGGCCTGCAGCTCGGGCGGGGCGTGCGAGACGTCCATGCCCTCCGCCAGGCGCCGAGTGGATACCAGGAACGTGCCATGCTCGACCATGGTCGCGATCGCCTCGTCGTCGATCAGGAAGCCGTGCTCGATGCAGTCGATGCCGGCCGCGACGGCGTGCTTGACCGCGTCCGCCCCGTGTGTGTGTGCGGCAACCCGCAGCCCGCGCCGGTGTGCCTCGTCGACGATCGCGCACAGCTCCTCGTCCGAATAATGTTGAGCGCCGGGCGGTCCCGTCAGCGACATCACTCCGCCCGAGCAGCAGACCTTGATCAGCTCGGCGCCGTGTTTGATCTGGTAGCGAACGGCCCTGCGGATTTCGTCGATCCCGTTGGCGATGCCCTCTTCGACGGTCAGGTCCAACACGTGGGGGGCGAAGGCGGCGAACATCGTCGGATCCAGGTGGCCGCCGGTCGGGGTGATGGCGTGGCCGGCCGGCACCACCCTCGGCCCCTCGATCCAGCCCGCATCGATGGCCTTGCCCAGCGCGACGTCAAGCAGGTAGCCACCGGTCTTGACGAACAACCCGAGGTTTCGCACCGTGGTGAAGCCGGCGCGCAACGTGCGGCGGGCGTTGCCGACCGCGCGCAGCACTCGGGTCGGCGGGTCGTCCTGAACCTGGGACAGGCCGGGTTTCTCCCCGCGCCCGCCCATCAGGAGGTTGACCTCCATGTCCATCAGCCCGGGCAGCAGGATCGCCTCGCCGAGGTCGATGAGCTCACCCTCGGGCCCACCGCCCAGCCCCGCGATCCGGTCGCCCTCGATCCGGACGACGCCGGGGGAGACGATCTCGCCGGCGTCGACGTCAAGCAGCCCGGCGGCCTTGAGCGTCAACACCGGTTAGATCACCGGTTCCCGGATGCACTCCACCCAGGCCGCGCCGCTGTCGGGCACCCGCGGCTGCTTCCATGCCTCGATCGGAAACGACACCATCACGAGCGACTGCATGATGTGCATGAGACTTTTTGCGTCGTCGGGCAGATCGTCCAGTGGGAATTTGTCGCAGTAGGCGATGGCGTCGTTGAGGCGCGGGAAGGCGACATCGTAGAACGCCTGCATCTCGGGCATCGTCGAGGCCAGCCGCTTGGCGTAGCGTTCCGGCTCGGTAGCCAGATCCCAGTCCAAATAGGGCTCCAGGTCGGCAAATTCAGACGGTAACGCCATTGCGCTGGTACTCCTTTACAAAGTCGCCGGTCGTCTTGTGCAGATGACGGATCAGGACTTCCTGGTCGCACAGCAGGAACTCCTTGACGGCCCGGGTTCCGATCATGGTCTGGGTCGCCTCCAGGGTGTTGGCGTCCTGCAGCGCGTACTCCTTGAAGGTTACGGCGGCCAGCTCCTGGGCGAGGCGTTCCCGCGCGTTGCGCGGCGGGACGAAATAGAGCGTGCACTCGAAGGTGTGCTTGTCCACGGCGGTCGGCCAATAGTGGTAGGTCAAATACCAGCCCGGCTCCCAGATCAGCAGCATGAAGTTCGGGTAGAAGAGCCACGAGTCGATGCCCCACTGCGGCGCTCGCTTCACGTTGACACCCGGTGGCAGCTCGAGGTTCTCGATGATTTCCGGCTTGTCCCAGGGGCCGAACAAACCGCTGCGCAACACCTGGTCCATCGGCTTGACCATCGACATGTCCGGCGGCGGCGCCTGACCACCCCAGGTCGATTGCAGGTTGTGCGGACCGGCCAACTCGTAGTGCAGCGCCTCGTAGCCGTACTTCTGGATCTTGGCGGCTTCTTCCTTGGTGTACTGCCCCTGGTGCAGGATCGGCGCGTGGTAGAACTCGACGAACGCGTCGATGAACAGCTTCCAGTTGCTGCCGACCTCGGCCCGGTACGAGTATGTCTCGGTCATCGCGCCGAAGGGGTAGCCCTCGATGCTCTTGGCCAGCGGCCCGAGGTAGTCGGTGAGCGGCGCCGCGTTGTCGTCGAAGTTGATGAAGATGAAGCCTTCCCACACCTCGCACCGGACGGGCGCCAGGCCGTATTGGCTCTTGTCGAGGCCGAAGAACTCGTCTTCCTGTTGGACGAAGGTCAACTCGCCGTCCAGGCTGTAGCGCCAGGCGTGGTACTTGCAGGTGAACTGGCGGCACGTGCCCGAGGTCTCCTCGTGCGGAAAGTCGTTCCACACCAGCTTGTTTCCGCGGTGCCGGCAGACGTTGTGGTACGCCTTGACCGTCCCGTCCTTGGTCTTGGTGATGATCACCGACGTGCCCTTGCCCGCCGACGGCAGCTCCTTGGTGAAGTAGCTGCCGGTGCGCGGCAACCGCCCCACGCGGCCGACGTTGAGCCAGGTCCTCTTGAAGATCGCGTCACGCTCGGCCTCGAAGAACGCTGGGTCGATGGAATCGGTGTAATCGACCGGCGCGGTACCGAGCTCGGGGTAGTTTTCTGTCCAGCTTCCGGCAGCTGGTTTCGGGAAGTGGGGCAAGGCTCTAACCTTTCTCGTTCTCGAGCTGTACGCCAAAAGTGTTGATGGCCATCGCGAGCGCGATGTAACCGCCGACGGTGAAGACGAAGTCCATGCGCTGACGTTCGTCGAGCCGCTCGCTGAGGCTGGCCCACGTCTGATCCGAGACGTTTGACTTCTCGTCGAGTTCGTCGACGGCGGCGAAGACGGCGCGATCGAACTCGTCGTCCGTCTCGCCGGTCTTGGCGGCGGCGATCTCCGCTTCGGACAGTCCGACCTTCTTTGCGATGTCCACGTGGTGGGACCACTCGTAGGCGCAGTCGCATCGATGGGCGACTCGCAGGATGGCTTGTTCGCGGATGCGCGCGGGTAGGGAGGAATCGAGCAGCAGGTACCCGCCGAACCGCAGATACGCCCGGGCCAGTTTCGGGTGGCGCGCCAGCGTCGACATGAGCGTGCCGGCGTCCCGCGGGTTACGACGTTCCGGGGGAAGCATGCCGGCAAGCGACTGCTCGACGGCCTCGTCCCACTGGTCCGCGGGCAGCGGCGGCAGGCGCATTGCGCGCGCCTCCTCTCGGCGTTCTATCGGGTAACTCTCGATCCAGGAGAATCATATTCTCATTTCCAACCAATAGAGTTGCATGATTCGGTCGGTTGGTCAATGCCGACGGCAGGGATCCGCGCTGGCCGGGCCCGCCGCGGTCGCTGGATGTTGATTCTCGCTTCGCGAGAAGATAGTTTTCAAAATAGTGTTCTTGGCGCCGGGCATTGCTTGTCGATGTCGTGTGGGAGCGGCACGCCCGAATGGCTGAGACGCATCCGAGACTCGGAAGGAATGGCCATGAACAAGGAAGACATGATCCTGATCAGCGTCGACGACCACACCGTCGAACCGCCGGACATGTTCAAGAACCACCTGTCGAAGAAGTACCAGGACGATGCGCCGCGGCTGGTGCACAACGCCGATGGCTCCGACATGTGGAAGTTCCGCGACACGGTTATCCCCAACGTGGCCCTCAACGCGGTCGCCGGCCGCCCCAAGGAGGAGTACGGCATCGAGCCGACGGGGCTCGACGAGATCCGGCCGGGTTGTTACAACGTCGACGAGCGCGTCAAGGACATGAACGCCGGCGGCATCCTGGCATCGATCTGCTTCCCCTCCTTCCCGGGCTTCGCGGGGCGGTTGTTCGTCACTGAGGATCACGACTTCTCGATCGCTCTGGTGCAGGCCTACAACGACTGGCACATCGACGAGTGGTGCGGCGCGTACCCGGCTCGGTTCATCCCGATGGCGATCCCGGTGATCTGGGATGCGGAGGCGTGCGCCGCCGAGGTGCGCCGGGTGTCGAAGAAAGGCGTGCACGCGCTGACCTTCACCGAGAACCCGGCCGCGATGGGTTATCCCAGCTTCCATGACGAGTACTGGAACCCGCTGTGGAAAGCCTTGGTGGACACCGACACGGTGATGAACGTGCACATCGGGTCGTCCGGCCGGTTGGCCATCACCGCGCCGGATGCGCCGATGGACGTGATGATCACGCTGCAGCCGATGAACATCGTGCAGGCCGCCGCCGACCTGTTGTGGTCGCGGCCCATCAAGGAATACCCGGACCTGAAGATCGCCCTGTCCGAGGGCGGAACCGGCTGGATTCCCTACTTCCTGGAGCGCGCGGACCGGACGTACGAGATGCACTCCGCCTGGACCCACCAGAACTTTGGCGGCAAGCTGCCCAGCGAGGTTTTCCGCGACCACTTCCTGACCTGCTTCATCAGCGACAAGGTCGGCGTGGCGCTGCGCAACATGATCGGCATCGACAACATCTGCTGGGAAGCCGACTACCCGCACAGCGACTCGATGTGGCCGGGCGCGCCCGAGGAACTCTGGGATGTGTTGTCCCTCAACAATGTCCCCGACGACGAAATCAACAAGATGACGCACGAGAACGCGATGCGGTGGTACTCGTTCGACCCGTTCACGCATATCTCGCGCGAACAGGCGACCGTGGGTGCGCTGCGCAAGGCCGCCGAGGGGCACGACGTCTCCATCAAGGCGGCGGGCCACGCCAAGGACTCCCGAGGCGGCTCGTCCTTCGCGGAATTCGCGGCCAACGCGAAAGCCCTTACCGGCAACACGGACTAAGCCGTACTGGCGCCGAGCAGACGCAAAAGCGCCAAATTTGTCGGCGTGTCGGGCGCTTTTGTGTCTGCTCGCGCTGAGAGGAGACCCAGCAGTGCCCGGCGGTGGAATGAATTTCGAGCTGACCGATGACCAGGAGCTGATCCGCCGGTCGGTCGCCGAGCTGGCCCGGAAGTTCGACGACCAGTACTGGATGGAAAAGGACCAGGCGCACGAGTTTCCGACCGAGTTCTACCGGGCCATAGCCGACGGCGGCTGGCTCGGCATGACGATTCCGACCGAGTACGGCGGCCACGGTCTGGGGATCACCGAAGCAACTATCCTGCTCGAGGAGGTGGCGAAATCCGGCGGCGCCATGAACGCCGCCAGCTCGATCCACCTGTCGATCTTCGGCATGCAACCGGTGGTGGTGCACGGTTCCGAGGAACTCAAGGCGCGCACGCTGCCCCAGGTCGCAACGGGCGAGGTGCACGTCTGCTTCGGCGTGACCGAACCCGGTGCGGGGCTGGACACGTCGCGCATCACCACCTTCGCCAAACGCGACGGCGACCGCTACATCGTCAACGGCCGCAAAGTGTGGATCTCCAAAGCGATGGAGTCGGACAAGATCCTGCTGCTGACGCGCACCCAGAGCTACGAGGAAGTCACCAAGAAGACCGACGGGATGACGCTGTTCATCACCGATCTCGACCGCAGCCGGGTCGACATCCGGCCCATCCGCAAGATGGGCCGCAACGCCGTCAGCTCCAACGAGTTGTTCATCGACAATCTCGAAGTGCCCGTCGAGGACCGAATCGGCGAGGAGGGCAAGGGTTTCCAGTACATCCTCGACGGCCTCAATCCCGAACGGATGCTGATCGCCGCCGAGGCGCTCGGCATCGGACGGGTGGCGCTGGACAAGGCGGTGAAGTACGGCAACGAGCGTGAGGTCTTCGGGCGGCCCATCGGCATGAACCAGGGCCTGCAGTTCCCCCTCGCCGATTCGCTGGCCCGCCTCGACGCGGCCGAGTTGATGCTGCGCAAGGCGACCTGGCTCTACGACAACGGCAAACCCTGTGGGCGCGAGGCCAATACCGCCAAATACCTGTGCGCGGACGCCGGCTTCACCGCCGCGGACCGGGCGTTGCAGACCCACGGCGGCATGGGATACGCGGAGGAGTACCACATCACGCGCTACTTCCGCGAGGCTCGGCTGATGAAGATCGCGCCGGTCAGCCAGGAGATGATTTTGAATTTCCTGGGATCCAACGTACTGAAATTGCCGAGGAGCTATTGACCACGCCCGACGATCCGTCGCTGCTCGTCGACGACCGCGGCCGCGTGCGGACCCTGATCCTCAATCGTCCGCGGCGCAAGAACGCGATCGATCCCGCGCTGTGGATCGCGTTGCGGGACGCCCTCGACGAGGCCGGGCGCGACCGCGGCGTGCGTGCGCTGGTCATCACCGGTGCCGGCGGCAGCTTCTGCTCGGGCGCCGACATCTCGGTGCCCGATGACGTTCATCCGAAATACAAGCTGCAGCGCCTGACGGACGTGGCCCTGGCCTTGCACGAGCTTCCGATTCCCACCGTCGCCAAGGTGACGGGCGTCGCGGTGGGGGCGGGATGGAATCTGGCGCTGGGTTGCGATCTGGTGGTCGCGACACCGGAATCCACCTTCTGCCAGATCTTTTCGAAGCGGGGCCTCTCCGTCGACCTGGGCGGTTCCTGGTTGCTGCCGAAACTCGTTGGGCTGCAGCAGGCTAAGCGTCTCGCGCTGCTCGCGGAGACCATCGATGCAGCCGAAGCCCAGGCCCTCAACCTGGTGACCTGGGTGGTGTCCGCCACCGAGATCGACGCCTTCGTCGGTGATCTCGCCGATCGGCTCGCGTCCGGTCCGCCGTTCGCGCTCGCACAAACGAAGGCGCTGCTGAACGAGGGCGCCGATTGCACGATGCGCGCTGCGCTGGCCAACGAGGCGCGCGCGCAGATCGGCAACTTTGCGACGGCGGACGCAGCGGACGCGTATGCCGCCTTCGCCGAACGACGCGAGCCGTCGTTTACTGGTCGATGGGCGTTATCGAAAACTGATGGAGAACAAGATGCGTGAGACGGTCATCGTCGAGGCAGTACGGACGGCGGTAGGAAAGCGCAACGGGGGTTTGTCCGGCGTGCATCCCGCGGACCTGTCCGCGGTCGTCCTCAACGAGTTGCTGGACCGCGCCGGCGTGGGACCGGAGATCGTCGACGACGTGGTCTGGGGATGCGTGTCCCAGGTCGGCGACCAGTCCAGCAACATCGGGCGCTACTCGGTCCTGGCCGCCGGCTGGCCGGAAACCATCCCCGGCACCACGGTCAACCGGGCGTGCGGTTCGAGCCAGCAGGCGCTCGATTTCGCCGTGCAGGCGGTGATGTCGGGTCAGCAGGATGTCGTCGTGGCCGGCGGCGTGGAGGTGATGAGCCGCGTTCCGCTGGGCGCGGCCCGCGCGTCGGGGATGCCGTACGGCCCGAAAGTCCTTGAGCGCTATGACGATTTCTCGTTCAACCAGGGCCTGTCGGCGGAGATGATCGCCAAGAAGTGGGGATTTTCGCGCGGCCAGCTGGACGAGTACTCGGCCCAGTCGCACGAGCGGGCGGCCGCGGCCCAGGACAGCGGGGCCTTCACCGATCAGATCGTTCCGGTGTTCACCGATGACGGAACCGTCGTCGCCGACGAGGGGGTGCGCCGCGGCACCACCGTCGAGAAACTGGCCGGGCTCAAGCCCGCGTTCGTCGACGACGGCGTGATTCATGCGGGCAATTCCTCGCAGATCTCCGACGGGGCGGCGGCGCTGTTGGTGACCACGGCGGAGATGGCGGTCGAGCTGGGTTTGACGCCGCTGTTGCGCTACCGGGCCGGCGCCGTCACGGGGGCCGATCCCGTCCTCATGCTGACCGGACCCATCCCGGCGACCGAGAAGGTGCTGACCAAGGCCGGCATCTCGCTGGCGGACGTGGGGGTCTTCGAAGTCAACGAGGCGTTCGCACCGGTCCCGCTGGCGTGGCTCGCGGAAACCGGAGCGGACCCGAGTCGACTGAATCCGCTGGGTGGCGCCATCGCGCTGGGGCACCCGCTGGGCGCCTCCGGCGCGGTGCTGATGACGCGGATGGCCCACCACATGCGTGATAACGGCATCCGATACGGCCTGCAGACGATGTGTGAGGGCGGCGGCACGGCCAACGCCACCCTGGTCGAGCTGGTCTCGTAACACCCGCCGAAAAACGGCCCCGATGAGACGCTTGTCACAGCCGGGCAACCAACCTACTGTGTGTTCAGTAGGTTGTTACAACGGCTGGCCGAGAGGGAACCCGGTGCCCGTCGCGCGGCGATACGACACGCTTCTCGCCAAGGGCGAGGACCGCAAGCAGCGGATCCTCGACGTGGCGCAACGCCTGCTTATGCGCAACGGCTGGCGCAACACCACGCTCGCCCAGATCGCCGGCGAGGCCGGGGTCACCCCCGCGGGCCTGCTGCACCACTTCGAATCCAAGGAGCAGCTGCTGCACGCCGTGCTGGACGCACGCGACCAGGACGACGCCACCCACGCCGACCGCGCCGGGGATCTGCTCGCCGAGATCGCCCGGGTCGCCGATCGCTTCAGCCGGGCGCCAGAGATGGTGGGCACGTTCACCGTGCTGCTGGTCGAAAACATCCTCCCCGACGCCCCGCTGCACGACCGCATGCTGGACCGGCAGCGACAGGCCATCGACATCGTCGCCGAGCTCATCCGGCTCGGCCAGGCGGACGGCCGGTATCGCACCGACATCGACCCCGCCGTCAAGGCAATCGAAATTCTCGCCTTCGTCCACGGAATGGAAACAATATGGTTGCTCGACCCTTCGATACCGCTGACCGACGCCTTCAAGGAATACGCGGAGGCGCTGGCGCGGGACTTCGCGCCGCCGAAGACGAGCGAGCAGACATGAGGTACCGGCTCGACGTTGTCGCCAGCAGCGTCGCCGACGTGGTCAGGTTCGCCGGCGGCTGGCTCTTCGACCGCTCGATGGCGGGATGGGACGTCACCGTCCTGCTGACCGACCTGGCCGACTGCCCCGACGTTCGGCCGCTGCAGATCCTTGGCGCCCGGACGCTCGACCTCGAGGACGCCCTGGCCACGGTGGACACGCGGCCGCACCCCCAGGCGCTGGCGGCCGCGGCCGACCTGTTCGGATGCGACTCCCGCGTGCGACAGGGCGTGTTGCAAGCCCTCGACCACGGCGTCACCGAGGTGACGCTGTGGGGCGAGAGCTGGCCGGCCGAGCTGGACGACAGCGTCGGCCTGGTACAGCACCGGCTGAGCATGGCGGCGAAGATCTTCAAGGGCCAAGCCCTGGCGGCGGCGTTGAACGGCGACGGCGTGCCGCACGGCCCGATCGGCGGCCTCGAAACCTTCCGCAGCGGGCTGCTGGCGTGGCCCTCGGTGGCCGCCGACCTGGTTCCCGCCGGCTAGTCACCGCTTCCAAACTCGGCAGCCGTCGTTTGACGACGACTGGACCGTGTGGAAATGTAATACTCATCTCTGAGAGGCTCATTCTCACTGCTGAGATTCGAACGGAGCGACACGGTGAACGACTTCACCAAGATGGATTTCTTCCGCGGCAAAGAGCTCATCGCGGACCCGTATCCCTACTACGAGGCGTTGCGGCAGCAGTGCCCAGTGACGCGGGAATCCCACCACGGCGTCACCATGGTGACCGGTTGGGACGAGGCCTGCGCGGTGCTCAACGACGCCGCGACGTGGTCCTCGTGCATCTCGGTGACCGGACCGTTTCCCGGTTTTCCGGTCAGCCTCGAGGGGTTGGGAGACAGCGACATCACCGAGCTGATCGAGCAGCACCGCGACGAGCTGCCGTTCAGCGACCAGCTGCCCACGCTGGATCCGCCGACCCACACCAACCACCGCTCGCTGCTGATGCGGCTGATCACCCCGAAGCGCCTCAAGGAGAACGAGGACGCCATGTGGGCGCTCGCCGACCAGGCGCTCGACGATTTCCTGGCGCCCGGCCGCGGCGACTGGATCAAGGGCTTCGCCGGCCCGTTCACGCTGCTGGTGATCGCCGACCTGCTGGGCGTGCCGATGGAGGACCGGGACAAGTTCGTCAAGGGCATCGCCGAGCATGCTGGTGGCGGCGTCGGGGGCACCGGCAAGGAGTCGCTGGCGCACAGCCCTCTGGAATTCCTCTACGGCCTGTTCTCAGACTATGTCCGCGACCGCCGTCGCGAGCCCCGCGACGACGTGCTGACCGGCCTCGCGACCGCCACCTTCCCCGACGGCTCGATCCCCGACGTCGAAGACGTCGCCCGTGTCGCCAGCAACGTCTTTTCGGCGGGCCAGGAGACCACCGTGCGGCTGCTCGGCGCCGCGCTTCAGACAATCGGGGAGCGCCCCGACATCCAGGCGCAGCTGCGCAGGGACCGCAGCCTGATCCCCAACTTCATCGAAGAGTCGCTTCGCCACGAAAGCCCGGTCAAGGGAGACTTCCGGCTGAACCGGGTGCCCGTCAACGTCGGCGGCGTCGATTTACCGGCGGGCACCACCGTGATGATCGTGCAGGCGGCCGCCAACCGCGATCCGCGCCGGTTCGAGGACCCGACCACATTCGATCCGGCCCGCAAAAACGCCCGCCAGCACATCTCGTTCGGGCGGGGAATCCACAGCTGCCCCGGCGCGCCGCTGGCGCGGGCCGAGACCCGGGTGGCGATCGAGCGACTGCTCGACCGGACATCCGACATCAGGATCGACGAGAGCGTGCACGGCCCTGCGAATGACCGCCGCTACCAATATGTTCCGACCTACATCCTGCGCGGCCTGACCGAACTGCACCTGGAGTTCACGCCCACATGAAAGTTTCGGTCGACGACCAACGCTGTCGCGGTCACGGCGTGTGCGTCACGTTGTGCCCCGACGTGTTCAACCTAACCGACGACGGTTACGCGGAGTCGATAACATCCGAGGTCCCAACGGAATTCGAGGCCGCCACCCGAGAGGCCATCGACTGCTGCCCCGAGCAGGCGATCAGCGAGACGCAGGGAGATTGAATGGCTAAGGGCTACATCATTCTGACCGAGGCCATCAAGGATCCCGAGGGCATGAAGGCCTACGGCCGGGCCGCGGGAGCGGCGATGGGCGGGGTCAACATACTGGCGGTGGACACCGCACCCACGGTCATCGAGGGCACCTGGCATGGCCACCAGACCGTCGTGCTGGAATTCGAATCGGTGGACGCGGCCCGGGCGTGGTACGAGTCCGAGGCCTACCAAAAGGCGGCGCGGCTACGCCAAGCGGCGGCCGACTGCAACGCGGTCATCCTTTCCGGATTCGGCTAGCCCTCCACGATCGAGATCGCCTGCCGGGGGCATTGACGGACGGCCTCACGCACGTCCGATTCGATCTCCGGGGTGACTTCCTCTTGCAGCACGGTCAGCATGTCGTCGTCGCCGAGGTGGAAGATCTCGGGGTTGATGCCCATGCAGACGCCGTTGCTTTCGCAAAGCCCCCAGTCGACCTCGATCTTCTTCGTCATCGCGATTCCCCTTACCGAAGTATCTTGACGGGTACATTCTTCCAGCCGGCGACGTTCTGCATGTTCACCCGCTTGCACCCGGCCCAGTCCACCTCGTAGCGCGGCATGAAGTCCAGCAGCCGCTCCAGCGCGAGCCTGCTCTCAAGGCGCGCCAGCGCCGCGCCGAGGCAGCTGTGGATCCCGTATCCGAGACCCAGGTGTTGCGCCTCGGTCTGGTCGCGCTCGATGTCGAACGTCTCGGCGTCGGTGAAGGCCTCCGGATCGCGGTTCGCGGCGGCACCGCAGAGGAACACCGGCTTGCCCGCCGGGATCACGCCGCCACTGACGTGCGCCTCTTTGAGGGTGTAGCGCACGTTGTATTGCACCGGCCCCTCGTAGCGCAACAGCTCTTCCACCGCGCCCGGAATCTTGCTGCGGTCGTCCTGCAGCATCTGCCACTGGTCGGGGTGATGAGCGAAGATCACCGCCGCGTTGCCGAGCAGCTTGGTGACGGTCTCGGCGCCCGCGCCGCCCAAAAGGGTGGCGAAGCCGGTGATTTCGATGTCGTCGAGCTTGCGCGGGTTACCGTCCTCGCCGGGGATTTCGGCCGCGATCAGCCGGCTGATCATGTCGTCCTGCGGTTCGGCGCGCCGCTCCTGGATCAGGCCGAAGTAGTACATCGCGGTATCGATGTTCGCCTGCATCCCGGCTTCGCTGATATCGATCTGCCCGGGTTCGTGATGCAGGCTGGTGTCGATCCAGTGGCGCACCTGTTGACGGTATTCCTCTGGAACGCCGGCCATCCGGGTGATGACTTCCACCGGGAACGGCCCGGAGAAGTCCTGCACGACATCGAAATTGTCGGGGTCTGCGGCGCCCAGGTATTTCTCGATCACCTCGATGATCGTTTCGACCTGCGATTGAATGGCCCGCGGGGTGAACGCCTTGTTGAGCAGGCTGCGCATGTGGCGGTGCTCAGGCGGGTCCATGAAGATGATCGACTTCTGTTCGGGGGAGATCCCTCGCCGCACCATCGCGAGGTCGCAGCCGCGCGCCGAGGAATACGTCTCGAAGTCCTTGAACGCGGCCGCAACGTCGATGTGCCGGGTCAGCGCGTAGAAGTCCTCTTTCTCGTCGTAGTACAGCGGCGCGTCTTCGCGCATCCGTCGATAGATGTCGAACGGATTGTTGAAGAACTCCTCGGAGAACGGATCGAACACGACCTTCGGCTTGGTCACTGCATGCTCCTCATCGGCGGGCTGAACCGTTACAGCGGATTGCCTGACTGTAACGCTAACGGTAGCGCTTTCGTGACGCAGCGAAAAGACCAAAACACCACCATGTCAGACCTTCCCGCCAACCCCGCCGACTTTGATCACTTGCTCCAGCGCGCCCAGGTCACCGCCCAGTCCCGCGGCGACGTCACGTACGACCGCCACGTCTTTGGCCACGAATTCGCCCGCTACCTCGATGAACGAGCCGACGGAGCCCCGGGCGGCGACGATGTCCAGCACCCGGCTGGCGGCGCTGCCCTGGGGGAGTGCTTCCAGCAGCGTCGATTCCGGGACGCCCAGGCTTTCGCCCAACCGGATGGCCTCCGCGAGCAGCCCGATATGGCCCGCGAACAGCGCGTTGTTGACCAGTTTCACCTTCTGCCCGGCGCCGATCGGCCCTACGTGCAGGACCGGATCGCCGTAGCAGCCCAGCACGGTTCGCACCCGGTTCACCGCGGCGTCGGCGCCGCCGACGAAGAGCGTCAGCATGCCGGCGGCGATGTCGTGCGGGCCGCCGCTGACCGGGGCGTCGACCACGCCGACATCGGCGGCGCGGGCGGCGATGGCCTCGATCGTCTTGGGGCTCGCGGTGGTATGCACCACCAACGTGGAACCCGGCCGCATCGTGGATAGCAGGGCGCCGTCCAGGCAGACCTGCCGCACTTGTTCGTCGGTGAACACGCAGACCACCACGACGTCGGCCCACGGACCGAGCTCACCCACGTCGCCCACCGCGTGGGCACCGAGCCACGCGAGATCGCGGCGCTGTTCGTCCGACCGGGCCAGGGCCCGGACGTCGTGGCCCGCGTCGATGAGCCGGACCACCATGGGGCGTCCCATCCGGCCCACGCCGACGAAGCCGACTTTCATCGGGGGTGCCCCATCTGGGTCAGGGTGGCGTCGGCCGCGTCGAGCACGGCGCCCCCGCGGGCCGCGGCCCGCTCGGCGAGTTCGACGACCAACCGGACGTCCTTCTGCAGCAGCGTCCCGGCCAGGCCGGCCAGCCGGTCCAGGCCGCCGATGCCGCCAAGAGCGTTGAGCGCGAAGCTGTTTGCGCTGCCGCGCGAGACGACTTCGACGAGGCGATCCGGCGACACGCCCAGCTCGTCGGCCAGCGACAGGGTGGCGGCCGCGGTGCCCAGGTTGGCGGTGAACAGCAGGTTGTTCAGTAGTTTAGTGGTCTGCCCGGATCCGAGGTCGCCCAGATGAACGACGGGGTCGGCGTAGGTTTCGAAGACCGGACGGCAACGCTCGACGACGTCGCCGTCGCCGCCGACCATCACCAGCAGCCGGCCCTCCGATGAAAGTCGGCTTCGTCGGCGTGGGCCGGATGGGACGCCCCATGGTGGTCC
>NZ_LZKK01000094.1 GCF_001672815.1 Mycobacterium sp. E796 | reverse complement strand
CCTGGCGGCGGACCGTCGTCGCGGTGCTGGGCCCGAAGGGGTTTCGGACGCTACGACTTGATCGCAACAGAAACAACATCACCATTCGAGAACAGGCCCGGCTCAATTCGCTGACCATCGGCGTCGCCGGCCTGAGCGTCGGCCATGTCATCGCTCACACCCTGGCGCTACAGGGATTATGTGGCAGGATTCGGCTGGCAGATTTCGATCATTTGGAACTGTCAAATCTGAATCGGGTGCCGGCCACCGTGTTCGATCTTGGGTTGAACAAGGCGCATGTGGCGGCACGCCGGATCGCCGAGCTCGATCCCTACCTGGCGGTGGAGGTGTTCGACGCGGGACTCACCGCGGACAACCTCGACGCGTTCCTGGATGGACTCGACATCGTTGTCGAGGAATGCGATTCGCTCGACATGAAGGTCGGCCTGCGCATGGCATCGCGCGACCGGCGTCTCCCCGTGCTGATGGCAACCAGCGATCGCGGAAGGGTCGATGTTGAACGCTTCGATCAAGACCCTGACCGTCCGATCCTGCACGGGCTGCTGGGCGACCTCGACATCGGGCTGCTGCCGGGCATGAGCATCCGGGAAAAAATTCCTTACATGCTCCGTTACGACGAAGCCGATCGTGTATCGCCCCGCACTGCCGCATCACTTATCGAGATCGACCGATCGCTCTCAACCTGGCCTCAGCTGGCATCCGACGTCATCGTCGGCGCCTCGGCTTTAGCCGAAGCCGTACGCAGAATCGGGCTGGGCGAAGAACTGAGATCGGGTCGGTGCCGCATCGACATGGGCTGGGAACTCGATCAACTCGACGAAGTCGAGCCGGCCCACCATCGCCCCGAGCCCGACGACGGGCATGGCACCGACGCAGCCCCTTCGATGGTCAGCGATCCTATTGTCGCTGCCGCGATGCGCGCCCCCTCGGGCGGAAACAGTCAGCCATGGCGTATCGACGCAGAACCGACCAAACTAACCATCAGCGTTGCGACCGAACATACTTCAACGATGGACGTAGGGTTCCGCGGCAGCGCTGTCGCATTGGGCGCAGCCCTGTACAACGTCAGGATCGCCGCCGCCGCCCGCGGGGTGCTCGGGCCGGTGAGCGTCTCCGAAGACGTAGACGGCTCTCCCCTACAGGCCGGGATCGACTTCGGAAACGGTAACGACCCTGCCCTCGCCGACCTCTACGAACCGATGCTCGCACGCGAGACCAACCGCCATGGCGGAACGCGTCAACCACTCGACGACCAGACGATCAAATTGCTCTCGACCACGGCAGAGCGGGAGGGCGCGCGTCTGCACCTGCTCACCGCGCGGGACGACCTTTCGCGGGCCGCAACGATTTTCGCTGCAGCCGACCGAATCCGGTACTTGACACCACAGCTGCACAAAGAGATGTTTTCAGAACTGCGCTGGCCCGGTGACCCAGATCCCGACGTCGGTATCGAGGTGCTGAGCCTCGAACTCGACGACAGCGACTTGGCACTATTTGATGTCGTCCGGCGGCCCGACGTGATGGCTTGCCTTGCGGACTGGAACGCCGGCAGCGCGCTGGGCGACGGCATGCGCGACCAAGTCCTCGACAGCTCGGCACTGGCGGTGATCACCGTGACCGGGGAACGTCTTACCGACTATGCCCGTGGTGGATCAGCCGTTGAGGCGGTATGGATCCTCGCGCAGCGCGAGGGCCTCGCCGTCCGGCCGTTGTCGCCGGTCTTCCTGCATGCTCGGAACGCCGACGATCTCCACGAGTTGTCGGCCGACTTTGCCAGCGAATTAGAGCAATTGCAAAGCGATTTCGTGCGCCTTACCGCGACCGGTCCCGAGGAATCGATCGTGCTTGTCTTGCGGTTGACCACCGCACCACCTGCGTCGCGACCGAGTCGCCGCAGTCTCAGCCGAGTTCGTTCCCAGCGGTAGCCGACTCAGAACGGTTTCGCGGTGAATCCCCAGCGCAACAAGGCCGACTCGCGGCGGGCCGGACCGCGTAACCGGGCATCGTGCGTGCCGGTTAGAGCGTTCGGTTTGCCGCGCGCACCGAACATCCAGTACGCCTGCAGATAGGGCAGCGGTGTCGAATGACCGCAGTGCATTCCTTGCAGTCCAGCCGCGGCAAGCTCTTTCGAGAGCTCCGCGATGGTGAACGCCGCCGCCTCGCTTGCAATTGCGTCTTGGCGCAGGACAGCCGGCGAGGCGGGGTCTGCGATCGCGAGCATGTTGGGGGCGGCTGCCGGGTCGCGCAGGCGCTGGAAATCGGAGATCCATACCGCGGCCCCGCTGTGGCGTTGGATAGCGGCAATCTGTCCGAGTGCGCCGCGCAAGGAGTCGAAATCCGGTAGCTGATGCAGCGTCCACATGCAGGAGATCGCGTCCCACGGAGCCGTTGAAATCCGTCCTGGCAGCGCGGTGATGTCCTCGCGCAGAAGTTCGACACGCTCGCCTAGACCTTCAGCGTCGAACAGCTCCCGCGCCGTGGACAGCATGTTGGGGGCTAGATCCACGGCGGTCGCTCGGACATCGGGCCGTCGGCGCAGGACGGCGCTGAGCGCACGGCCCGAGCCGACGCCGAGATCCAACAGCGCGCCGCCTGGTGGAAGGAGCGCATCGAGCGCACGAGCGCAGAAATCGTATATCGCGACTATCCCTGGGTTGGACGCGCCGCCGGCGTGGAATTGGGCAACGGATTCCGGATCGTCCACCACCATCGGCTCGGGAATGCGCTCGCGCCCCGCGGGATGGAGACGCTCGCGCAAAACGACGCCGGGTACCCGCCACATCGGCCGAATTCTCTTCACCCTCAACCTCTCATGATGTCCGCGCCATCGATGTCGAGCCGCACAGTCATACATGATTATGAACTCGACCCATGTTCTCCACTGGCCGCACGTGGTCTTTCGATCTTCGGAAAAGACGTTCAAAGACTTGCCCGGTCACCCGGGATCGGTAAGCTTTGCCTGCGCGGTCCTTTGATCGAGATAGGAAACGTTGTCCGCGGGAGGTAGGCGTGGTTCAGACCCTTGCGAGTGACGGACTCAAATCTTTACCGCTGCCGCCGGTGAATCCCATGCCCTATCGGCAGCGTCTTGCGGCGGTGCGGGAATTCAGCACGGGTACCGAACGGCTGCGTGATGCCGGGGGGCGTGTGTCCTTTTTCAGGTTAGGGCCGCGATGGCTGATGCCGCCGATTGTGTTGGCAACATCTCCGGAGGCTATTCGCGACATCCTCAGCACCAAAGATGATTCCGTGGACAAGACGACCCCGGTCTTCGAGCAGGTGCGCCACATCATCGGCGCCAGCCTTACTGATCTTCCCTTCGAGCCGTGGAAGTCACGTCGGCGCACCCTGCAGCCGGTGTTCACCAAGCAGCGGGTGAACGAGTTCGGCGGTCACATGGAGCAGGCCGCACAGTCCGTGAGCCAGGGGTGGCGCGAGGATGCCGTGATCGATTTGGACGCCGAATGCCGCACGATCACGCTGCGCGCGCTGGGCCGGTCGGTGCTCGGGCTCGACCTGGAACAACGCGCCGACGAGGTTGTTGAGCCGCTGCGGGTGGCGTTGGCTTACGCGGTCAGGCGCGCGACGAGCCCGCTACGCGCCCCTCGCTGGTTGCCCACTCCCGCGCGTCAGCGCGCGCGAGCGGCAAGCGCGAAACTTCATGCCCTGACGCAGGAGATTTTGCGCGACTGTCGCGCCGATCCGACACGAGTCGCACCATTGGTCCACGCTCTCATCGCCGCCGAGGATCCAGAGACCGGAAAACGGTTGACTGATGAAGAGATTTGCGACGAACTGGTCATGTTTCTCTTCGCCGGCCACGACACCACAACCACGGCGTTGACGTATGCACTGTGGGCTCTGGGACACCACGCCGACTGCCAGGACCGCGTCGCGGCAGAAGTCGCGGCCCTGCCGGATCGGCCGCTGACGTCCGACGACATGTCACGGCTGGGCTATACGGTCCAGGTCATCCGGGAATCGCTTCGGCTGTGCCCCCCGGCGCCCACTGGCACACGGATGGCGTGCCGGGACGTGGAGGTGGGCGGTTACCGGGTGCCGAAGGGCACCATGCTCGTTGTCGGGAGGATGGCCGTACAACGCGACCCGCAACTCTGGGAGGACCCGCTTCGGTTCGATCCCGACCGGTTCAGCCCTGAGAACTTCAAGGCGCTCAATCGTTGGCAATACGTGCCATTCGGCGGCGGACCGCGCTCGTGCATTGGCGACCATTTCGCCATGCTCGAAGTGACCCTCGCCTTGGCGACGCTCATCCGCAGGTTCGAAATCCGCTCTCTCGACGATGAATTTCCGCTTGCATTGCACTTCACGATGATTGCCGGTGGTCCGATTCCTGTCCGTGTTCGGCCGCGTCGCTAGCGGTATCGGGCGCCGAGGCGTATCGACGGCTTAAGAACAACGACAGGCCGCGGCCATACCTAAGCATCGACACGACGCTATCGCCTGCGCAGCAACGATTCTGGCCCGAGCACTCCGCCGCCGCGAGGGCGGCACCGATGCATGGCTGCGGCGCTGCCCTGGGCCTGACACGACCTCCGAGGTGCGCCGCCGGAAATCAAGCCCGTCGATGCGAGACGGTGTGCGCCACCCAAATGTCACGGTCCACCTGGCACAACAGCCGTATCAGGCGACGGAAGTGCGGCGATCGTCCCTAGGGGTCGTCTGGCCTGACTGCCTGCGGTGAACTGCGTCGCGCCCCATGCATGTGCCAGTGTGATTCCACACAAACGCGCGACGCGGCAAACAAAAACTGCCCCCGCGCACTAGTAACAGCTACGGTAAGGGCAAATGTCGGGCACCTTGGACTACTTGGTCACTGCGGCCGCCGCCGAGTTGATGGCGGCCACCGCGGCTGACTCGGCCGCAGTCAGCGAACGAGTGCTCGGCAACCTGGTTCGCGACCTGGGCGTCGATTTCAGCTTCCTGCGACACAACGACCACACCATCCGCGCCACGATCCTCATCGCCGAATTCCCGCCCCGCAATGCCGACCCGGACCCGATCGGCATAGTGCATTTCGCCGACGCCGACTCTATCTTCGCTCGGGCCGAACACCTCAAGGCGCCAGATGTGATGCGGCCCCGGCCGGACAACGCCGACTATCAGCAAAACATTGAAGAAGGCACCGGTGCTCCCACCGTCTCCCTCGCCGCCGTTCCGCTGCTATCCGGCGACGTCACCACCGGCACGCTAGCCTTCGGCAAGCTCGGAGACCGCGAATGGCTACCGGAAGAACTCAACGCCCTGCAAGCCATCGCGGCGCTGTTCGCCCAGCTGCAGGGCCGCACCGTCGCAGAAGAACGGCTCCACTATCTTGCCGAACACGATGACCTCACCGGCCTGCTCAACCGCAGGGCGCTGATCGAATACCTGGACCAGCGGCTGGCCGAGGGGCAGCCCGGCCCGGTCTCGGTGGTGTTCATTGCCTTGGACCGCTTCAAGGTCATCAACGACCACCTGGGTCAAAACGCCGGCGACCGGTTCATCGAGGCCTTCGCCCAACTGATGCGCGAGGCCACGGACATTCCGGCGGCCATCGCCCGTTTCGGCGGTGACGAGTTCGTCGTCGTACCCACGGCACCAATGGACATCGAGGCCGCCGAAGTGTTTGCCCAGTCGCTGCACGACCTAGTTCACAAGCAGGTCGTGATCGACGATGAGCTGCTCACCCGTACGGTCAGTATTGGCGTCACGTCGGCTCTACCCGGGCAGGACAGCACCTCGGACGTGCTGCGCCGGGTCGACCAGGCCCTCCGGTCGGCGAAAAGTTCCGGCGGCGACAGGGTCGTCACTTTCAGCCCGGAGATGTTGCGAACGAACATGATCCGCAACGACATCGAACTGCACCTGGAAGGGATGGTCGACAGCCGTACCGGCGCTATGGTGCTCCATTACCTTCCGGAGTTCGACATGCGAACCGGTGAGATCCTCGGCACCGAGGCGCTAATCCGTTGGCAACACCCCACCCTCGGACTGTTGATGCCCGATTCGTTCATCCAGGTGGTCGAATCGATCAACCTGGGCGCCAAACTCGGCCGTCTCGTAATGCGTGCGGCGTGTGCGCAGTTCGGGCTTTGGCAGTCACGCGACGTCGGGCGCGGTGCGGTGTTGCGGATCAATGTATCGCCCGTGCAGCTCGTCACCGATGGGATCGTCGACACGGTTGCGACCACACTCAACGAGTTCGGCCTCGACCCGCAGACGGTATGTCTGGAGATCACCGAAAGCGTGGTGGTCCAAGACATCGACGCCACACGCAAGACGCTCTTCAGACTGAAGGAGATCGGAGTACAGATCGCCATCGATGACTTCGGCACCGGCTACAGCGTGCTGACGTATCTGAAATCGCTGCCCGTCGACACACTCAAGATCGACAAGGGGTTTGTCCGCAATCTCGACACCAACGCCGGCGACCTGGCGATCGTGCGCTCCACAATGGCCTTGGCCGATGCCTTCGGGCTGAACGCCGTCGCCGAAGGCGTCGAAACCGTGGCCGCGGCCAGGACATTGCTCGGCCTGGGCTGCTACCGGGCGCAAGGCTTTCTGCTCTCCCGCCCGCTGGACAGCGCCGCAATGGAGGCGCTGCTCGCCAAACGCGTCGTGCCGATGGACTTCTCCGACGGCGCGGCCGCGGCAGCGGATAAGGGCTCCGCCACCGGGAAGGTGGTTGAGATCCCCGGCAAGCAGAACTCTTGATCGGCGCTTACGCGCGGCGCTGAAACAGGTAGTAGCGCGACGGGTTCTTGTGGTCAAGCTCTCGTTCCTCGCCCGCGGAGACCAGCGTCCAGCCCGGGGTAAATCGGCGCTCTATTTCGGCATGGTCGATGCCCGGCACACCGATCCTGCGGCCGGGAGGAAACGCGGCGATGTAGAGCCACGCGTCGGGCGCCGCCACAGCGGAGACTTCCCGGACGTAGGCGTCACGGTCGGCGCCGCTCATGTTGTGGATGCAGGCGTTGTCGACGATCAGCTGAAAGCCCGCACCGATTCCGGCCCGAGTCAATTGCGTCACGTCGGCGCGCACAAAGTTGACCGAAACATCGGCGGCGCGAGCTTTGGCGCGGGCCTTGTCGAGCGGCTTGGCCACATAGTCGACCGCGGTTACCTGCCAACCGTGCTGGGCGAGGTAAATCGCGCAGTCTCCGGTACCGCATCCGACATCGAGGGCCGATCCCGTGGACAGCCCGGCTTCACCGGATGTTCCTTCGACCAGGTCTCGTAGACCCTGCCCGATCGGATGGCCCTCCCACGGTGTGAAGCCGATGCGGTAGAAAATCCGAAAGCGGGTGTGTCGCGAGGCCATACACGCAATGATCGCATTCGCAGCGAGCAGCCGCTCTCCGACCCGGTAATCGCCACGCGTGAACGCCCTTTCGACGATCTCGAGGTCATTACCAGCAGCGGCTCGTCGAATTCTGTGTAGCACCAACGAAATAGATGCGCCGCCCCGTCGCGGCAGGCCGACCGGTGCCGCCAATGAGACCACCGTCGAGGTTCAGATGACCCGCTGCGGCCGCGATTGCCCCTAAGCCGAAATGCGACCGAGAATTTCGGCGTTGTGGGCGCACATCAGCTTGAATTGTTCGGGTTCGGCGTGCGTCGCGACGGTACGGCGGTCCCACCACATCACCTTGGTGCGGTAGTCCTCGGTGGGATAGGCGGCCGCCGGTATCCCAGAGGCCACGACGCCGCCGGAGGATGCCCACTGCTCCAACACGTGAGCCGCTGCGGTGGCCATGATGAACTGGACATCCAGCATCGTCATCACCGGCAGTGCGTTACGCGCCAGCACCCGGGACAGCACCCGGCTGCTGTAATCCTGGGAATTGGTCCAAGCGCTTTTGACTTCGACAACGCCGAAGGGGATCCGGTTGGCGATCATATGGCTCAGCACGGCACGTCCCGGATTGCCGGCCCACTCATCGAGCGCGTGGGACTGCTCGGGTGCGCGCAGGGGACCCACGAGGCGGTGACCGCCGACCACCCGGCCGTTTGGATCGGCCACGGCGAAGAACAGCGTCGTGTCGGTGCCATCCCGAATCGCGTCGAGATCGAGCACCCACTCCAAGCCGTGACGACGGTAGCTGCGGACCGCGCCGTCCAGGTATTGCTCCCATAGGCTTGGCTCCGCCTGTGGCGTGGCCGCAGTGACCCAGCATCCTGTCGCCAGATCGCGCCAGCCTGTCCCGCCCTCCAACCACGGGCCCTCAATCGCCTGACCAGTGAGCTGAGCCGCTTCCATTGGTATCCCTTCGCTTGTTAACCATGACGGCCCGACTAATTCGTCGGCGCGCTTTGAATTATTTCGTAAAATGTGGGCACGATAAATAACCGACAGTATTTATTCTGTTGAGATCGTTTGTCGTGGCCAAACCGTTAGCGTTACCGATGAGTAATCGGCAACGAGCCGAAAGTTTGCGGTCGCTGATGCAGTATGGCCCCCTGTTAGGGGAAGCGGTAGTCACCCCGCTGGCCCGATCCGGGTCGGCCCCGGCATCGCCCGCCGACCCGGGTCGGTCCGCAGGCTACGATGACCTTCACTTACCGCAGCCAGGGCCGTTCCCCCTCAGATGATTCAACCGGACCGCGCGGGGGGCCTCTACCTGTGGATTCCCTGTGCCGCGGCGGCCGGAGAGCCGCGGGTTTGCTACCGCCGCCCGAGGTAATGGACCGCGTTTTCCGCCCACTTTTTTCGTTTCCGGCGATTTCACGTGCACCGGCTCGACGGCGGCGAAGAAGCAAAATTCCACAGGCAAAGCGATTTTGCGGGCCGATTTTTGGCAACCGATCGCTTTTAGTCAGGCCGCGGCAGGTGGCTCTTCGCGAACCCCGGCCATGGGGGCAGACTCGATGTCGTGACCAGGCAGCCAACCGTGGCGCGTGTCCGGCGCGCCCTATTCGCCCGCCACTGCAGCCCGTGGAGCGCCTGGACTCGCTGGGCGACCACGCCGCTGACTCTCGTGCCCATCTGGACGCGACGATGGAGCCACGCGGCGTGGGTCGCGCTGTGGTTCGCCGTCAACCCGGTCCTCTTCGGCAAGCCGGCGCATGAACGCGCCTGGTCGACGCGGGCGATGCTGGGTGAGGAGCTGTGGGTCAGCCGTCGGCCGCGGGACGCGGCGATGCTCGTCAGCGCCTTGACGTCCGCTTCCGCGGTGGGCGCCGTCGTCGCCGCCCGGCGCCATCGACTGAGACCAGCTGCGATCGCGACCGCGGTGCAGATGGCACTGACGCTGGTGTATTGGGAGCAGATGGTGCGCTATCTGGGCCGCGAGGCGCAGTAGCGTGGCGGCATGCCCGACGAAACGACAATCCCCGAACCCGACCCCGGGTACGACAGCGCCGGTGTACCGACTTTCGAAGCCGTCCGCGACAAAATCGAGAACCGGTACGCGACGGCAGAGGGCGCGGCGGAACTCGACGCGGACACGGCCGAGGGCCGCTCGGTAGAGGAGCAGTACGAAGAGCGCCAGCGCGCCGCCGCCGAGCGGCTGGCGCAGATCCGGGAGTCGATGCGCCCCGACGAGCATTGAGGTGCGGGCGTTCACCGTCGACGAGCGGCGTAACCGCCTGGCGCGCAGGCATTTTCTGGCGCCGGGCGACATAGCGCCGATCACCCGGGTGATCGCCGGGCTGCTCGGGCTGCACGCGAGCGATCCCGCCACGCCCTACCTGTCGCTGTGGGCGCGGTTGCCGGGCTTCGCGACTGCCGATCTCGAGGAGCAGCTGTACCTGAAACGCTCTGCGGTCAGGCATTTGGCGATGCGCCGCACGCTGTGGCTGGTGCGCAGCGATGACCTGACGACGATCCAGGCGGCCGCCAGTGACCGGGTCGCCGACAACGAACGTCGGCGGCTGGCCGCCGACGTGCGCAAGGCCGGAGTGGCCGCCGACGGCGACCGCTGGCTCGACCTGGCCCGTGCCGCGGTTGTCCGCCACCTCGGTGACAACGGCCCGGCCAGCAGCACCGAACTGCGGGCGGCGCTCCCCGAGCTGGCCGGGACGTACGACCCGGCCCCCGGAAAGCGTTGGGGCGGCGAGGTTCCGCTCGGTCCCCGGGTGCTCACCGTGCTGTCGGCGCGGGGCGAAATCGTGCGCGGGCCAAACGACGGCGCCTGGACGACGTCGCGGCCGCGTTGGGCCACCACAGGGCACTGGCTCGGCGAGCTGGGCGAGCCGCCACCGGACCGCGAGGCCAGGGCGGAGCTGACCCGGCGCTGGCTGGCAACCTTCGGGCCAGCGACCGTCGCCGACCTCAAATGGTGGTTCGGCAGCACGCTGACGGCGGCGCGCCACGCCCTGGCCGACGTCGGCGCGGTGGAGGTCGAGCTGCACGGCAGCGGCGTCGGCTGGGCGCTGCCCGACGACCTCGACCCCGAACCCCCTGCGCCGCCGTGGTGCGCGCTGCTGCCGGGCCTGGACGTCACGACAATGGGCTGGTTTCAGCGCGATTGGTACCTCGGCGAACACCGCGCCCAGATTTTCGACACCAACGGCAACGGCGGCCCTACCGCCTGGTGGAACGGCCGCGTGGTGGGCGGCTGGTATCAGGATGACGGGGCCCGCGTCCGCCTGCAGCTCCTCGAGGACCCCGGCCGCGACGGGCGGCGTGCCCTGCAGCGGCGCGCTGACGAACTCACTTCGTGGCTGGACGGCGTGCGGATCAGCCCGCGCTTCCCGTCGCCGCTGTCGAAAGCCGGTGCCGCCGCTGTCCGCGAAACTTAAACGGCTGCAACGCTTTCAGCGGGTCGTGTGCGACGTTTCAGTGTCGCGGACGAACCCGCCGACGCGCTTCAGGCGGTGACCTTGCGGCGCCCGTTCGACCGCCGCGCGGGCGCGGGGCTGCCCACGACGTCGGCCAGAAACTTGCCCGTGTAGCTTTCCGGCACCGCGGCGATGTCCTCCGGGGTCCCTTCGGCGACAACGGTTCCGCCCTCGGCGCCACCCTCGGGCCCCATGTCGACGATCCAGTCCGACGTCTTGATGACGTCCAGGTTGTGTTCGATGACGATGACCGTATTGCCCTTGTCCACAAGGCCGTTGATGACGCTCAACAGTTTGCGGATGTCGTCGAAATGCAGCCCGGTGGTGGGCTCGTCGAGGATGTAGATGGTCCGGCCGGTCGAACGCTTCTGCAATTCCGCGGCCAGCTTGACGCGCTGCGCCTCACCGCCGGACAGCGTCGGCGCGGGCTGGCCGAGCCGGACGTAGCCCAGCCCGACGTCGACGAGCGTGCGCAGATACCGGTGGATGCCGCTGATCGGCTCGAAGAACTCCGCCGCCTCCTCGATCGACATGTCGAGCACCTCGGAGATGGTCTTGCCCTTGTAGTGCACTTCCAGGGTTTCGCGGTTGTAGCGGGCGCCGTGGCAGACCTCGCACGGCACGTACACGTCGGGCAGGAAGTTCATCTCGATCTTGATGGTGCCGTCGCCGGTGCACGCCTCGCAGCGACCGCCCTTGACGTTGAACGAGAATCGGCCGGGCTGGTAGCCACGCACCTTGGCCTCGGTGGTGGCCGCGAACAGGGTGCGGATCTTGTCGAACACCCCGGTGTAGGTCGCCGGGTTGGACCGCGGCGTCCGGCCGATCGGCGACTGGTCGACGCGCACCAGTTTGTCCAGGTGGTCCAGCCCGGTCACCCGGGTGTGACGGCCCGGGACTTGCCGGGCGCCGTTGAGCCGGTTGGCCAGCACCGCGGCCAGGATGTCGTTGACCAGCGTCGACTTGCCCGAGCCCGACACCCCCGTCACCGCGGTCAACACGCCGAGCGGGAAGGACACGTCGATGCCGCGCAGGTTGTGCTCTCGCGCTCCGACGACGGTGAGCTTGCGCTTGTGGTTGACGGGCCGCCGGATGGCGGGGATCTCGATCCTCTCCTTGCCCGACAGGTAGGCGCCGGTGATCGAGTCCTTGTTCGCCAGCAGCTCGGCGTAGGTTCCGCTGTGCACGATCTGGCCGCCGTGCTCGCCGGCCCTCGGGCCGATGTCGACGATCCAGTCGGCGTGCGCGATGGTGTCCTCGTCGTGTTCGACGACGATCAGCGTGTTGCCCAAATCCCTTAAGCGGGTGAGGGTTTCGATGAGCCGACGGTTGTCGCGCTGGTGCAGGCCGATGGACGGCTCGTCGAGCACGTAGAGCACGCCCACCAGACCGGACCCGATCTGGGTCGCCAGTCGGATGCGTTGCGCCTCACCGCCCGACAGCGTGGCCGCGGCGCGCGACAGCGACAGATAATCGAGCCCGACGTCGAGCAAAAACCCCAGCCGCGATTGGATTTCCTTGAGCACCTGCCCGGCGATCGCCTGTTCGCGAGCCCCGAGGGTGAGCGCGTTCAGGAAGTCCGAGCAATCCGAGATCGACAGCTCGGACACTTCGGCGATGGACTTCTTAGCCGGCCGGCCCTTGAAATCCCCAGCGAGCGTGACGGCCAGGATCTCCGGCTTGAGCCGGGTGCCCTCGCACACCGGGCAGGGCACGTCGCGCATGAAGCCCTCGTAGCGCTCCTTCATCTGCTCGGATTCCGTCTGCGCCATCTTGCGCTGCAGGAACGCCAGCACGCCCTCGAAATCGGCGTAGTAGGACCGGGTGCGCCCATACCGGTTGCGGTACCGCACGTGCACCTGGTGGTCGGACCCCTCGAGAATGGCCTTGCGGGCCTTGGCCGGAAGCCTGCGCCATGGCGTGTCGACGTCGAACCCCAGCTCCTCGCCGAGCCCGGCCATCATGCGGGTGAAGTACTCCGCGGTGTGGCCCGTCGACCACGGCGCCACCGCGCCCTCGGCCAGGGTGCGCTCGGGGTCGGGGACCACCAGGTCGGGGTCGACCTCCTTGCGGATGCCCAGGCCGGTGCACTCGGGGCAGGCGCCGTACGGCGAGTTGAACGAGAACGACCGCGGTTCCAGGTCGTCGACCGCCAGCGCGTGCCCGTTGGGGCAGGCCAGCTTCTCGGAGAACCGCTGCTCGCGGTTGTGCGCGTCATGCTCGTGGTCGACGAACTCGAGCACGACGATGCCGTCGGCCAGGTTCAGCGCGGTTTCCACCGAGTCGGTGAGCCGTTGCTTGGCGCTGGCCTTGACGGTCAGGCGGTCGACCACCACCTCGATGTCGTGCTTTTCCTGCTTCTTCAGCTTCGGCGGATCCGTCAGCGAATGCACCACGCCGTCGACCCGAACGCGGCTGTAGCCCTGGGCATTTAGCTTCTCGAACAGGTCGGCGAACTCGCCCTTGCGGGTGCGCACCACGGGGGCCAGCACCTGGAACCGAGTGCCCTCCGGCATCACCAGCACCTGGTCGACGATTTGCTGGGGCGTCTGCCGGGCGATCCGCTCCCCGCAGACCGGGCAGTGCGGCGTGCCCGCGCGGGCGTAGAGCAGCCGCAGGTAGTCGTAGACCTCGGTGATGGTTCCGACGGTCGACCGCGGGTTGCGGTTGGTGGACTTCTGGTCGATCGACACCGCCGGGGACAGGCCCTCGATGAAGTCGACGTCCGGCTTGTCCATCTGGCCCAGGAACTGGCGAGCGTACGCCGACAGCGACTCCACGTAGCGGCGTTGGCCCTCGGCGAAGATGGTGTCGAACGCCAGCGACGACTTGCCCGACCCGGACAGCCCGGTGAACACGATCAACGAGTCGCGCGGCAGGTCGAGGTCGACGCCGCGCAGGTTGTGCTCGCGGGCGCCCTTGACGATCAGGCGGTCAGCCACGCTGCCTTCTTTCAGGAACTATCAACGAATCTCTGATGCTGTAGCCGTTGATGCGCACGGCGCATTCCATGCTATGTGCCCATACCGACAAGCGATCGATGACCAGTAACGTGGCCGCTATGACCGTCTCGGTTGAGCCAAGCGACAACTACACCGGACACGTCGACCCTGGTACCGCGGCCCGCCGGACCCTACCCGGCGCCACGATTCTAAAGGCGTCGGTGGGCCCGATGGACAACAACGCGTATCTGGTGACGTGTTCCGCGACCGGGGAAACCCTGCTCATCGACGCGGCCAACGACGCCGACGTGCTGATCGACCTGATCCGCCGGTACGCGCCGAGGTTGTCGCTGATCGTGACCAGCCACCAGCACTTCGATCACTGGCAGGCACTCGAGGCCGTCGCGAAGGCCACCGGCGCCCCGACCGCCGCGAACGAGATCGATGCCGAGCCGCTGCCGGTCAAGCCGGACCGTTTGCTGGCCGGCGGCGACACCGTCCGGATCGGCGAGCTCAGTTTCGACGTCATCCACCTGCGCGGGCACACTCCGGGCTCGATCGCGCTGGCCCTCGACGGGCCGGCGACCGGCGGGGTCACGCAATTGTTCACTGGGGACTGCCTTTTCCCCGGCGGTGTCGGCAAGACCTGGCAGCCGGGAGATTTTGCCCAGCTGCTCGACGACGTCACGACGAGGGTGTTCGAGGTCTACGACGACTCGACCGTGATCTATCCCGGCCACGGGGACGACACCGTGTTGGCAGCCGAGCGCCCGCACCTGGCCGAATGGCGCGAGCGCGGCTGGTAGGCGGCCTTTGGCCGCCGGTGAGTGTGCGCTGACGGCTTTCGGTGTGCGCTGACGGCGACGTTTCGGCCGCTTGGCCGCCCTAGGCGCCCACGCAAAGCCCTGGATGCACAAGCGCCGCCGGTGAACTACGTGGTGTGCACGATCAGCACGTCGACCTTGGCCCGGCGCGAGACGTTGGCCGGCACCGATCCCAGCAGGCGTCCCGCGATCGTGCTCAGGCCGACGTTGCCGACGACCAGCAGGTCGGCTTTTTCGTCCTCCGCGAGCTTGACCAGCGCGTCGACCGGGGCGCCGACGATCGACCGGTCTTCCACGTTCTTGGCACCGGCGTTGTGCGCCCGCTCCTTGGCGTCCTGGAGGATCGCGTAAATCGGCGCGGTCCCCGACACCTTGTAGCTCTCGTCCCGCAGTGCGTCGGCGGCCCGAGTGTCCTCGTGTTGGGGCAGGTACGCCGATGCGATGATCAGCTTTGCGTCGTCCCCCGCGATCTGCGCCGCCCGGTCCACCGCGCGAAACGACGAATCCGAGCCGTCGGTCCCGACCACCACGGTTCGATAGGCACTCATTTACCCTCCCAGTTTCGGTTGGTCAGCCAACCCAAGACAGTATCGCGTTTGCCGGATGGAAAGGAGAAAGAATTCCGACCGAGCATGGCGTGGCGCGACGGGCATTTACCGCGGCCGCGCGCACCGGCGGCCTATTTGCCCCGCGGTCAAAAGACCATTTGAGCAGGGCTAAAGTCGAAAGCGTTGCACGGCCCCGCTTTTGGCGAACCGCGGGCGGCCGTCGTAAATGTGAGCAAGCACCCTACCCTCCCCAGCAAGCTGGCCGCGAGCCAGTTCACTCGGCGCCCCTTACAGTGACAAGCATCATGGCCATGTCCACCGCTGAGCAGCGCGCCTCCGACGCCCCGGACGTCGTTGACGAGGCGGTACCGGCGCGCCCGCGCGGCAGGTTGCTCGACCCGTGGGCGATCGCCGTGTTCGCTGCCGTCGTCAGCGCCGCCTGGGCCTGCAGGCCGTCGTTGTGGTTCGACGAGGGAG
Organism: Mycobacterium sp. E796; assembly: GCF_001672815.1. Classification (GTDB taxonomy): domain Bacteria; phylum Actinomycetota; class Actinomycetes; order Mycobacteriales; family Mycobacteriaceae; genus Mycobacterium. The sequence goes on along the minus strand of NZ_LZKK01000094.1, from coordinate 14,696 downwards.
CCACCATCTCGGCGTCGGCCAGCAGGACGTTGCCCGAGCTGTGGAAGCTGCTGGGCCACATCGACGCCGTTCACGGTCTGTATTACCTGCTCATGCACGGTTGGTTCGCGGTATTTCCGCCGACGGAGTTCTGGTCGCGGGCGCCCAGCGCCCTGGCGGTCGGGGCCGCCGCCGCGGGCGTCACGGTGTTCACCAGGCGGTTCGTCCCCGGGCGCGCCACGCCGCTGTGCGCGGGCGCGGTCTTCGCGATTTTGCCGCGCACCACCTGGGCGGGAATGGAAGCACGCTCGTATGCCTTCGCGGCCGCCGCGGCCATCTGGCTGACGGTGTTGCTCGTCGCCGCGGTAAGGCGCAACCGGCCGCAATTGTGGGTGGGCTACGCCCTGGCGTTGATGCTGTCCATCCTGCTCAGCCTCAACCTTTTCCTGTTGGTGCTGGTGTACGCGGTTTTGGTGCCGCTGCTGGCGCCGAAGGAATCCCGCAGGTCGCGGCTCGTTTGGTGGGCGGTCAGCTCCGCCGTCGCCGTCGGCACCATGACGCCGTTCCTCGTCTTCGCCCACGGCCAGGTGTACCAGGTCAACTGGATCTTTCCGGTCAGCTGGCACTACGCCTTCGACATCAGCCTGCGGCAGTACTTCGACCACAGTGTCCCGTTCGCGATCCTCACGGCGGTGCTCCTCGTCGCGGCGATCGTGGCGTGGCGGAGGGGCGCGCGCGGTCCGGGCGACCTGCACGTGCTCCTGGTCATCTGCACGGCGTGGATCGTGCTGCCCACCGCGCTCGTCGTCATCTACTCGGCCGTCGTCGAACCGATCTACTTTCCGCGCTACCTGATCCTCACCACGCCCGCGGTGGCCGTCGTCATGGCCGTCTGCATCGTCACGCTGGCCCGCAAACCGTGGCCCGTCGCCGCGGTGGTCCTGGCGTTTGCCGCCGCCGCGGTGCCGAATTACCTGTTCATCCAGCGCTGGCCGTACGCCAAGGAGGGCTGGGATTACAGCCAGGTGGCCGACCTGATCAGCTCCCACGCGGCGCCCGGGGATTGCCTGATGGTGGACAACACCGTGCCCTGGCGGCCGGGGCCGATCCGGGCCCTGCTGGCCACCCGGCCGGCGGCTTTCCGCTCGCTGATCGACGTGGAACGCGGGGCCTACGGGCCCAAGGTCGGCTGGCTGTGGGACGGTCACGTCGCCGTGTGGCTGACAACGGCCAAGATCAACAAGTGCCCGGCCATCTGGACCATCACCAACAGGGACGGCTCGCTGCCGGACCACCAAGCCGGGCAGTCGCTGCCGCCGGGAACCGCCTTCGGCCGCTCCCCGGCGTTCCGATTCCCGAGCTACCTCGGGTTCCGCATCGTCGAGCGTTGGCAGTTCCACTACTCGCAGGTCGTGAAGTCGACCCGGTGACGGGCGCGTAGAAGCGCCGTCCGTGGGTAGTTGACGGACATGCAGATTCTGCTGGCCAACCCGCTGCTCGGCGGTGACGTGCAGGGCGCGCGTCACGTGATCGAGCTGTTGGCCGCCTTCGGGCTGACTGCGCTGATCGGCCTGGAGCGCACGGTTCAGGGCAAGAGCGCGGGCCTGCGGACCCAGACGATCGTCGGCACGTCGTCGGCGTTGATCATGCTGGTCAGCAAATTCGGCTTCTTCGACATCGTGCACGAAGGGACCGTCGCGCTCGACCCGTCCCGCGTCGCGGCCCAAATCGTCTCGGGTGTCGGCTTTTTGGGCGCCGGAATCATCATCACGCGGCGCGGCGCGGTGCACGGGCTCACGACGGCGGCGGCGGTGTGGGAGTCGGCCGCGATCGGCATGGCGGTGGGCGCCGGACTGTTGCTACTGGCCATCGCGGTCGTGGCACTACACTTCGTCAGCGCGCTCGCGTTCAGCGCCGTCGAGCGCCAGCTCACCGCCCGGCTGCGCGGGACGCGCCGGCTGACCATCATCTACGAAAACGGCCGGGGCGTGCTGCGGGAGCTGCTACGGATCTGCGGGCAACGCGACTGGCAGCTCACCGAGCTCGACGCCGACGCGCACGACATCGACGACGGCGAGGTCAGGGTGACGATGACCCTGTCCGGCGCCAAGATGGGCAGCGCCTCCGAGGTTTTGGCCGAGGTAGACGGGGTGGTTGCCATCCTCCGCGGCGGCGAAGAACCCGATTGAGCTCAGCGACCGCCGCGGACCGCGCGATACGAAGCCACGACGCCTGCCCCCGTCAGCGCGGTGAACACGGCGAACAGCCAGCGGGCCGCCGTCGCGTCGCCGCCGCCCTGGGTCGTGTTGACGACGACGCCGGCCACCCCGGCCCCGAATGCCCCCGAGATGAGCTGCACGGTGTTGATCGCCGCGGCCGCCGCGACGCCTTCGGCCGGGTCGTCGACGGAATCCATTGCGCGCACGGACAAGTGCGGCCAGGCCATGCCGATCCCGATCCCCGCGACGAGCAACCCCAGCGTCCAGGCCGCGACGGTCCCGGCCGACGCGTTGCCGCGCTGGGTGAGCGCACCCAGCGCCAGGCCCGACGCCACCACCACCGGCGCCGCCGTGATCACCCGCCCGATCGCCCGCGGGCTCTCCAGCGACGCGCTGACGATCTCGGAGACCGTCCAGCCGACCGCCAGCGCCGCACCCAGGAATCCGGCCGCCAGCGGCGACAGGTGGGCCAACCGCTGACCGAACAACGGCACGTAGGTGTCCACCATGGCCCCGATCATCAGCAGGCCCATCGCGAGATAGATCCACTTCAGGGGCCCGGGCCCAAACACGCTGGGCGGCAACACCGCCGCGTGCATCCGCCAGTCGACGACCGCGAACAGCCCGACCAGCACGACGGCGGCGGCGAGCAGCGCGGCGGTCGCGACGACGTTGTGCGGGATCTGGGCAACGCTGACCGCCAGGGCCGCCGCACCGATCAACACCAACGACCACACCGGCACCCGCAGCGGAGGTGTCTCCTCGCTGGCGCCGGTCCGGCTACCGGGTAGCGCGATCGGCACCAGCGTGGCCATCAACGCCGTCAGACCGGCCATCGCCACGAACGCCCACCGCCACAGCCCGAACTGCGCGAACAGTCCGCCCGTCGCGGGCCCGACCACCGTCGCCACCCCCCACATCGCCGACACCAGCGCCGAGGCCCGGGTCCACAGCGAGCGGGGCAGCGCCGCGTTGATGACCGCATAGCCCAGCCCGGCCAGCAGCCCGCCGGCCACCCCCTGCAGGGCGCGCGCCGCGATCAGGACCTCCATGTTGGGGGCCGCCCCGCACGACACGCTGGAGACACCGAACACGCCCAGCCCCAACAGGAACGACGAGCGCGCCCCGATGCGCGCCAGCATCGGATTGACCATGGTCGCCGCGACCACGGACCCGACCAGGTACAGCGTGGTCACCCACGCGTAGAGGCGGCTGCCGCCGATCTCGGCGACGGTGTTCGGCAGCAGGCTGATCGTCAGGAACTCGTTGGTGGCGTACAGCCCGACGCCACCGGCCAGCACGACCGACGTTCCCAGGTACTTGGCGCCCAGCAGCTCGCGCCAGCTGCCGGTGACGGCGTCGGTGTGCGTCACTTCAGGCCGGCGGCGTCCATCCCGCGCAGTTCCTTTTTGAGGTCGGCGATTTCGTCGCGGAACCGGGCCGCAAGCTCGAACTGCAAATCGCGGGCGGCGGCCATCATCTGCGCGGTGAGGTCCTTGATCAGGTCGGCCAGTTCGGCGCGCGGCATGTTCGACGTGTCGCGGCCCTCGAACACACCGGCGCTGACCGCGCGACCCGGTTCGCCCTGGGCGCGTCGGCCGCGCGACATGCTGCGCCCGGAGCCGATTTCGACCGTCTCGCTGTCGTCGGCTTCGGCATAGACCCGGTCGAGGATGTCGGCGATCTTCTTGCGCAGCGGCTGCGGGTCGATGCCGTGGGCCTCGTTGTACGCGATCTGCTTGGCGCGTCGCCGTTCGGTCTCGTCGATGGCCTCTTTCATCGAGTCGGTCATCGTGTCGGCGTACAGGTGCACCTCGCCGGACACGTTTCGCGCGGCGCGCCCAATGGTCTGGATCAGGCTGCGCGTAGAGCGCAGGAAGCCTTCCTTGTCGGCGTCGAGGATCGCCACCAGCGACACCTCCGGCAGGTCGAGGCCCTCGCGCAGCAGGTTGATGCCGACCAGCACGTCGTAGTCGCCGAGGCGAAGCTGGCGCAGCAGCTCCACCCGGCGCAGCGTGTCGACCTCGGAGTGCAGGTAGCGCACCCGGATGCCCATTTCGAGCAGGTAGTCGGTGAGGTCCTCGGCCATCTTCTTGGTCAGCGTGGTGACCAGCACCCGCTCGTCGGCGGCGGCGCGCTTGCGGATCTCCCCGATCAGGTCGTCGATCTGGCCCTTGGTCGGCTTGACCAGCACCTTGGGATCAACCAGGCCCGTCGGGCGGATCACCTGCTCGACGAACTCGCCGCCGGTCTGGCTGAGCTCGTACGGCCCCGGCGTGGCCGACAAATACACCGTCTGCCCGATCCGATCGGCGAACTCCTCCCAGGTCAGCGGCCGGTTATCGCACGCCGACGGCAGCCGGAACCCGTACTCCACCAGGTTGCGCTTACGGGACATGTCGCCCTCGTACATCCCGCCGATCTGCGGCACGGTGACGTGCGACTCGTCGATGACCAGCAGGAAGTCCTCCGGGAAGTAGTCGAGCAGTGTGGCCGGCGGCGAGCCCGGTCCGCGTCCGTCGATGTGCCGGGAGTAGTTCTCGATACCCGAGCAGAACCCGACCTGGCGCATCATCTCGATGTCGTAGTTGGTGCGCATCCGCAGCCGCTGGGCCTCTAGCAGCTTGCCCTGCCTCTCGAATTCGGCGAGCCGCTCGGCGAGCTCCTCCTCGATGGTGGAAATCGCGTGGGCCATCCGTTCCGGCCCGGCCACGTAGTGGGTGGCGGGGAAGATCCGCAGCGAGTCGACCTGGCGAACCACCTCGCCGGTCAGCGGGTGCAGGTAGTACAGCGCCTCGATCTCGTCGCCGAAGAACTCGATGCGGACCGCCAGCTCCTCGTAGGACGGGATGATCTCCACGGTATCGCCGCGGACCCGGAACGATCCGCGGGTAAAGGACAGGTCGTTGCGGGTGTACTGGACGTCGACCAGCAGCCGCAGCAAGCCGTCACGGGGCACCTCGGTCCCGACCTGCAGTTCGACGGAACGATCCAGATAGGACTGCGGCGTGCCCAGGCCGTAGATGCACGACACCGACGCGACCACCACCACGTCGCGCCGCGACAGCAGCGCCGACGTCGCGGAGTGCCGCAGCCGCTCCACGTCGTCGTTGATGGAGCTGTCCTTCTCGATGTAGGTGTCGGTCTGCGCGATGTAGGCCTCCGGCTGGTAGTAGTCGTAGTACGACACGAAGTACTCGACGGCGTTGTGCGGCAACATCTCTCGCAGCTCGTTGGCGAGCTGGGCGGCCAGCGTCTTGTTGGGCGCCATCACCAGAGTGGGGCGCTGCAGCCGTTCGATGAGCCAGGCGGTGGTAGCCGACTTTCCGGTTCCGGTGGCGCCGAGCAGGACCACGTCGCGCTCCCCCGCCCGGATGCGGCGCTCCAGCTCTTCGATGGCCGCGGGCTGGTCGCCGGCCGGTGAGTGCGGGCTGACCACCTCGAAGCGGCCACCGGCGCGCACCAGCCCCTCGATGTCCTCCGCGGCCGGCCGGTATTCCGAGTGCGCGACGATTGGGTGCTCAGTGGCAAAGGCCATGGCACCAGGGTAGAGCCGTGCACCGACAAGTGTCCCGCCGCTGCAGAGAACCATCACTCGATCCAAAACTTGATAGCGCATGCGCTAGCGCATTCCAAAGTCACCTATCAGTGCGCCGACTAGATCACCCCGCGAGCGCGCGCAAAATGACACGCAGCGCGGCGTGTCGGCGTACAGACACGGACGCTCGCGGAAGACGGTTATGCCCCCGGGCGCGTCCAGGTGCGGGTGACCGGGTCGCACTCCAGCAGGTAGCCGTCGCTGGAGGTGGACATCGCGAACACCGAGGTGTTCGGGCGGTTGCAGGAGCTGCCGGTGGTGTGCACCCCCATCGTGATCGGCGCCTTGGCCCATGTGTTGCCCTCGCAGACGACCTGCTCGCTGTTGGTCGGGTCGTAGGCGAGCTTGTCGGCGTCGCTGCACGACCCGCCCAGCACCGGCGCCCCCGGGTGCGGCGGCGTGGTCGAGGCGCTGATCACCTGGGCGGGATCGGCCACCGGCACGGACGGCGGGGCGTCGCCGACGCGGGTGGCCACCACCGGCACCCGCACCACCGCCCCCTGCGCGCCGCACTCGTCGGACAGGGCGGTTTGCGTGACCGTGCCGCGCAGCGTGCCGTCGGATTGCGGCGCCAACGACCCGGCGACGCTTTCCTGTTGGGTCGCGCTGACCTGTCCGTTCGGCTCGGTGCAACCGGCCCGCTCCTGCTGGAACCCGCCCTGCCAATAGCCACCGATGAACCGCAGCGAGTAGGTGTGGCCGCCGTCGACGGTGCTGGCCACCTGGTGGTTGGTGTCGTCGAGCTGGGTCCCGGTCGCCGCGCACCCGTTGGTGGTGCAGACCGAGCGGAACGCCCACCAGCTGGCGGCCGGGCCGTCGTGGCGGATCGGGATGCCGTTGGTGGTCTGCTTGCTGCGGTCGTAGGTCAGTTTGTAGGTGCCGTTGAGCACCGGCCCCCCGGGCCGCGCGGGCGCCACGCTCGGCGCCGGCACGGATGGTCGGGACGCGAGCGCGGGCGCATTGGGCGTCGGGCTCTCTGGCTGAAACGAGTACAGCGTCGACCAGGTTGCCGCGATGGCGATCAGCACCGCGCACAGCAACGCGGTCGCCCACCGCGCCCGGGACGAGAACCGGTGATACAACCGCCGCCGCGGCGAAGCGGCACCGGCCTGCTCGTCATCCCGCTCGTCGGAAACCCGTTCGCTGACGGCGGCGGCGAACGCCCGGCACCGATCGAACCGGTCCTCGGGGCGCTTGGCCAGGGCGGTGAGGAACACGTCGTCGAGGTAGGCCAAGTCGGGGCGGTAGTCGCTGAGCCGCGGCGGATCCTCGTGCAGGTGCTGGCTGATCACCGCGATCGGGTTGGAGTGCTGGAAGGGCGGCGCGCCGGTGAGCAGATGAAATGCCGTGGCCGCCAAGGCATACTGGTCCGCCCGGCCGTCGATGTTGGACCCGGTCAGCTGTTCGGGGGCGGCGTAAGCCACCGTGCCCACCGCGACGTTGGTCTCGGTGATGCCGCTGATGTTGGCCAGGTGGCGCGCTACACCGAAGTCCGCCAATAGGATTCGGCGTTCCCCTTCGTCGGGATGGGTGAGCAGGATGTTGGCGGGCTTGACGTCGCGGTGCAGCAGGCCGCGGTCGTGGGCGTAGTCCAGCGCCCCCGCGACCGCCTGCAGGATCGCGCACACCTCGTCGATGGGCATCCCGTCCGGGTAGCGCTCCTTGACCAGCCGGGCCGCGTCGGTGCCCTCGACGTAGTCCATGGAAATCCAGAGCTGACCGTCGAATTCGCCGCGGTCGTGGACGCCGACGATGTGCGGATGCCAGAGCGTCGCCGCCAGGTCGGCCTCGCGGTTGAACCGCTCGCGGAACTCGGGATCGGCGGTGACCGCCTCGGCGAGCACCTTGATCACGTCGCGCCGCGGCAGCCGGGGATGCAGCGCCAGGTAGACCTCGGCCATGCCGCCGGCACCGAGCTGCCGCAGGATCGTGTAGCCGGCGAACGCCGCGCCGCTGCTCAGCGCGAGCCGCGATGCGCTGGCCTCGGGGCGGGACTCCACGGCCGGGGGCTCGGCGTTCGGGGTCGAGTTGACGGGCGGAATGCGGCGAAACAGGTGCGCGACGGTTGCCGAGGGACCCGAATTGAAGCCCGCGCGCAGGGCCTCACGCGCCAGGCGCGGGTTACTCAGCAGCCGTCGCCCGGCGTCGATCCGCCGGGTCGTGCCCTTGTCTTCGTCCGTCAATCGCTGCCCCCTCGTTGCTCTGCTTTCACTCCCCCCACGTCCGAATGATGCCGGATCTCGGTGGGCGATTGGTCTCAGGAAGCTATGAGCACGCTATGAGTGGCCGAATCGAAATAAAGCCAAATCACAGGCGAGTCCCATGGAGAGCACTCAAACCGCGGACCGATACTTGAGTAGTGAATCGACCCGCCCCGCCTGTCCTGACAATCCGGCACGACGGGTCCCAACGCTCGTTCGCGGCCGGCCACGAGGTCGTTGTCGGGCGTGACGCGAACGCGGACTTGCGGATTCCGGATCCCCGGATCTCCCGCGCGCACCTGATCGTGCGGTTCGACCAGGGTCGCTGGCTGGCGATCGACAACGGCTCGCTGAACGGCACCTATGTTAACGGCTACCGGATGCCGGTCATCGACATCCACGACGGCCAGAGCATCAACGTCGGCAACCCGCAGGGACCGCGGCTCACGTTCGCGGTCGGGCCGCAGCACGGCCACGCCAGCGGACCACCGCCGACCAGGCAGACGCGGGACTCCGGGCCGCCCACCGTGGCATGGTCCGCGCTGCCGGAGAGGACGAATCCCACCGCGCCACCCGTCCCCCGGCGTGGCCAGACCGGCAGCCAGCCCAGGCAGCCCGCGCCGCCGCGTCCGATGCCGCCCCAGGGCCCGCCCAGGCAGCCACCAAGGCCACCAGCGCCACCAAGGCCACCCAGGTCACCGCAGCCCCGGCAGGCGCCGCCGCCCAGGCCAGCCGACAGGACGCCGCCCGACCAGGTGACGACCGTCAACGCCGAGCCGGCGCTCCAGCCGGACGCGCCACCGCCCGCCGAGTCCACCGTGATCGACGCCAGGACGGCCGACGTTTCCAACCTGGCGACAAGGTTCGTGAAGTTGCTCTCGCCGCGCCTGTCGGCGGCCGCGGGCACGGCCGGCGCCAAGACGATCGGCCGCGCGGCCGAGAGCGACATCGTTGTCTACGACGTCCTCGCCTCGCGTCATCACGCCACGTTGCTGCACACCCCGCTCGGGACCGAGATCCGCGATAACAGCATCAACGGCACCTTCGTCAACGGCACCCGGGTCGGGTCGGCGATCCTGACCGACGGCGACGTCGTCACGATCGGCAACGTCGACCTCGTGTTCCGGGACGGCACCCTGGTCGAGGGCGGCGCCGCCGCGGCGCGCACCGGCGGACTCGAGGTGCGCAATGTCAAATATGTCGTCGACAACGGCAAGCAACTGCTCGACGACATCTCGCTGACCGCCCGCCCGGGGACGCTGACCGCCGTGATCGGCGGGTCGGGCGCCGGCAAGAGCACGCTGGCCCGGCTGATCGCCGGGTACACCAGCCCCACCTCGGGTTCGGTGACCTTCGAGGGCCACGACATCCACGCCGAATACGCGTCATTGCGCAGCCGGATCGGCATGGTTCCTCAGGACGACGTGGTGCACCGCCAGCTCACGGTCAACCAGGCGCTGGGCTATGCCGCGGAACTGCGGCTGCCGCCCGACACCAGCAAGGCCGACCGCGCCAAGGTGGTCGCCCAGGTGCTGGAGGAGCTCGACCTCACCAAGCACGCCGACACCCGCGTCGACAAGCTGTCGGGCGGCCAGCGCAAACGGGCCTCGGTCGCGCTGGAACTCCTGACCGGGCCGTCGTTGCTGATCCTCGACGAGCCGACGTCGGGCCTCGACCCGGCGCTGGACCACCAGGTCATGACGATGCTGCGCCAGCTGGCCGACGCCGGCCGGGTGGTGATCGTGGTGACGCACATGCTGTCCTACCTGGACATCTGCGACCAACTGCTGTTGGTGGCCCCGGGCGGCAAGACGGCCTACTTCGGCCCGCCCGACCAGATCGGCGAGGCGATGGGCACCACCAACTGGGCCAAGATCTTCACCAAAGTGGGCGCCGACCCCGAGGAGGCCAATCGGCGGTTCCAGGAGCGGGCCGAGGCCCAGCGGCGGCCCCAGAAACTGGCCGACCGGACCGACGAGCCCGGCGACCTGGGCGAGCCGGTGCACACCAGCGTGCGGCGCCAGATTTCCACGGTCGCACGCCGGCAGGTGCGGCTGGTCGTCGCCGACCGCGCCTATTTCGTCTTCCTGGCGCTGTTGCCGTTCATCCTGGGTTCGCTGTCGCTGACCGTGCCCGGCAACCACGGGTTCCAGGTGCCGGGCCCGAATGCCGGGACACCCGACGAAGCCGCGCAGATCCTCGCCCTGCTGCTGCCGGCCGCGGCGTTCATGGGCACCGCGCTGACGATCCGCGACCTGGTCGGCGAGCGCGCGATCTTCCAGCGCGAGCAGGCGGTCGGGCTGTCGACCACGGCCTATCTGCTCGCGAAGACGGCGGTGTTCTGCGCGTTCGCGATCCTGCAGTCGGCGATCGTCACCGCGATCGTGGTGATCGGCAAGAGCGCCCCGACTCGCGGCGCCGTCCTGCTCGGCCACTCGACCGCCGGGGCGACCGTCGAGCTGTTCCTGACCGTGGCGGGCACCTGCGTCGCCTCGGCCATCCTCGGGCTGGCCATTTCGTCGCTGGTCCGCTCCAGCGAGCAGATCATGCCGCTGTTCGTGGTGACGGTGATGGCGCAGCTGGTGCTGTGCGGCGGCATGGTCCCGGTGACCGGCCGGCTCGGCCTCGACCAGCTGTCGTTCGCGATGCCCGCGCGCTGGGGCTACGCCGCGGCCGCCTCGACGGTCGATCTGCGGCACCTGGTGCCCGAAACGCTGCTCTCCCAGGACCGGTTCTGGGAGCACACCTCGAAGGCCTGGCTGATCGACATGGGCATGCTGGCCGCGCTGTCGGTGTTCTACGGCGGCTTCGTGCGGTGGAAAATTCGGTTGCGCCGATAGGGTGAGATCATCCATCCCCCCAAGCACGAGACGTTCGACCTGGTCGCCCGCACCAACACCGATCCGAAGGGCATCGTGCGGGCCGTCGACGAGTACGTCGTGCACCCGTGGGGGCTCTACCTTGCCCGCCCCACCCCGGGCCGCGCGCAGTTCCACTACCTCGAATCCTGGCTGCTGCCGTCGTTGGGCTTGCGCGCCACCGTCTTTCACTTCAACCCGGGGCACGAACGCGACCAGGACTACTACCTCGACGTGGGCGAATACACGCCGGGCCCGAAGGTGTGGCGTTCGGAAGACCACTACCTCGACATCGTCGTCCGCACCAGCGCCGGCGCCGAGCTCGCCGACATCGACGAGCTGCTGGACGCCGTGCGCCACGGCCTGCTGACGCCCGAGGTGGCCGAACGGGCCGTGCGGCGCGCCGTGGTCGCCGTCGACGGCCTGGCCCGCAACGGCTACGACCTTTCCCGGTGGCTGGCCACCCATGGCATGGAGCTGACCTGGCGTGAGGCATAGCTCGTTTCCTCACGTGACCCACGGGTATCACTTGGGGATGCGTTTGATCGACCACCGACGCAAACGCCGGTCCGGCCGGGACCCGCGTTTCGTCATCCAGCGGCAGGGGGCGGCCAGCGACCACTACTACCTTCGCCTCGAGATCGACGGTGTGCTGGTCTCCTGGGCGATCCCCGAACACAGCCGGATAGCCCGCCGCACCGAGGACCTTCCGCTCGAAGCCGCCGAGCGCGACGTCGACGCCGACGCCGGCACCTATGTCAACGCGACGCCCTACGACATGGGCGAATGCCTTGAGCGCGGCCATCTTTCGTTCTTTCTGTGCGGCGAATGGCTGCGCGGGTGGTACACGCTGACCCGGATCCGGGACGGCTATCACGAGACGTGGCTGCTGATCAGGCGCAAAGACGACGAGGACGCCGACACGCTGCGCCAGCCGGCGCTGACCGGCCACTCACTGGACGACGTGTCATGATCGACTTCGCCGCCCTGCCCGCACCGGTGCGCGCGGCGCTGCACGACGAACCGGTGCCCGACTGGCGGCCTCCCACGCTGGCCACGCTGACCGACCGGCGGTTCTCCGACCCGCAGTGGATATTCGAGCGCAAATTCGACGGGATGCGCTGCCTGGGCTTTCGTGACGGCGACCGGGTGCGGCTGCTGTCGCGAAATCGGCAGCCGCTCAACGGAACCTATCCCGAGCTTGTTGACGCGCTCGCCGCCCAGCGCACCACGCGGTTCGTCGTGGACGGCGAGGTGGTGGCGTTCGCGGGCCGACGCACCAGCTTCGAACGGCTGCAGGGCCGGCTGGGTATCACCGATCCCGAGGTGGCCCGCGCGTCACCGGTCCGCGTCTTCTACTACGTGTTCGACCTGCTGCACGTCGACGGCAAGTCGACCACCGATGTGCCGCAGCTGTGGCGAAAGAAACTGTTGCGCAAGGCGATTGACTTCAGCGATCCGCTGCGTTTCGCGGTGCACCGGGTCGAGGATGGGATCGGCGCCTACGAGGCGGCATGTAAACGCGGCGACGAGGGTGTGATCGCCAAGCGGACCGACGCCGCGTACGAAGGTGGTCGGTCGAAAAATTGGCTGAAGTTCAAATGCGTTCGCGACCAGGAATTCGTCGTCGGCGGCTACACCAGCCCGAAGGGCAGCCGCATCGAGTTGGGGGCGCTGCTGCTCGGCTACCACGACGGTCGCGACCTGGTCTACGCCGGCAAGGTGGGAACCGGGTTCGACGAAGCCGCGCTGCGGAGCCTGCACGAGCGGCTGTCCCCCCTCGAGCAGGACGAGCCACCGTTCACCCGGGGTCTGGTGCGCGAGAACGGCGCCCACTGGGTGCGCCCCGAGCTGGTGGCCCAGATCGGGTTTTCCGAGTGGACCCGCGACGGCAAGCTGCGCCACCCGCGCTACCAGGGGCTGCGCACCGACAAGGACGCGTCCGACGTGGTGCGGGAGACGCGGTGACGCCGCGCGTCGACGTCGAGGTCACCCACCCCGACCGGGTGATGTTCCCGAAGGACGGCATCACCAAGGGTGAGTTGGTCGCTTATTACAGCGAGGTGGCCGATGCGATGCTGCCGCACCTGCGGGACCGGGCGCTCACCGTGCAGCGGTTCCCACGCGGTATCGGCGAACAAGGTTGGGTGCAACAAGATTTCGCGGATTCGCTGCCCGACTGGATGGGCCGTGTCGAGGTCGGCAAAGAGGGCGGCACCGTGGTGCATCCCGTGGCGGAGCGCCCCGAGGCGCTGCGCTGGCTGGCCAACCAGAACTGCGTCACACTGCACGTGTGGCAGTCGCGGCGGGACCGGCTGCACAAGCCCGACCGGTTGGTGTTCGACCTCGACCCCTCCGACAGCGACTTCGCGGTGGTGCGGGCGACGGCCCACGCGGCGGCCGCGGTGCTGGACGACCTCGGCCTGGCGCGCTACGTGCAGACCACCGGGTCGCGCGGGTTGCACGTGGTGGTGCCGCTGCGTCCCGACACCGATTTCGACACCGTGCGCCAGTTCGCCCGCGAGGTCGCCGAGGTGGTGGTGGCCGACGACCCCGCGCATCGCACCCTGGAAGCCCGCAAGGACAACCGCGGCGACCGCGTGTACCTCGACATCATGCGAAACGCCTACGCGCAGACGGCGATTGCACCGTATTCGGTGCGGGCCCGGGCGGGCGCGCCGGTGGCGACCCCGCTGGAGTGGGACGAGCTGGACATGCGGGGCCTGCGGGCGGACCGGTTCACCATCCGCGATCTCCCCAAACGGCTTGCCGGGCAGGGCGATCCGTGGGCCGGCATGTACCGGCGCGCTCGCTCGCTGAAGGGTCCCGCGCAGCGGGTGGCCAAGCTTCGTGCCTGAGCTACCCGACGTGGAGGGCTTTCGGCGCGAGTTGGCCGACGCGCTGCCCGGCCGGCGGATCCGGGGCGTGCAGGTCCGCGATCCAGGGATTCTGCGAAACACCACCGCCGCGGCGCTCGGCCGGCGGCTCGTCGGCCGCCGCTGCTGGCGGGCCCGGATCGCGCCGGCCCGGCCGATCCCGCAACTCGAGGCCGACGACGTCAAGCGCCTGCACGCCGCGATGACGCAGGTGCTGCGCACGGCGGTGCCGCACGGTCGGGTGCCCGGCCTGCCGCGCTGGCTCACGCGGGTTCGCGACGATCCCGACCCGTCCTGTCCGCGCTGTGGCACCCGCCTCGCGCGTGCCCGGGTCGCCGGGCGGACGTCGCTGTGGTGTCCGCGCTGTCAGGCCGGGTAATCTCGGCTGCTATGAGTCCCAGCAACCACCGATGGATGGCAATCACTGCCTTGACCGTCATCGCGGCCGGGTCCCAGCTAAGCCCGGCAACCGCGAGGGCAGACCTGCACAACATCACCTACCGCGCCCGGATCGACGCCCTGACCACCGGCAGTCAGGCCATTTTCGTGATCAACGGCAACCGGGCGAACAGCACGAACCTTCCGTCGATGCCGGGCAACGTGTTCGAGGCCAACACGGTGTTGCCCGATCCGCAGCAGGCCGGTATGCAGATCGTGCTGCATTTCCCCTACTCAGCGAATGTGCACTGCGAGATCGACGTGGACGACAACGTTTTCACGCAGCTCGATCAGTTCGTCCGACCAACGCCCGGCAATTCCGATCCCAAGAACGGCATGCTGCAGTGCGGTGCGCCCATACCCGCCTAACCGCGGGAATCACATCCGCCACACAAGCCTCTCCGCCGAACCATTGCCCGTTGTGTCCACCTCGTAGCGACAAGCGGATTAGTCGCTCACTGGTGGACAGTGTGTCGGTCGGTGGTTTCTGAATGGGTTGCTTTCACGATGATGTGTCGGTAGCCCCG
>NZ_LZKK01000093.1 GCF_001672815.1 Mycobacterium sp. E796 | reverse complement strand
GAGGCGTTCATCGACATCCTCCAAACCGCCAAACGGTATGGCGTCGCCCCCTTCGAGTTGGCCGAAGCGCTCGTAGCGATCGCCGTAAACGATGTGACCCGCGACTTTGATGACGCGGTAGTCGTTGCCGTTGACCGAGCCTGGGGCGGCTTGTTCGGACAGCCAGTCCAGCTGCGACGGTGACCGCGTACAAGGTCGCATGATGTCCGGTCGCGGCACGCATTTGGGTCTTGTCGTGGGAGTCGATGGCTCGCCATCGTCAGCGCGGGCCGTACGGTGGGCAGCACGCGAGGCACTGATGCGCAACGTTGGACTGACCGTTGTACACGTCTCGGACCCGCCTGCGGTCTGGCCCGCTCCCATCCCGGCCGTGATCCACCAACGGCACGAAGAAGGAGCGCGCAAGATCCTCGCCGACGCGATCAAGGTCGCCAAAGACAGTGTAGGAGAAGGCAACCGACCCGAGATCGACGGCGAACTGTTGTGCGCGGCGCCGGTACCCACCCTTATCGACCTGTCTAAAGGGGCGCACATGGTGGTGGTCGGCTGCCGCGGACAAGACACGTTCCATCGTGCGGTGCTCGGCTCGGTCAGCACCGGCAAGGGCGACGGTCCCAGCAGATTCGGGGCTTCGTCGTGGATCACCGCGACAGGGCAGTGGGCATGATGAATCAACCCGGTGCTGACCGAGCCGAGCACCGCACGATGGAACGTGTCTTGTCCGCGGCAGCCGACCACCACCATGTGCGCCCC
>NZ_LZKK01000092.1 GCF_001672815.1 Mycobacterium sp. E796 | reverse complement strand
TGTCTCGGTGGTGGTCTCGGGGTTGTAGTCGACCAGGAACTCGTGCCAGCTCGGGTCGACCGACGAGGGGTCATCGCGGAACTTGCGGTACATCTCCTCGACCAGCCATTCGTTTTGCCCGAATGGTGAAATGTTGCTCACGGCCGCTGTTCGCCTCAATTCTTTTGTCCTGCAGGCGCGCTGTACGCGTTATCGGCGGCAACCAAATCCCGCGACGGTGCGGGAGCGTTTTCGCCCCAATAAAGGCTAACCTTTCGCGGGCAATCCGCGAGAGGCACCGGGTGAGGCCGCCGTTAGCCGACCTCGTGGACCGGCGGCAACAGCCGTAGCGTGCTCGGCCAGCGCGAGGGTGGCAAGCCGAACGCGTGGCGGGCGTTGTGGACGATCTTCTTGCCCACCATCCGGTTGCCGGCGCCGCCGACCACCGCCCCGATGCCGACCGGCAGCGCCTTGCCAAACATCAGGGCGCCCTTTCGCAGCGTGTATCGCTTGACGAAGTAGCCGAGCATCCGGGTGTTCATCCGCGACAGCGTCGGCAACGGCAGCGACGCCATGCCCTCGGCCAGCCAACCCCCGTTGGTGCGGCCCGGCCCGATCAGCTCGCCGATGGCGCGTTGGCTGTCGTCGCCGACCAAGACGGAAAGGACCAGCGCGCGGCGACGTTCGCGGTGGTCGGCCGGGATGTTGTAGACCACGGCCTTGGCCAGCACGAACAGCGCGGTGGCCTCGATGAAGAAGACCGTCTCCCCGGCGCCCGCGGACACCGCCGTCAGCGTCCCGACCCCGGGAAACGTCGCGGCCGAGCCGACCGCGGCGCCGCTGGCCGTCAGCGCCGCCAGGAAGCGCTTCTCCAGCTTGGCGTCGATTTCTGCCGGGGTGGCGCCCGGGTGCGCGCGACGCAGCCGCGACACATAGGCCTCCGCCGCGGGCCCGTGTATCCGGGTGCTCCGCTCGATGACCTGCGCCAATGCCCGCGCCGATGCCTTCGGCCGGCCGCCCTGGCCGCCCGCCGCCTGCTCCGGCGTCGACATGCGCGACGCTCTGTTCCGTCGGGCCCGCATCCTGCCTCGCTTCCACATGTCCTTCCAGGCTAACGTGCGCTCACCGATGCGCGGCCGAGCGGCGCATTCGCCCACGCGGGATAATGCGGGCTGGGTGACGATTCGAGCCGTCGGTGCGAGGGGGTTAGGCCACATGAACACGGCGACGCCTTGGTCGCCGGGGGGGAACCGGCGCGCGGGGCCGAGTCGCGCCGAGTTCATGAATGTCTGGAACTCCCTGCTCGCGGCGGGTCCGCGGAATCCCTGGAACGCGCTGTTCGCGATGATGATCGGCTTCTTCATGATCATGGTCGACTCCACGATCGTCGTCATCGCCAACCCGACCATCAAGATCGACCTGCACACCGGGTACGCCACCGTGGTCTGGGTGACCAGCGCCTACCTGCTGGGGTGCGCGGTGGTGCTGCTGGTGGCCGGCCGGCTCGGTGACCGGTACGGCACCAAGAACCTCTATCTGGCCGGGCTGGGCCTGTTCACCGCCGCGTCGCTCTGGTGTGGGCTATCGGGCAGCGTCGCCATGCTGATCGCCGCCCGGGTGGTCCAGGGCGTCGGCGCCGGTGTGCTGACCCCGCAGACGCTGTCGATGATCACCCGGGTGTTCCCGCCGGAGCGGCGCGGCGTCGCGGTCAGCGTGTGGGGCACCACCGCCGGCGTGGCCACCCTGGTCGGACCGCTGGCCGGCGGCGCGCTGGTCGACGGGCTGGGCTGGCAGTGGATCTTCTTCGTCAACGTCCCCATCGGCGTCGCCGGGCTGGCGCTGGCCGCGTGGCTGGTGCCGGTGCTGCCCACCCAGGCGCAGCGCTTCGACCTGGTGGGCGTCGCGTTGTCCGGGCTGGGCATGTTCCTGATCGTCTTCGGCCTGCAGGAGGGCCAGGCCGCGCACTGGCAGCCGTGGGTCTGGGCGATGATCGTCGCCGGTGTCGGGTGCATGTCGGTGTTCGTGTACTGGCAGGCCGCCAACACCCGCGAGCCGCTGATCCCGCTGCGCGTCTTCGCCGACCGCGACTTCGGCCTGTGCAACGCCGGGGTCGCGGTCACCGCGTTCGCGATGACGGCGATGATGCTGCCGCTGCCGTTCTTTTTGCAGGGCGGGTGCGGGCTGTCGCCGACGCGTTCGGCGCTGGTGATCGCGCCGATGGCGGTCGTGGGCGGCGCGCTGGCGCCGTTCGTGGGCGTGATCGTCGACAGGTACCACCCGGGGCCGGTGCTCGGGTTCGGCTTCTCCACGATGGCGGTCGGGCTCACCTGGCTGTCGTTCGAGATGTCCCCGTCGACGCCGATTTGGCGGCTGTTGCTGGCGTTCGCCGTCATCGGCGTGGGCAGCGCGTTCGTGTGGTCGCCGCTGACGGCGACCGCGACGCGCAACCTGCCCACCGAACTCGCCGGCGCGGGTTCGGCGGTCTTCAACTCGGTTCGGCAGCTCGGGGCGGTGCTCGGCAGCGCGGGCATGGCCGCGTTCATGACGTGGCGGATCGGTTCCGAGATGCCGTCCGACGCACCGTCGGCCTCGGCAGAGGACGCCGCCGCCGTGCAGCTGCCCGAGTTCCTGCGCGAGCCGTTCGCGGCCGCGATGGCGCAGTCGGTGCTGTTGCCCGCGTTCGTCGTGTTGTTCGGCGTCGTCGCCGCGCTGTTCGTGCTCGGGTTCGCCCCTTCGGCGGACGCGGGCGGCGAGCCGGCGGACTGGGGAGACGTCGTCGACGACGACTATGACGACGACGAGTACGTCGAACTGCGGCTGGTTCGTGAACCGGACGTTGCGCCACCGGCGCCTGCCCGGCCGGTGCCGGTGCGCCAGCCGGTGCCGGCCGCACCGATCGGCTTCGCGCACAACGGGTCTCGCGTCGACGGTGGGAAGCGGTTTCGCCCGATGGCGTCGCCGGGCCACCGCTACCGCCCCGATCCCGACGACGACCCCGCCGGCTACGGCCGGCACTCGGGCTAGTGGCGATCGCAAGCGCGGCGTAGCCGGGCGCAGCGGGTCGCCACCATCGGGCTAGTGGCGATCGCAAGCGCGGCGTAGCCGGGCGCAGCGGGTCGCCACCATCGGGCTAGTCGCGCGTCAGCGCCAGGAACGCGCCGAGGTCGATCAGGCCGGCGGGCGTGCCGGGCAGGTACTCGGTGAGCAGCCGCGAGCGCACGATCACCGCCGCGTACTGCGCCCTGCTGATGGCGACATTGAGCCGGTTCCGGTTGAGCAGGAACGAGATCCCGCGCGGCACCACGTCGACCGACGAGGCCGTCATCGACACGAAGACCACCGGGGCCTGCCCGCCCTGGAACTTGTCGACGGTTCCGACCCGGACCGCGCCGAGCCCGACCTCGGCGAGCCGCCGGCGGATCAGCGTCACCTGGGCGTTGTAGGGCGCCAGCACCAGCACGTCGTCAGCGGCCAGTGGGCGGGTGCCGTGTTCGTCGGTCCACGCCCGACCGAGCAGCCCGCGGATGTGGGCGGCGATCGCGCCGGCCTCCTCGGGGCTCTCCGTCGAATTGCCTTGGTGTTCCACGGCACTCACGTGCACCCCGGGGCGTTGCCCTACGAGGTGGCGCTCTTTCGTGCACGCGTGCGATTGCAGCCGGCATTCGTAGGACAGCGCGGAGACCGCGGCGCATACCGCCGGATGCATGCGGTAGGACAGGTCCAGGAAGTAGCCCCGCTCGTCGGGCAGCGTGCGCCCGCCGTCCACCAGCCAGTCCAGCGCCGACGTGTCGACCGGTTCGGGATGCGTTCCCTGGCTGACCTGTGGCAGCTGCTGCGGGTCGCCGAGCAGCAACAGGTTGGCCGCCGCCGGCGCCACGGCGATGGTGCTGGCCAGGCAGAACTGGCCCGCCTCGTCGACCACCAGCAGGTCCAGGCTGCCCGGTGGCACCCGGTTGGCGTTGGCGAAATCCCAAGCGGTGCCGCCGATCACGCAACCGTCGTGCTCGGCGATGAAGGACGGGTATTCGTCGGACTCGATCTCCCGCCAGCGCGGGGCGTTGTGCCCGGCGGGTTTCTTGGCGACCCGGCCCGGATCCAGCCCGGCGTCGATCACGCAGCCCAACAGGTTCTCCACCGTGGCGTGCGATTGCGCCACCACGCCGATGCGCCAGCCATGTTCGGCGACAAGGCTTTTGATCACCCGGGCGGCGGTGTGCGTCTTGCCGGTGCCCGGCGGCCCGTGCACCGCGAGGTACGACGAGTCGAGATCGAGGGCGGCGGCGGTGATGTCGGCGACGGTGTCGCCGGTGCGCGGCAGCGGGGCTTTCGTGCGCGGCGCCCGGCGCAACAGGACGTCGATGACGGCGGTGGACGGCAGTGTCGGCAGGTTGGCCGCCAGGGCGGTGGCGGTGGTCTCGATCGAG
>NZ_LZKK01000091.1 GCF_001672815.1 Mycobacterium sp. E796 | reverse complement strand
GACCAGGCGGCCGATCCACCTCACCGGCCTGGACAAGACCTTCCCGCTGTACCCGACGCTGGACGACGCGTTGACCGCCGTCCGGGACGGCAACAGCAGCCGCTGACGCGCCCTCCGCGGCCCAACGTTCCCTCAACCATCACTTCCCGGTGGGATGATCGGTGTCATGGGTGACGACGTCGATCATCCGGAAGATGACCAGCAGTGGGATCACAGCCAGCGCGGCGAGACCGAAATCGAACGGCTGGACCGCAATTGGAACAGCCTGCTGCAGGAGCTGCGTGTCGTGCAGACCGGCGTCCAGCTGCTGACCGGTTTCCTGTTGACGCTCCCGTTCCAGCAGCGCTTCGGCGTTCTCGCCGAACCCATGCGGATCGTGTACCTGGTGACCGTCGGCTGTTCGGTGGGCGCGACGGTGCTGCTGGTCACCCCGGTCGGCATTCACCGGCTGCTGTTCCGGCGGCACCGCCTGCAGGTCTTGGTGTCGGCAGCGCACCGGTGCGCCTACGCCGGGCTCGGGCTGCTGGGCACCGCCCTGACCGGCGTGACGGTCATCGTTTTCGACTCGGTTGCCGGGCGTAGCGCCGGGCTCATTGCGGGAGCTTGTGCGCTGGCACTGTTTGCGTTCTTTTGGTGGCTCTTACCGTTGTGGTTGCGCACTCGCGGTATGTAGCGCCCCGATCCGGGTGGCGTCCAGATGCTCGAGGAGATCCTGCGGATCCGTGAAAATCGGTGACGCGCCAACCGCCTCCAATTCGGCGCGGGAGATGCCGCCGCTCAAAAGTCCGATGCACGGCAGTCCCGCGGCCGCGGCGGCGTGGGCATCCCACACGGCGTCGCCGACGAACACCGCGTGGTCCGCGTCCACGCCGGCCCGGTCGAGCGCCACCTGCACGATGCCGGGGTCGGGTTTGGCGGTGTCGACGTCGCGCGACGATGTCTTCGCGGCGATGACCTCGTCACAGTCGAGCGTCTTGAGCAGGGTTTTGAGCTCGTCCTCGGGTGCCGAACTGGCCAGCACCACTTGCAGTCCGAGCGCGGCGACGCGCTGCAGCAGCTCCCGGGCGCCGGGCAAGGGCGCCAGCAGCGGGGTGACCTCGCGGTAGTAGCGGCTGTGCCCGTCGCTGAGCCGGTCCTGCACGTCGTCGGGTGCGTCATTGGACAGCGTGCGCACCAGCGTGCCGCCGTCCATGCCGATGCAGCGGTGGATCTGCCAGGCCGCGACCGGCATGCCTTCGGCGTCGAAGGCGCGTTGCCATGCGTAGACGTGCAGATAGTTGGAATCGACCAGGGTTCCGTCCACGTCGAACAGGACGGCGGGGGCTGTGTGCATTCGCGGGGCATACCCGCGGCGGGGCCGGCTGACACGAGCCGTCGTTTGGCCCATGGGGGCGGTGGGTAGACCCCGACGAGGCTTCGGCACGATCCGCCATGCGAACAGCACTGGCACAAAAGCGTTTTGACGAGGAGAGAATTTGCGAACCCCGAAAACTGACCCGGTTGACCACCACCGTACTTCTCGCCAGCATGCCGGCGAATCGTTGACCCACGCCGCCAATGCCCCCGGGCTCGCGTCGACGGCCCTCGCCGTGGTCGCCCTGGTAATCGGGCTGTACGCGTTCGCGACCGGGCACCTCCTGGTCGGTTCGGTGGTCGTGCTGCTGGCGGCCGTGTCGGGGGCCGCGGGCGTGGCCTGGCTCTTGCAGACGCACCGCAAGGTGCGCGCGGCCGAAGTCCGCTGGCAGGCAATGAATTCCGACGAGCCCGCGCCGCCGCCGAGCAGTTGACCGTCGCCCGGCCGAGCCGCCGCTGAAATGTTTAATTTTCGGTCTGACCGGGCATAAGGGGCGCATGCTCGACACGTCCGGCCCGTTGCGTCCCAGCATCGCGGGTCGCGTGGCTGCCGTCATCTGGGCGGTCGGTCTGGCGGTTGGCGTTCTTGCGCTGGTCACCGGGCATGCGGGGGCGGCGGTCCTGGCGCTGCTCCTCGCCGTCGTGGCGCCCTGGGTTGGCCTGGCATTCGTATCGCGGAGCCAGCGCCGGGCCTTCAACGTCGCGTTGTTCCTGCACGGCACGAGAGCCGACGGCTCCGCGGCGCGCGCCAAGACGCCGATCGCCTGCTGAGTCGGCCCTCCACGGACATGGGAGCCGCCCAATTGTCGTCCGCGCAATTTTTTGAGCCGATTAGGTGTTATCGACACGTGATCGGGGTACCGACTCAGCCACGGGTGAGTACAGGCAAGTGCGTCAACCCGTCGTCCAGCAGGGAGGAACAGCCATGACGACCACCAGCGATTACGACGCACGCCGCATACCCGACGTCGAGACCCAGGATGCGTCCGCACTACGCGAACTCGCTGCCACCGGTACACCCACCGCGGTTGTCGACGAGGACCCCAACGATGTTGTCTTCTTCGAGCTGCCC
>NZ_LZKK01000090.1 GCF_001672815.1 Mycobacterium sp. E796 | reverse complement strand
CCGTTCACCGCCAATGCCGCCGAGGCCCGCGACATCGCCGAGCTGGCCGCGAAGTCAGATCGCGTCGTCATGGAGGCAATCCAATACCGCTACCATCCGTTGACTTCGCGCGTCGAGCAGATTCTCACGTCAGGCGAGCTGGGCAAGCTCGAGCGGATCGACGTCTCCTTATGCGTATTGCTGCCGAAGCGTTCAAATAGCAACATCTACGACTACTCCCTTGCCGGTGGCGCGCTGATGACCGACGGAAGCTATACGGTCGACATGCTCCGTACGTTCGGCGGTTCGACCCCGGAAGTCGTTTCGGCTCGTGCGAAACTGGGCGGTCCCGAAGTGGACCGGGCTATGACGGCCGAATTGCGGTTCGCCGGCGGGCACACGGGCCGCCTGCACTGCGCGCTGTGGTCGTCGAACCTGTTTTGGGCGAGCGCCAAGGTGGTTGGGGATCGCGGCCGGCTGCGTTACCTCAGTCCGGCTGCTCCGCACTTGTTGCCCCGGCTCACGATCCGCTCGGCCGACGGCAAGCGGGTGGAGCGCTTCCCGCGCCGCACCAGCTATGCGTACCAGCTCGAGGCCTTCGCCGCGGCGGTGCTGCGCGGCGAACCGGTGAAGACGACGCCGGAAGGCGCGATCGAGAACATGTCCGTCATCGATACGATTTACCGCGCCGCCGGTCTCTCGCTCCGCGAACCGGCGTAAACGCCATGAACGCCGCGCCAGTCGACAGTCGAGAGGGC
>NZ_LZKK01000089.1 GCF_001672815.1 Mycobacterium sp. E796 | reverse complement strand
CGGCGCCGTAATGACGGGCGCGCCGCCCGCCCGGCGATTCGACACCCGCGGCGGGGGCCTGCCAGTCCTGCATCTGCGGCTGCGGCTGCGGCTCTGGTCGCGGCGGGGGCGGCGGCTGGCGCTGCTCGTATCGCGGCTGCTCCGGCGCCGGCGGCGGCGTCATGTACGGCGGCTCCTGGGAGACCACGTACCGCGCGTCTTGGCGGACGTCGTACTGGAACCGCTCGCGCGGGGGTGGCGGCTGTCGGGGCGGTAGCAGCGGCTCCTCGGGCACGTCGATGATCGCGGCTTCGTCCGGGTGGCCGGGTGGGTTCTCCCGGGCGACCGACGCGACGCGATCGCTGGGCACCCAATCCGGGTTGCTCTCGCCGTTGCGTTCCCACTCGCTGTACGCCCGGCCGCGGGGCGCCTCGGTCTCGTGGGTCTCGATCGCGGGGCGCTGCTGTAAGTCGGTGTCGAACAGGATCTCGAGGCTGGTACGCAGGGCGCTCAGTTCGGCGCGCAGCGCCGCCAGGTCGTCCTCGGCCTGGGCGCGCAGCTCGGATGCCAGCTCGCGGCGCAGCTGCGACTCCACGGTCAGCTCGTATTCGCGGCGGGCCGAGATTTCCCGGTCCAGCTGCAGGTCGTAGACCAGCTTCAGGTCCCGGACGCGGGACTGGTCCGCATCGCTTTGGCGGCGGTAGAGCACCGAAACGAAGGCGCCGGCGACTGCGGCCCACAGCGCCAGGATTACAGCGAGCTTGAGGAGTTCCACCCGATTGGTGAAAACCAGTGCGGAACTGGCTCCCATCGCGAGGACCAGCAACGCCGTCAAGAGCACCCACCCCGGCCTGCGGCCGCCGCGCCGAACCCGGGCGCCGCGGGACAGAACGGTCATGGCCTGAGAGTACCTGCGCGAGGTCACTCCGCGTGTCGCGCGGCACCGGCGATTCCCAACCCGGTCGATCGCCGTCCCACCGGGAGCGTCAGGTTTCCGCACCCTCGCCGTGCTCGGTCGGATCCTGCGGGGACTTGCAGCAATGCTGCAGCCACAGCGCGGCGACGACCAACGCCAGCGCGCTGACGGCGGCCACCACCGTGCCGGGGGTGTCGTGCTCAGCCGCCCGCAGCCACGACCGCCGCGGCAGGAAGTACACCAGGACCCCGGCCCACCAGCCCAGCACCAGCGCGCCCACCCAGGCGGACGCCTTGGCCACCACCACGCTGCGCGCCACCGCTAGCGGGTGCAGCCAGCCGGGCCCGGCGCCGATTTCGCCGTCGTTGATCTTGACCCGCACATAACGCGCCCAGAGCGCCTCGGCGATGGCCACACCGAGCAGCGGCAGCCCGGTCAACACCGTGATGGGCGGAAACCAGCGATACAGCGAGACCACCAGCAGGTAGCCCAACACCGCAGCGCCGACCACCGCGGCCGTCAGGTCACGCTTGCGGGTCGGGCCCATCAGGCGTCCGATTCCGGGTTTCTGTCGAGCTCGAGCGTCAGGTTGGACAGCCGAACGCCGGCCCGGTCGGCCGGGTCGAGCTCGGCGAGCAGCTGCGCGACGGGGCGCCGCCCCTCGGCCACCGTCAGGCGCGCGTCCGGCTCGATGGCCAGCCACGGCACCATCACGAAGGCGCGCAGGTGGGCCAGCGGGTGCGGCAGCGTCAGGTTGGGCTCGCGGGTGACCACTTCCGTGTCGCCGTCGGCGTAACAGGCAACCAGGTCGACGTCGAGCGAGCGCGGGCCCCAGCGCTCGCCGCGGACCCGGCCCGCCGCCCGCTCGAATTCCTGCGCCCGGCTCAGCCAGGCCTGCCCGTCGCACGCGGGGTCGTCGGCGACGAGCACCGCGTTGAGAAACGGGGCCTGATCCACCCGGCCCCAGGGATCCGTCTCGTAGACGGGAGACACCGCGACGACGGCGTTGCCGAGTCCGTCGACGACCGACTGCAGCCGGGCCAACCGGTCGCCCAGGTTGGACCCGATGGACAGCACGACGCGGCTCACACTGCCCCACCGGCCGGGATCACCGAACCGCGACCGCCGCGCCGCGACCGCCGCACCACGACGGCCACGTCGGCGAACTGTTGCGGGATAGGGGCCTGCGGCTTGTGCACGACCACCTCGACGGCGTGCACGCGCCCGTCGTCCATCACCCGCTCGGCGATCTCGGCCCCGACCGTTTCGATCAGCTTGCGCGCCGGCCCGGCGACGATGTCCGCGGCCAGCTGCGCCAGCGCGCCGTAGTCGTAGGTGTCGGACAGGTCGTCGCTCGCGGCGGCGTCGGCCAGGTCGATCCACACCGTGATGTCGACGACGAAATCCTGGCCGGTGGCGCGCTCGTGTTCGAAGACCCCGTGCCGGCCGCGAACGGCCAAGCCGCGCAACTCGATTCGATCAGCCATTCTGAGTCCAGGCCTCGACAACCTTGAGGGCATCGACGGAGGCGCGCACGTCGTGCACCCGCACTCCCCAGGCCCCGTGCAGGGCAGCCAGCGCGGAGATCACCGCGGTCGCCGTCTCGCGCCCGTCGGGCGGTCGCGGCGACCCGTCGGGTCCGGCCAGCAACGTGCCGAGAAACCGCTTGCGGGAGGCGCCCAGCAGCACCGGAATCCCGGTGGCCACGAGCTGCGGCAGCGCGTGCAGCAGCGCCCAATTGTGTTGTCCCGTCTTGGCGAATCCCAGGCCGGGGTCGATCACCAGCTTGTCGGGATCGACGCCGGCGGCCACCGCGTCGTCGACGTTGGCGAGCAGCTCACCGCGGACCTCGGCCACCACGTCGCGGTAGTGCGGGGCCTCGTGCGGGCGCTCGGGCGACACCGGCCGCCAGTGCATCAACACCCACGGCACGCTGGCCTCCGCGAGCAGCGGGGCCATCGCCGGGTCGGCGCGACCGCCGGACACGTCGTTGACGATCCGCGCGCCGCTCTGCAGCGCGGCCCGCGCGACGTCCGCGTGCATGGTGTCGATGCTGACCGTAATACCCTGTGCCGCAAGCTCCTTGACGACGGGAACGACGCGCGACGCCTCGACCCGCGGGTCGATGCGGACGGCCCCGGGCCGGGTGGACTCGCCGCCGACGTCGATGATGCCCGCGCCCTCGGCGACCATCGCCAGGCCATGGGCGACGGCGTCGTCGGCATCGAGATAGCGCCCGCCGTCCGAGAACGAATCGTCGGTGACGTTGAGGACTCCCATCACCTGCACGGGCGCCGGACTCACTTGCGCAGGATGAGATCGAGCGCTTCGGCCCGGGAGGCGGGACTGGTCTTGAAGATGCCGCGCACCGCCGAGGTCGTCGTCACGGCGCCGGGCTTGCGGACGCCGCGCATCGCCATGCACAGGTGCTCCGCCTCGACAACGACGATCGCCCCGCGCGGATCGAGCTTGTTCACCAAGGCGTCGGCGATCTGGCTGGTGAGCCGCTCCTGAACCTGGGGCCGCTTGGCGTACAGGTCCACCAGTCGGGCGATCTTGGACAGGCCGGTCACCCTGCCGTCCCGGCCGGGGATGTAGCCGACGTGGGCCACCCCGTGAAACGAGACCAGGTGATGCTCGCAGGTCGAGTACAGCGGGATTTCCTTGACGATCACCATCTCGTCGTGGTCCTCGTCGAACATGGTGTTCAGGACGCTGTCGGGGTCCGTATAAAGCCCGGCGAACATCTCCCGATATGCGCGCGCGACGCGGGCGGGGGTGTCCTGCAAGCCATTTCGATCGGGGTCTTCCCCGATGGCATACAACAGTTCGCGGACCGCCGCCTCGGCGCGTTGCTGGTCGAACGCCCGGATGCGCGGAGTCGGTTGGGGGGTGACCGACCCTAAATCGGGCTCCAAATCCGGGAGAGCCATTCGGATCCTCCGTTTCGTCAGCCGTGCGCCGGTGGGTTGGACCGGCTCACGTCGTCATCCTCTTTCTCCGGAGACTTGCCGGCATCCGGATGGGATTGACCGGGCGGCGGATAGGGCGGATACGGCGGGTAGGGCGGCTGGGCCGGCGGGACCGGCTGCCCCGGGTAGCTCGGCACCGGCTGCGGCCAGTACGGCTGCTGCGGGGGCTGCGCGGGCGGATACCAGTAGTTCGGCTGCTGTTGGTGCTGTGGGGGCGGCGGCCATCCCGGCGCATGCCAGCCCGCCGGGGCGCCGTAGTCCGGCTGGGTGGGGCCGTGCGGAGCGGGCTCCCGATTGCCGCCCGGCTGGCCGCCGTGAGAACCGTTGGGGCCGTGGGCGTTTCTGTCGGCCTCCGCGCGGGCGGCCTCGGCGGCTTCGCTGGCCGCGGCGATGGCCGCCTTGAAGGCCGGTTCGGCGACCGGTGGTGGCCACGGCTCGCCACGCTCCATGGCCAGCTCGCCGGGCGTCTTGATCGGCGGCTTGTCCGAGGGGATGCGGCCACCGAAGTCGTCGAACATGGTGAGCCGCGGGCGCTTTTCGACGCCGGAGAAGATGCCCTCCAGCTCGGGCCGGTGCAAGGTTTCCTTCTCCAACAGCTCACCGGCCAGCGTGTCGAGCACGTCGCGGTACTCGGTGAGGATTTCCCAGGCCTCGGTGTGCGCGGCCTCGATCAGCTTGCGCACCTCGTCGTCGATGTCGCGGGCGACCTCGTGGGAGTAGTCGGCCTGCGTTCCCATGGTGCGGCCCAGGAACGGGTCGCCGTGCTCGGTGCCGTACTTGACGGCGCCCAGCTTGGAACTCATCCCGAATTCGGTGACCATCGAGCGCGCGATCTTGGTGGCCTGCTCGATGTCGGACACCGCGCCCGTGGTGGGCTCGCGGAACACCAGTTCCTCGGCGGCGCGCCCGCCCATCGCGAACACCAGCTGGGCGATCATCTCCGAGCGGGTCCGCAGGCCCTTGTCTTCCTCTGGCACCGCCACCGCGTGCCCGCCCGTGCGTCCGCGGGCCAGGATCGTCACCTTGTAGACCGGGTCGATGTCCGGCATCGCCCAGGCCGCCAGCGTGTGCCCGCCCTCGTGATAGGCGGTGATCTTCTTCTCCTGCTCGCTGATGATCCGGCCCTTGCGGCGCGGGCCGCCGATCACCCGGTCCACCGCCTCTTCCAGTGCGGGGCCGGTGATGACGGTGCCGTTTTCGCGGGCGGTCAGCAGCGCCGCCTCGT
Organism: Mycobacterium sp. E796; assembly: GCF_001672815.1. Classification (GTDB taxonomy): domain Bacteria; phylum Actinomycetota; class Actinomycetes; order Mycobacteriales; family Mycobacteriaceae; genus Mycobacterium. The sequence continues at coordinate 24,780 of NZ_LZKK01000089.1, read as the reverse complement.
TGATGACGTTGGCCAGGTCGGCGCCGGTCATACCGACGGTCCGCTTGGCCAGCCCGTCCAGGTCGGCGTCCGGGGCGATCGGCTTGCCCTTGGAGTGCACCCTCAAGACGGCCCGACGGCCGGCCAGGTCGGGGTTGGAGACGGGGATCTGGCGGTCGAAGCGGCCGGGCCGCAGCAGCGCCGGGTCGAGGATGTCGGGGCGGTTGGTGGCCGCGATCAGGATTACGCCGGCGCGGTCGCCGAAACCGTCCATCTCGACCAGCAACTGGTTGAGCGTCTGCTCGCGCTCGTCGTGGCCGCCGCCCAGCCCGGCGCCGCGCTGACGGCCGACCGCGTCGATCTCGTCGACGAAGATGATGCACGGGCTGTTCTGCTTGGCTTGCTCGAACAGGTCTCGCACGCGCGAGGCGCCGACGCCGACGAACATCTCGACGAAGTCGGAGCCGGAGATCGTGAAGAACGGCACCCCGGCCTCGCCGGCGACGGCGCGGGCCAGCAGCGTCTTGCCGGTTCCGGGCGGACCGTAGAGCAGCACGCCCTTGGGGATCTTGGCGCCCAGTGCTTGGTACCTGCTGGGGTTCTGCAGGAAGTCCTTGATTTCGTAGAGCTCCTCGACCGCCTCGTCCACGCCCGCGACGTCGGCGAAGGTGGTCTTGGGCATGTCCTTGTTGAGCATCTTCGCCCGGGACTTGCCGAACCCGAAGCCCATCCGGGCGCCGCCCTGCATGCGGGAGAACATCACGAACAGGCCCACCAGCAACAGCAGCGGCAGCACGTAGACGAGCAACTCGCCCAGGATGCTGCCCTCGTTCACGACGGTGCTGACCTTCGCGTTCTTGGTGTTGAGCGCGTTGAACAGGTCGACCGCGTATCCGCTGGGGTATTTGGTGATGACCTTGTCGGAGTTGTCGGTGTCCTTGTTGCCCTTCTTCAGGGTCAACCGCAGCTGCTGCTCGCGATCGTCGATCTGCGCGCTCTTGACGTTGTCGCCGCTGATCTGGGCCATCGCCACCGAGGTGTCGACGGGCTTGTAACCGCGGGTGTCGTCGCTAAAGTAAAAAAACGACCAACCCAGCAGCACCACAACGGCGATCGCCGTGAGGGTGCGAATCACGTTTTTCCGGTTCATCAATCATCGGCCTCGTCGGCCAGGTCCTTCCCCGATACACGAAGCTGCAAAAGTCCAGGCTACCGCTAGCGGCTGCTGCCAGCCCCGGCAGAGCCGGGAGGCAGCGGCACGCCACCGTCTTGACGAATCAACGAGCGGCAGTTCCCGGTCTGGTTCCCGGCGTGGCAAACCACACAATCGCCGAGCCGTCACTCGTAGTAGCGGGCCTCGACGACGTTGCCGTCCGGGTCGGCGAAGTAGTACGTCTGCGGTGCCCACCCCCGGGCCCCGAAGCTGTGGGTGAGCCGCGCGCCGGTGTCCACGCCCGCGGCTTGCAGGCGCGCGTCCAGCGCGTCGTACTCGCCTTTCGACAGCGCGAGGCAGACGTGGTTGAGGCGGTGGCCGGCACTTCCTTCGGCCACCGCGGACGAGGCCATCTCGACCGGCATCAGATCGATGATGGAGTCGTCGCACACCCGCACGCTCGGGAACGGCGCCTCGCCCGCCTCGAACTCCGCAAAACGTTCCGGCGTCAGCCCGACCACTCGCGTGTAGAAATCCATCGCCGCGCGCGCGTCCCTCGTCCAAAGAACCACGTGGTCCAATCGCATCCCCAAATTATGGGGCGGGGCGAACAGGCGATAAAGAAAGCCCTTCTCAGCCCGGGGTCCTTGTGATTTGGTGAAACCGTGCTTTCGTCAACCCAGCGGTTAGTAGACACAAATGGCGTGCAATTGCGGGTGACCGAGGCGGGAGATCGCGGCGCGCCCGTGGTGATTCTGGCCCATGGCTTTCCCGAGTTGGCCTATTCATGGCGACACCAGATACCGGCCCTCGTCGAGGCCGGCTATCACGTGCTGGCACCCGATCAGCGCGGCTACGGTGGATCGTCGCGTCCGGACCCGATCGAGGCGTACAACATTCACGAGTTGACCGCCGACCTGGTCGGATTGCTCGACGACGTCGGCGCCGAGCGCGCCGTGTGGATCGGACACGACTGGGGTGCGCCCGTCGTGTGGCATGCGCCGCTGTTGCACCCCGCACGGGTGGCGGCGGTCGCCGCGCTCAGCGTTCCGGCGCTGCCCCGCTCGCAGGTGGCGCCGACGCGGGCGTGGCGCAAGCTGTTCGGTGAGAACTTCTTCTACATCCTCTACTTCCAGGAGCCCGGCGTCGCCGACGCCGAACTCGGCGGCGACCCCGCCCGCACCATGCGACGGATGATGGGCGGCCTCAACGGTTCCGGCGGCGCGGACGCGCTGCTGCGGATGGCCGCCCCTGGTCCCGAGGGCTTCATCGACCGGCTTGCCGAGCCGGACGGGCTACCGGCTTGGATCAGCCAGGACGAGCTCGACCATTACATCGCCGAGTTCTCCCGTACGGGATTCACCGGCGGCCTGAACTGGTACCGAAATTTCGACCGCAACTGGGAGACCACCGCCGATCTCGACGGCGCGAAGATTGGCGTGCCGTGCCTCTTTATCGCCGGAACCGGCGACCCGGTGCTGTCCTTCACCAGCCGCGACCGCGTTTCGGAGGTGATCTCCGGCCCGTACCGCGAGGTGCTGATCGAGGGGGCCGGACATTGGCTGCAGCAAGAACGGCCCGACGAGGTGAACGCGGCACTGCTCGAGTTCCTCAAAGGAGTGGAATGGTGATGGGTGTCCCGCTGCGTTTCGGCGTTTTCATCACGCCTTTCCATCCCATCGGCCAATCCCCTACGGTCGCTTTGGAATACGACATGGAGCGCGTCGTCGCGCTGGACCGCCTCGGCTTCGACGAAGCCTGGTTCGGCGAGCACCACTCGGGTGGCTACGAGCTGATCGCCTGCCCGGAAGTGTTCATCGCGGCCGCGGCGGAGCGCACGAAGCACATCCGGTTGGGCACCGGAGTGGTGTCGCTGCCCTACCACCACCCGCTGATGGTGGCCGACCGCTGGGTGCTGCTGGACCACCTGACCCGCGGCCGGGTCATGTTCGGCACCGGACCCGGCGCGCTGCCGTCGGACGCGTACATGATGGGCATCGACCCGGTCGATCAGCGACACATGATGCAGGAATCCCTCGAGGCGATCCTGGCGCTGTTTCGCGCGGGCCCGTCCGAACGGGTCGACCGCCACACCGACTGGTTCACGCTGCGCGACGCCCAGCTGCACATCCGCCCCTTCACCTGGCCCTACCCGGAGATCTCCACGGCGGCAATGATTTCCCCGTCCGGCCCGCGGCTGGCCGGCGCGCTCGGCACATCGCTGCTCTCGCTGTCGATGTCGGTGCCGGGCGGTTACGCCGCGCTCGAGAACACCTGGGAGGTGGTGCGCGAGCAGGCCGCCAAGGTCGGCCGCGACGAGCCGGACCGGACTTCGTGGCGGGTATTGAGCATCATGCACATTGCCGACAGCCGCGAGCAGGCCATCGAAGATTGCACGTACGGGCTACAGGATTTCGCCAACTACTTCGGCGCGGCGGGCTTCGTGCCGCTGTCCAACGAGGTCGACGGCGAGGCGCAGACGCCGTACGAGTTCGTGGCGGACTATGCGGCCAAGGGAAATTGCTGCATCGGCACGCCGGACGACGCGATCGCGCACATCGAAGACCTGCTCGAACGGTCGGGCGGTTTCGGGACATTGCTGATGCTCGGCCACGACTGGGCCTCCCCGGAAGCGACTTACCACTGCTATGACCTGATGGCCCGCAAGGTGATTCCCTACTTCAAGGGACAGCTCGAGGCGTCGCGGTCGTCACACGACTGGGCCAGGGGCATGCGCGACCAATTGATCGGGCGCGCCGGCGATGCCATCGTCAAGGCCATCACCGAGCACGTCGACGAGCAGAAAGGCGTGGAAAGCTGATGCGCGCTGCGGTGTTACGAGACGGACGGATGGTCTACCGCGACGACGTGCCCGAACCGGTGCCCGGCCCGGGTCAGGTGCTGGTCGGCGTGCGGGCGTGCGGAATCTGCGGCTCCGACTTGCACTTCGCCGCCCACGGCGACGAGGTGATGGAGATGACGGCCCGGGTGGCCGCCGACGCCGGCGGCATGGGCGTCGACCTGAACAGCGACGTCTACATGGGTCACGAGTTCAGCGCCGAGGTGCTCGAAGCCGGACCGGATACGGACACCCATCCGCCGGGGACCATGGTCACCTCGATTCCGGTTCTGTTGTCTCCCAAGGGCGTCGAGCCGATCGTCTACAGCAACAGCACGATTGGCGGCTACGCCGAACGGATGCTGCTCTCGGCGCCGCTGCTGTTGCCCATCCCCAACGGCCTCGATTACAAGCATGCCGCGTTGACCGAACCTTTGGCGGTGGGATTGCACGCCGTCAACAAGTCCAACATCACGCCAGGCGAGACCGCCCTGGTGCTCGGTTGCGGTCCGATCGGGATCGCGATCATCGCCGCCCTTCGAGCCCGCGGCGTGGAAACCATTGTGGCATGCGACTTTTCCCCGAAGCGGCGCGAGCTGGCCACCGCGATGGGCGCCCACCAGACGCTCGACGCGGCCCAGGGATCACCCTTCGACTCCGTCAAAGCCGCGGTCGTGTTCGAGGCGATCGGGGTGCCGGGAATCATCGATGACGTGCTGCGCCGCGCGCGGCCCGGCACCCGCCTGGTCGTCGCCGGGGTGTGCATGCAGGCCGACACCGTGCATCCCTTCTTCGCGATCGCCAAGGAGATCAGCGTGCAGTTCGTCCTCGCCTACAACCCGGAGGAGTTCGGCGACTCGCTGCGCGCGCTGGCCGAGGGCGAGATCGACGTCACGCCGGTGATCACCGGGGAGGTCGGGCTCGACGCGGTCGGCCAGGCCTTCGACGACCTGGCCGACCCCGAGCGGCACTGCAAGATCCTGGTTACGCCTTAGGCCGATGGTGGCGACCCGCCGCGCCCGGCTCCGCCGCGCTTGCGATCGCCACTAAGCCCAGCTGGATCCGACGGTGCTGTCGGTGCTGGCCATGTTGCTTCCGGCCGCCTGCACCTTCTGGCCGTGGGCGTTGGCCTGTTCGTAGATCACCTGGAAGTTGCGGCCCAGCTCGGTGACGAACTGTTGACAGGCCGTCGAGCCGGCGCCGCCCCAAAAGTCGCCGGCGGCAAGCACATCGCGAACGATGGCCTGGTGTTCGGCTTCCAGTGACGCGGCCTGCGCGCGGATGGTGGCGCCGTGTGCGTCGACATCACCGAATTGATAATTGATCGTCATGCGAGTCTCTCCTGCTCTTGATCGGTTGGCTAGCTGCCCAGCACCTGCTGGGAGGCCTGTTCTTGCTGCTCGTAGTTGTTGGCGTCGCGGACCAGGCCGTCGCGCACCCCGTGCAGCATGGTGACGATGTTGCGGAAGGCCTGATTCATCTGGCCCATGGTGTCCAGCGAGGTCGCCTGCGCCTGGCCGCTCCAGCCCGCGCCGGAGATGTTCTGCGAGGACGCCCACATCTTGCGGGCCTCGTCCTCGACGGCCTGGGCGTGGACCTCGAAGCGGCCCGCCATGTCGCGCATCGCGTGCGGATCGGTCATGAATCGTGCGGTCATGTCATATCTCCTTCGAAAAGAGTTGTGGTGTTTGCTAATTGGTTATCGGTGAACTGCGGAACCGCTCCCTCCCCTCGGTCATCCGACCACGCGGGGGAGCACGCTGACTCGTGGCAATTCGGCGGCACCGGATGCCCGCATCTCCATGCCCGCGACCGTGGTGGCGGGAAGGCTGCGGGCCATCATCGGCGACGCCGCGGGGGCGCCCGATATCGGTGACACAGCCGGTGCCTCGGCGGCCGGAGCCGACGCCGGCGTCCAGCCCGAAGGCACCGACAGACCGCCGACCGAGCTGGCCTGGCCCATCGCCGCCGCCGGCGCCAGGTGGGCGGGAACCCGCATCTCCGGCATCACGCGCATAGTCGGCACGGAGGGCGTCGCGGGCATGAAGGCCGGGCGCACGGTCGGGGCGGGCGCGACCGTCGGCGCCATTACGCCCGGGTTCGGCGTCGTCGCTCCCGGCGTCCCCGCGCCCTGGCCGAGCGGCGCGCTGAGCAGCTGCGCGAATTCGCCTATGCCGGACTGGAAGCCACTTAGCAGCGATGGTCCGGCCGCGTTGAGTTCCGACGGAATCGCCGACAGCCCCATGAGCGCTTGGGTGGCCAGGCCCTGCGCGGCGCCCTCCAGATTGCTGACGGCCGTTCCGATGGCGCCGCCGGCCAGGCCCACCAGGTTTGTGGTGACCGGTGCCGTCGCCATCGGGGCCAGCGCGGACGCCGTCGTCGACGACGCAGCGTAGGCGTACATCGCCGCGGCGTCTTGGGCCCACATCTCGGCGTATTGCGCCTCGGTCGCGGCGATCGCCGGGGTGTTGATGCCCAGGAAGTTGGTCGCAACAAGGGTCATCAGCATGGCGCGGTTGGCGGCGATCAGCGGCGGCGGGACGGTGGCGGCAAAGGCCGCTTCGTGCGCGGCGGCCGCGGCGACTGCCTGCATCCCGGCCTGCTCGGCCTGCGCGGCGGTGCTGTGCATCCACGCCACATATGGCGCGGCGGCGCCGGCCATCGCGACCGATGACGGGCCCTGCCAACCGGCGTCGGCGAGCTCCAAGATCACCGACCCGTAACTGGTTGCGGCCAAACGCAGCTCGGCGGCCAACCCGTCCCAGGCCGCCGACGCGGCCAGCATCGGCGCCGAGCCCGGGCCGGCATACATCAGCGCGGAGTTGATCTCCGGAGGCAACGCGGCGAAGTCCATTGGTAGATCCCTTCTTTGAGTGGTTGTTGCTAGGCGCGCGCCGGCAAGGCCTGGGTGGGGCCGGCGGGTGACGGGTAGGCGGGCACGTAGTGCTCGGGCTGAACGGTCCCCGGGTAATTGGGTCCGGGCGTAACCGTCACCGGTTGAGCGGGCATCGCCGGCGCAGTCGCCGGGCTGAGGGGCGTGGCGGGAGCATGCTGAGTCGGTGCCGGGTGGACGGGCGCAGCGGGCGCTGGATGGGCGGGAGCCGGGTGGGCCGGCGCAGCGGGCGCCGCATGGGCGCCGTAGCTGAAGCGCGCATAGGGGTCCACGCGACCGCCGCCGTAGTTGCCGCCGGCGTAACCGCCGTAACCGCCGCCATAGTTGCCGCGGGCGTAACCGCCGTAACCGCCGCCATACGGCGCCCGACCCGCGGGTGCAGCGCCATAGACCGCCGGCGGCGCGGGGGCGGGCCGAGGGGGCGCGACGTGCGCCACCTTGACACCTCCGGCCTGCCCTGCGTTCGCCGCCTCGGCGGCGGCATACGCGTTGGCGGCGAGCCCCAGGGCGTGGACGAACTCCTCGTGGATCAGGGCCGCCTCGGCGCTGATCGCCTGGTAGAGCTGGCCGTAACCGGAGAAGGCCGTCGCCGTCACCGCTGAGACCTCGTCGGCCGCGGCCGGGATGACGCCGGTGATCGGAAATGCGGCGGCCACGTTGGCCGCGCTGACGGCGGAGCCGATAACGTGCAGCCGGCCGGCCGCCGCTTCCAGCAGCTCCGGCACGGTGACGACAAACGACATGTGGTGTTCCTCCTGATGCGAACCGCGGTGCCGAAGTCCGGCACCCGCTGACGTTGTTGGGACACTGTGTCATAAATTATGAATGTATGTCTAGTCTTATGCGGATATTTCTCGAATCTTGTCTTCGGCTCGCAGTTCAGGACGCTTTGACCGGGTTTTGGCATCCGGTTACTCTGGGAGGCATGCCGAGAACCAACGCCGCCGGGTGGGGGCTGAAGCGCCTCCTCGAGGCGACGCTGAACCGCGACATCACCATCGAGCAGTTGCGCGACGCCTGCGGCGTCACGAAGGGCCGGTGGTACGGCGGCGTCGGGCGGGCGAACGCCGACGACTTTCCGGACGCCGAGGAGGCGCGGCGCGCGGCACACGCCTTCGGGCTGAGCGCCACGTGGCTGCAGGTCGAACTCGGCCTCATCACGCTCGACGACGTGCGCGGGGCCCTGGATGAGTCGAGGTCCCTGGACCCCTTCCAGGTCACCACCCGTCAGCGCGTGCTGCAGGTCCCCACTCCACCGGCGGAGCCACCGCGCGACCAGCTAGATGAGCGGTAACGTCATTGTCACTGGTTGGGCTGTCGAGCTATCGACACGCCGAACACCCGGCGTGATGTGACGGGAGGGAACCATGAAGCACTGCATCGTCGGCGGCCTGGCTGTGGTGCTGATGGCCGGGGGGCTGATCGCGTCGGCGCCGCCGGCCAGCGCCGGTTGTGTGTACGGGGGACCCGTTATCAGCAAGTGCGACGACCCCATCCAGCCCGACGGCACCTGGCAACGTTGTGTCACCTTCACCCACCTGATACCCAGCGGCGCCAGTTCCTTCCTGGTGCCCGAACGGCGCTGCGATCTGATGGGACCCGGTCAGAATCCCGGGGGTTTCGGCTTCGCCGACCCACCGACGCACCTCGACGGCTGATACTCCGCTCCGGCGTCATCCCCCGACCGACGGCGCAGGCACCACCGTCGGCTTGAATCCGTATCGGGGAGCGGCGAAACTGCCCATCAGCGGCACACCACCAAGGGCGTTGGTGGTGTGCTCGGCGGCAACGAGGCCATGGAGCGTGGTGGCATTTCCCGCCCGCACCAACGCATTCAGCGCATGCATTTCGTCCGCGGCGGCCGCGGGCGTGCCGGGCTGCGTGATCACGATCGAGATGCGTGTCCTCCCAAAACTCAATTCGATCAAAGGATTTCGGTCACCGAAGGCAGCACCGAGGCAGCTCAGAGGTTAGGCCCGACCCGGCCGGTCACCGCAACCCCCTGGACCGTATTCATTGGCGGGTAGGGAACTGTTCACTTAACTGCGCCAATGTGCTGCGAGTTATAGCTAAGGAATGAAATACGTTGCAAACCAACATGATTAGAGTTCATCATGAACTTCGGTCGGATTGCCACGACACGCGGTCGGCTTTGCCGACGATTAATGCGCGGCCGGGCGTAGGGTCCACACATGGTCCGCAAATCGATCGCTTTCGCCGCCGCCGGCTTGACCGTCGCCGCATTGTCGGCGTGCGACAAGCACAGTGCCGCGCCGGCGCCCGGGGCTAATCCGCGCCAGGTGACCGTCGTCGGCTCGGGGCAGGTTCAGGGCGTCCCGGACACGCTGACCGCCGATGCCGGCATCGAGTCCACCGCACCCGACGTCACCGCCGCGATGAACCAGACCAACGATCGTCAGCAGGCGGTGATCAATGCGCTCGCCGGCGCGGGCCTGGACCGCAAGGACATCAGCACCACCACTGTCACCCTGGAACCCCAGTACGGCAACGGCACCGCGACGATCACCGGCTACCGCGCGACCAACGCGATCCGGGTCAAGATCCACCCGACCGACGCCGCGTCACGGATGCTGGCCCTCATCGTCACCACCGGCGGCGACGCCACCCGGATCAGCTCGGTCAGCTACTCCATCGCCGACGACTCGCAGCTGGTCAAGGACGCCCGTGCGCGGGCATTCGACGACGCCAAGGCCCGCGCCGACCAATACGCCCAGCTGTCCGGCCTTCGGCTGAGCCGGGTGCTGTCGATATCGGAAGTGTCCGGCAGAGAGCCCATGCCAGGCGGGCCACCGGCGCCGCCCCGGAGCGCGGCCGCGGTCCCGCTCGAACCCGGCCAGCAGACCGTCAGCTTCTCGGTGACCGCGGTGTGGGAGCTCGACTAAGGGTCTCTCGGCGAGATCGACGGTGGCCCGGAAAATTTCGAGTGACTAGCACGCTCGCGTCGATCTCGCTGTCCGAAAAACTTGTCCGACACGCCGACTAACCGCTAACTACTGCTCGTAGACCCGGGGATCCAGGGTGCCGATGTAGGACAGGTCTCGGTAGCGCTCGTCGTAATCCAGGCCGTAGCCCACCACAAAGTCGTTGGGAATGTCGAAGCCCACGTAGGCGATCTCGACTTTGGCGCGCATCGCGTCCGGCTTGCGCAGCAGGGTGCAAACCCGCAACGAACGCGGATGCCGGCTCTTCAGATTGCGCAGCAACCACGACAGGGTCAGCCCCGAGTCGACGACGTCCTCGACGATCAGCACGTCGCGATCGTGGATGTCGCGGTCCAGGTCCTTCATGATGCGCACCACGCCCGACGAGGACGTCGAGGAGCCGTAGGAGCTGACGGCCATGAACTCGAACTGGGTGGGCACCGGGATCGCGCGGGCCAGGTCGGTGACGAAAATCACCGCGCCCTTGAGCACGGTGATGAGCAACAGATCCTCGCCGGTCTGGGCGGCAAGGTCGCGGTAGTGGTTGCCGATCTCCTCCCCGAGCTCGGCGATGCGCGCCTGGATCTGCTCGGCGGTAAGCAGCACGGACTTGATATCCCCCGGATACAGCTCCACGGGCTGCGCGGGGGTGACAGCCGGGGAGATCTGGGCCACGCCCACAGAGTGCCACGCCAGCGGCCGAATAACCAATGACCGCCCCCGTTTACACAGGTTCACGCCACATCGTGAGCACGCCGTCGCGCCGCCCGGCGATCAATCGCTCACCGCGCAGCGCGGAGCCCACCGCGACCCCGCCCTGCCCTCGCCACGCCGTGACGAGCGTGTCGACGCCGCGAATCTGCTTGTCGGTCAACCCGGTCGCGCCCCCGGCCAGCAGCCAGCCGCGGATCACCCGCCGTCGAACCGGGTCCGGCAGCGCGGCCAGCTCCCCGGCCTGAAGGCCCGCCCCCGCCCGCACCCCGGGCAGCGCCTGCGCGGCGAGCGCATCGATCAGCTCGGTGTCCTCGCGCAATGCGGTCGCGGTGCGCGCCAACGCCTGCGCCACACCGCCGCCCAGCACGTCCTCCAGCAGAGGCAGCACCTCGAGGCGCAGCCGGGCCCGAGTGAAGCGGCGGTCGGTGTTGTGCGGGTCGTGCCAGGCGGTCAACCCCAGTTCCGCGCACGCGGCGTGGGTCGCGGATCGCCGCACCCCCAGCAGCGGCCGGCACCACGGCGGATCGTGCGGCCGCATGCCGGCGATCGAGCGGCCCCCGGAGCCGCGGCCCAGACCCAGCAGCACCGTCTCCGCCTGATCGTCGAGAGTGTGCGCCAACAGCACCGGGCCGTCGCCGGAGGCGCTCAGTGCCGCATAGCGAGCCGCGCGGGCCGCCGCCTCCGGGCCGCCGTCCTTGCCCACCTCCACGCAAAGCACTTGGGCTTCAACGCATCCCAGCGCGAGCGCCTGCTGCCGGGCGGTCTCGGCGACGGCGGCCGACCCGGGTTGCAGGCCGTGGTCGACGATCACGGCGGTGGTGGGACGGAGCGCGGCGGCGACCGCGGTGAGCGCCAGGGAGTCGGGACCGCCGGATAGCGCCACCCGCCACCGCTTTCCGGTGGCGAGATAGGTGTCGGCGAAAGCCTCGACAGCCGTGCGCAGCTGCCCTACAGCACCCTGTCGATCCATCGCTGGGGGTCTTCGATCTCGGCGGGCAGCGGCAGCGTTTCGGGGCCCGACCAGATGGTGTTGAACCGCTGCATTCCGACCTTGCCCACGACGTGGTCGACGAATGCCTTGCCGCGGGTGTATTGGCTGAGCTTCGCGTCGAGCCCGAGGAGCGCGCGCAGCAGCCGCTGCAGCGGCGGCTGCTTGCGGTGGCGGCGCTCGTCGAATCGGCGGCGAATGGTGGCCACCGACGGCACCACGACCGGCCCGACGGCATCCATCACGTGGTCGGCGTGGCCCTCCAGCAGCGTCCCGAGCACCAGCAGCTGGTCCAGGGCCTCGCGTTGGGGCTCCGACTGCACGGCGCGCACCAGGCCGAGAATCCCCGAGGAGGTGCCGTCCGACGCGGCAGACCCATCCGCGCCGTTGGCACGGCTACGGACGAATTCGGCGAGCCGGGTCGCCACCTCCCGCATGTCCTCTCCCGCGTCCTGCGTCAGCAGTCCCAGCGCCTTGGACATGTAGTCGGACAACCACGGGTTGGCGGTGAACTGGACCCGGTGGGTCACCTCGTGCAGGCACACCCACAGCCGGAAGTCGGAGGGATCGACGCGAAGCTGGCGCTCGACGGCGATGACGTTCGGATAGACCAGCAGCAGGCTTCCCTGTTTCGCGGCCGCGAACGGGTCGTACTGGCCGAGGATCCCCGACGACACGAACGCCAGCACGGCGCCCGTCTGCGCGCCGGTGATGCGGCCGGCGAAAAACCCGCGCGGCTTGTCGGTTCCGTTGGTCATCACCCGCATCGACTCGGCGGCCGCACCGATCCACTGCAGGCGGTCAACGATGCGGGCCGGCGGCACGTCGCCGTCGGTAATCAGGCCGGTGACTTCGCGCACGGGCGGTTCGGCTTTGGCGGCCGCGCTGGTCAGCTCGTCGATCACCTGGCGACGGGTGTAGTCACTGGCCGCCGGGCCGGGCCGGGCCAGGCGCTGACCGACCGTCGCCGCGAACTGCCAGTCGACGGCGGTCCCGAGGGTCAGGCCGGACGAGGCGCTCATGCGCACCCGCAGAACCACAGCTTGGTGGCCAGGGCGTCCATCGCATTGCGGCCGTTCGGGCCCGCGTCGTTGGACAGGAATGCGAACGTGAGCACCCGCCCGCTGCGGTCGGTCAGCACCCCGACCAGCGAATTGACCGCGGTCAACGAGCCCGTCTTGGCGCGCAGCCAGCCGGCGGGACCGCGGTCGGTGGCGGCGTCGAGGAACCGGTCGCCCAGCGTCCCGCTGCCGCCGGCGATAGGCAGCAGGTCCAGCAGCGCCCGCAGTGCCGGCTGGTCCGGGCCCGCGGCCGCCTGCACGACTCCGTCGAGCGTCTTGGCGGTCAGCCGGTCGTCGACCGAAAGCCCGCTGGAATCCAGCAGCCTGGCCCCGGCGGTGTCGACGTGCGCGGTGCTCAACCGGTTGGTCACCGCGTCGACGGCCCCGGCGAAGCTCTGCGGCCGGTTGATCGCGGCGGCGACCTCGCGGGCGATGCACTCGGCCAGCACGTTGTCGGAGTGGTCCATCATCTCGGACAGCCGCTGGACCAGCGGCGCGGACTGCACGACGGCCAGCTGCCGCGCGCCGGAGGGCGCCGTGGCGATCGTCACCGCGCCCGGGTCCAGGCCGAGGGCCTTGGCCAGCTCCCGTCCGGCGTCCAGCGCCGGCGTCTTGGACCGCCGCGAGTTGACCGTGGTCGGCTGGATGCGGCCGGCGTCGATCATCACCGACTCGATCGGCGCGATGTCGCCGTTGTCGACGTCGGCCGGGTCCCAGCCCTGCGCCATCGTCGGTCCGCTGAACGCTGAGATGTCCACCTGCACCGCGGTCGGGGTCACCCCGCTGCGGCGCACCTGCTCGGCGAGGTCGCTGATGCGCGCCGCACCGCGGTACCAGGTGTCCACGCCCGGCGGCGCGGCCGACAGCACCGGATCACCCGCGCCGACCAGCACGACGGGCCCCTGGGCGTTCTGGCTGCCCGCGACCACCCGGGTGCTGATCCGGGCCTGACGGTCCAGGGTCAGCAACGCCGCCGCCGCGGTCAGGACCTTGTTGGTCGACGCCGGCACCAGCGGCAGGTCGTCGGCCACCTGCCAGAGTTCCTTGCCGGTGATGGCGTCGGTGATCCGGCCACCCAGCCGGCCCAGGTTGGGATCGGCGGCCGTCGGACCCAGCGCGCCGGCCACCCCGGCGGGGCTGGGAGTTTCGGCGGTGTCGGCGACCGGGACCATGCCCGGCTTGACCGTCGGCGGGCGCGGCGGCGGCACCGGCACATGCGCCGCGCCGGCCCCGTGACCCCCCATGGTGAAAAACGTTGCCGCGGCCACCACCGCGGCGACGAACGCCAGCACGGCCAATCCGATGAACACCTGGGTGGATTTCCGCCAGCGAGTAGGACCCATCACTCTCCTGACTGTTTGAACCCATTCTGCCGAATCGGCCGCGATGCCCTCGACTAGGGTGATGCCCGACCCAACCGACCGACCCAGGTCCACCCCTCGTGAAGGAGCCCGCGCGGTGCAATTCGACGTCACCATCGAAATCCCGAAAGGTCAACGCAACAAGTACGAGGTCGACCACGAGACGGGCCGGGTGCGGCTGGACCGCTACCTCTACACCTCGATGGCCTACCCCACCGACTACGGCTTCATCGAGGACACCCTCGGCGAGGACGGCGACCCGCTGGACGCGCTGGTGCTGCTGCCGCAATCCGTGTTCCCCGGCGTGATCGTGGAGGCGCGCCCGGTGGCAATGTTCCGGATGGTCGACGAGGCCGGCGGCGACGACAAGGTGTTGTGCGTGCCGGCCGGCGACAGCCGGTGGGATCAGATCCAGGACATCGGGGATGTGCCGCCTTTCGAGCTCGACGTCATCAAGCACTTCTTCTCCCAGTACAAGGCCCTGGAGCCGGGCAAGTACGTGAAGACCGCCGACTGGGTTGACCGCGCCGAAGCCGAGGCCGAAGTGCAGCGTTCGGTCGAGCGGTTCAAGGCACAACCGCACCGACGCGGCTAACGCTCTGGGCGTAAGCGCTGCGCGCCACCCGGTGGCATCCTGGCGATGTGACCCCGATGTGGCATTTCGCCTCCAACTTCTGGTGGCTGATTTTCCCGCTGGGCGGCTCGATCGGCGCCGGCGTGCGGGCCGTCGTCGCCGCCAACGAGCGTCGGGCCGACCGACGGCTGGAGCGCTACCGGCTCAAGCAGCAGGCCAAGATCGCCGCGGCCGAGGCGGCCGGGCGCAACCGGGACAACAAGGAAGGCTCGCGCCGGGAGCTCACCAAAATCATTGCGGCGCATGATCGTACCGACGCCCGATGGTTCGACTACGAACTCGACCTCGCCAAGTTGCTGGACTTCCCGATGATGACGGACATGCGCGACCCGCTGACCATCGCGTTCCACAGGGCGAAGCGGCGCGCGGACCTGCTGCGCCCGGAACGCGCCCCGGACATCGAGGCCCTCGCCGGCGACCGCGCCGCGCAGGTGGAGTACCGCGACGCCGTCCACGAGTACATCAGCGCGTTCGAGATCGCCGAGGCCGAGGCGATTCGCCGCCGCCGCAGCGACTTCTCCGAGGACGACCAGCAACGGCTGGCGCGCGCGCAGCACCTGCTGCACCTGGCGCAGGACGAGGCGGCCACGCGCGAAGAACGACAGAGCGCCTACCTGCGGGCCACCAAGGAACTCGACGGGCTGATCGTGCTGCCGGCGCCGGCACGGGCCGCCATCGAATCGCGGATCGCGGGCCAGATCGAGGCTTAGCCCGACGACGATGCGGGCCGTGTAACGGCCCGCTGAGAAGTTGGGCAATCGGACTTAGCCCGACGACGATGCGGGCCGTGTAACGGCCCGCTGAGAAGTTGGGCAATCGGACTTAGCCCGACGACGCTGCGGCCTTGCGCCGATTGCGCAACACGCTCCAGCCCAAGGCCGCCCCGATGAAGACCACGCCCACCGAGGCGGTGACCGCCTCGGGCACCTGCCACCGGGGCTCGATGGAGACCAGCATGATCACGGACAGCGCGCCGATCGCCCAATGCGCGCCGTGCTCGAGGTACACGTAACGGTCCAGCGCGTCCTGCTGGACCAGGTAGATGGTGATCGACCGGACGAACATCGAGCCCACCAGCCCGAGGCCCAGCGCGATGACGATCGGGTCGGAGGTGATCGCGAAGGCGCCGGTCACTCCGTCGAAGGAGAAGGCGGCGTCGAGCAGCTCGAGGTAGATGAACAGCGTCAGCCCGGCCTTGCCGACCGCGCTGCCGGGCTTGCCGTCGGCCACCGTGTCGAGGTCCTGGGGCCGAAACGCCCGGCTTAACCCGTTGACGACCAGATACGAGATCAGTCCCAGCACCCCGGCGGTCAGCACCGTCGCGCGCTCGTCGTCGGAGTGCGTCAGCTCCGTCGACACCAGGACCAGCGCGACGCCGGCCACCACCACCGACACCTGACCGAGCCGGCCGATGCGGGCGAATGGGACCTCAATCCACTTGAGCCACTTGATGTCTCGGTCGTGAAACACGAAATCCAGAAACAGCATCAGCAGGAAGGTCCCGCCGAACGCCGCGATCTGAGGGTGGGCGGCGGCGATCAGCTTTTCGTAGCTGGGCGAGCCGTCCGGGAATTCCAGCGCGCCATGCGGCGGCGAGTTGAGCGCCAATTCGAACGCGCGGACCGGTCCGAGGCCGGCGGTCGCCCAGACGATCAGCAGCGGAAAAAACAACCGCATGCCGAAGACGGCGATGAGGATGCCCAGCGTCAGGAACATCTGCCGCCAAAACGGGCTCATCCGCTTGAGGATCGCCGCGTTGATGATCGCGTTGTCGAACGACAGGGATATCTCGAGAACGGCAAGCACCAGCAGCAGAAAGAGGGCGTTCGGCCCGCCGTGCAGATATCCGATCGCGAGGGCCGCGGCGGTGACGAACAGCGAGATCCCGAAGATGCGGAACGCGGCCATGGATCCTTCCCAACAGCCGCCCACAATAGCGACGACCTCGCCGGCGCGGGCCATCGACGTCGGCGCACTTACTATTTTCAAATTGTGGCGATGCCCGAAGCCGGCGGTACCCAAGCCTCCACCGGGGCCGGCCCGGTCGCGCGCGGCAGCGTGGCTCGGGTCGCCACCGCCACCGCGCTGACCGCGCTGTGCGGGTATGCGGTGATCTATCTGGCCGCCCGCGACCTGGCGCCGCGCGGATTTTCGATCTTCGGGGTGTTCTGGGGCGCGTTCGGGCTGGTCACCGGGGCCGCGTTCGGCCTGCTGCAGGAGACCACCCGCGAGGTCCGGTCGGAGCGCTACCTGCACGACATCGGGGCGGCCCCGGTCGGCCGCACCCATCCGCTGCGCATCGCCGCGATGGTCGGGGTGGCCGCGGCCGTCGTGATCGCCGGCAGCTCGCCCCTGTGGAGCGGGCGGGTGTTCGTCGAGGAGCGCTGGCTGTCGGTGGCGCTGCTTTCGGTCGGGCTGGCTGGGTTCTGCCTGCACGCCACCTTGCTGGGCATGCTGGCCGGCACCAACCACTGGACGTCATACGGGGCGCTGATGGTGACCGACGCGGTCATCCGGGTGACGGTCGCCGCGGCCGCGGTCGTGCTCGGATGGGGCCTGGCCGGATTCCTGTGGGCGACGGTGGCGGGCGCGACGGCCTGGCTGATCATCCTGGCGGCGTCGCCCACGGCCCGCGCCGCGGCCCGGCTGCTGACGCCCGGCAGCACCTCGACCTTCCTGCGCGGCGCCGCGCATTCCATCACCGCGGCCGGCGCCAGCGCGATCCTTGTGATGGGGTTTCCGGTGCTGCTGAAGCTGACCAGCGCCGAGTTGGGCGCCCAAGGCGGCGTCATCATCCTGGCCGTGACGCTGACCCGCGCGCCGCTGCTGGTGCCGCTGACCGCGATGCAGGGCAACCTCATCGCGCACTTCGTCGACGAGCGCAGCGACCGGCTTCGGGCGCTGCTTGCGCCGGCGGCGATCATCGGCGGCGTCGGTGCGGTCGGGGTACTGGCGGCCGGTGTCATCGGACCCTGGCTGCTGCGGGTCGCGTTCGGGGCGCAGTACCAGGCCAGCAGCGCGCTCCTGGCGTGGCTGACGGCGGCGGCCGTGGCGATCGCGATCCTGACGCTGACCGGTGCCGCGACGGTCGCCGCGGCGCTGCACCGGGCCTACGCGCTCGGCTGGGTCGGCGCGACCGTGGCGTCGGGGCTGTTGCTGATGCTGCCGCTGGCACTGCAGACGCGCACCGTGGTCGGCCTGCTGTGTGGACCGATGGTGGGAATCGGCGTCCATCTGGCGGCCCTCGCGCGCGCCGGACGCTTAACCGGCTGATCCTGGCTACCCTGGTGCACTTAGATGGCTACTGAATCCCAAGGCGTCTGGATCGTCATTCCCGCCTTCAACGAAGCCGCAGTGATCGGCGACGTGATAGCCGACGTCCGCTCGGCCTTCGACAATGTCGTCTGCGTCGACGACGGCAGCAGCGACGGCACCGGCGAGATCGCCCGGCGGGCCGGGGCGCACCTGGTGCGCCATCCGGTCAACCTGGGCCAGGGCGCGGCCATCCAGACCGGCATCGAGTACGCCCGCCGCCAGCCCGGGGCGCAGGTGTTCGCCACGTTCGACGCCGACGGCCAGCACCGCGTCAAAGACCTGGCCGCGATGGTCGAACGGCTCGGGGTGGGTGACGTCGACGTCGTCATCGGGACCCGGTTCGGCGCCCAGGAAGGCAGCCGGCCACCGCTTTTCAAGCGGATCGTGCTGCGGACCGCCGCGCGGCTGAGCCGGCGCGGTCGCCGACTTGGCTTGACCGACACCAACAATGGGCTGCGGGTGTTCAACAAGAAAGTCGCCGACGGGCTGGACATCACCATGAGCGGCATGAGCCACGCCAACGAGTTCGTCATGCTGATCGCCGAAAACCATTGGCGCGTGGCCGAACAACCGGTCGAGGTGCTCTATACCGAATACTCGAAGTCGAAGGGGCAGCCCCTGCTCAACGGCGTCAACATCATCTTCGACGGGTTTCTGCGAGGGAGGATTCTTAAGTGAACTGGATCCAGGTGCTGCTGATCGGGGCGATCATCGCGCTGCTGGTCTATCTGTTGCGGTCGCGCCGCAGCTCGCGGTCCAAGGCGTGGGTCAAGGTCGGATACGTGCTGTTCGTGTTCGGCGGCATCTACGCCGTGCTGCGACCCGACGACACGACGGTGGTCGCGCACTGGTTCGGCGTGCGCCGCGGCACCGACCTGATGCTCTACGCGCTGATCATCGCGTTCAGCTTCACCACCCTGAGCACCTACATGCGGTTCAAGGACTTGGAGTTGCGCTACGCGCGACTGGCCCGGGCGGTGGCGCTGGAAGGCGCGCAGGCGCCCGAGCAGCCGTCGAACGTGTAAGTCGCCTCGTGTCCAGTGAGGGCTTTGCGTGTGAACCCACATTGAAAGCCCGGACTGCACATTCAAGCCGCACCGACCGCCCAGCGGCTGGCTGCCCTCGTCCACCAAGCCGTCGAACGTGTAACCACTGCGAAAAACTCGGCCGAATTTCGCGATCAGTGCACGCTCGGCGCGGGGTCAAACAGTGTGTGCGTGGCGGAAGTACTCGACCGTGCGACGCACCCCGTCTTCCAGCTGCACCTGCGGGCGCCAGCCCAAAACCCTTTCGGCCAAACCGATGTCGAGGCACGAGCGCCTCAGATCGCCCAGGCGGTCCGGATGGAACTCCGGGTCGTCGGGTCCGCCGACGGCCGCGGCCACCGCAGAATGCAGTTGGCGGTCGGAGGTTTCGACGCCGGTGCCGACGTTGAACCGTTGCCCGCCGCCCGCGGTACCGGCGGCCTTGACGAACGCGTCGACCACGTCGTCGACGTACACGTAGTCGCGGGTTTTGCCGCCGTCCCCGAAGACCTTGGTGGGCTTGCCGGCCAGCAGCGCCTGGGCGAAGATCGCCACCACGCCCGCCTCGCCGTGCGGGTCCTGCCGGGGGCCGTACACGTTGGCGGGCGCGATGTGCGAGCAATCCAGCCCGTACAGATTGCGAAAGGTGTTCAGGTAGATTTCGCCGGCCACCTTTCCGGCGGCATATGGCGAAGAAGGGTTGGTGGGCACCGACTCGGGTGTCGGGTACACCGGCGGGGTGCCGTAGATTGATCCCCCCGACGAGGTGTGCACGACCTTGCGCACACCGGTCTGGCGCGCTGCCTCGGCCAGGCGGATGGTGCCGATGACGTTGACCGACGCGTCGAACTGGGGGTTGGCCACCGAGTGCCGCACGTCGATCTGCGCGGCCAGGTGAAACACCACCTCGGGCCGGTGCTCGTCGAGGATCGCGTGCAGGTCGGCCGTCACGATGTCCGCCTCGACGAATACGTGCGCGGGGTTGTCGGCAAGGTGCTCGAGGTTGGTCGCGCGACCGGTGGCGAAATTGTCCAGCCCCACTACCGTGTGGCCGTCGGCCACCAGACGGTCGACTAGCGTCGACCCGATGAATCCGGCTCCCCCGGTGACCAGTGCGCGCACCGGCCCACCATACAAGCGGGCCGCACGCACGACCCGCGTGCCTGGGGTCGCCCTGGCCGCGGCCGCGCTGATCGTCGCGCAGCTGGGGATCCGCGCGGTGCTCGCGTTTCGCGGCTATTTCTACTGGGACGACCTGATTCTCATCGGCAAGGCCGGAACGCAGGGCCTGCTGTCGCCGTCGTACCTGTTCGACGACCACGACGGCCACGTGATGCCGGCCGCGTTCCTGCTCGCCGGCGCGCTCATCCGGTTGGCGCCGCTGGACTGGACCGGCCCGGCGATCAGCCTGCTGGTGCTGCAGCTGCTGGCCTCGCTGGCGCTGCTGCGGGCGCTGTACGTCATCCTCGGCTGGCGGTGGGTGCTGCTGTTGCCGTTGACATTCGCGCTGTTCACACCGCTGGCCGTGCCGGGGTTCGCCTGGTGGGCGGCGGCGCTGAACTCGTTGCCCATGCTGGCGGCGCTGGCCTGGGTGTGCGCCGACGCGATCCTGCTTGTCCGCACCGGTAACCGGCGCTACGCGCTGACCGGTGTGCTGGCCTACCTCGGCGGGCTGCTGTTCTTCGAGAAGGCCGCCGTGATTCCGTTCGTCGCGTTCGCGGTGGGCGCGCTGCTCTGCCACGTGCGGGGTGACGGGCCGGCCCTCCGCACGGTGTGGCGGGCGGGCCGGCCGCTGTGGGTCGCGTCGCTGGCCCTGACCGCCGCGTGGATCGCGCTGTACCTGGCCGTGGTCAACCAGAAGCGGTGGAGTTTCGACCTGTCGATGACCGCCGACCTGCTGTGGCGCTCGATCACGCACGGCGTGGTGCCGGGGCTGGCCGGCGGGCCGTGGCACTGGGACCGCTGGGCCCCGGCCTCGCCGTGGGCCATTCCCCCGCCGCTGGCGATGGCGCTCGGCTGGCTGGTGCTGGCCTTAGCCGTCGCCGTGTCGCTGTTGCGCAAGCAACGCATCTGGCCGGTGTGGCTGACCGCGGCGGGCTACACCGTCGCCTGCCAGGTGCCGATCTATCTGATGCGGTCGTCGAAGCAGACCGCGCTGGAACTCGCCCAGACGCTGCGCTACCTGCCGGATCTCGTCGTCGTGTTGGCGCTGCTGGCCGCCGTCGCGTTGTGCGCGCCCAACCGGCCGTCCGCCGCGCGCTGGCTGGACGCCTCACCGAAACGCGCCGCCGCGACGGCGTTTTTGGCGGCGGCGTTCGTAGCCAGCAGCCTGTACTCGACGGCCACCTTCCTGACCAGCTGGCGCGACAACCCGGCCCAGCCCTACCTGCAGAACGCACGGGCCGCGCTGGCCGCGGCGCGCGCGTCCTCTGACGCGCCACTGCTGGACCAGGAGGTCGACCCGCTGGTGTTGCAGCGGGTGGCCGCCCCGGAGAACCTGGCCAGCCACATGTTCGCCCTACTGCATGATCGGCCCGAATTCGCCTCCGCGACAAGCCAATTACGCATGTTCGATAGCTCGGGCCGGCTGATCAAGGCGCGGGTCAGCTGGATCCGCACCATCGTGCCGGGACCCATGCCGCAGTGCGGGTACTTCGCTCAGCCGGACAAGCCGGCGCGGCTGATGCTCGACGGCCCGCTGCTGCCTGCCGATTGGACCGTCGAGCTCAATTACCTTGCCAACAGCGAGGGTTCGATGACCCTGTCGCTCTCCGAGGGTCCCGCCGTCAAGGTGCCCGTGCATCCGGGATTGAACCGCGTGTTTGTCCGGCTGCCGGGCGCCGGGGACGCCATCACCGTCCGCGCCAACACCACCGCGCTGTCGTTGTGCCTGGCGTCGGGTCCGGTCGGTTTCGTCGCGCCGGCCTGACTCGCCCGGCGCCTCGGCGCTCGCCGAGCGTGACGCCAGTGTCACGTTCGGCGTCGAGCGTGACGCCAGTGTCACGTTCGGCGCGCGCGAGATGCGCCGAAATTGCCCCGCTCTCTTAGGGATTGGCCCGCTCGGAGTTAGCGGCCTGGGAGCGAAGCCCTGCGACGACCCGCGGGAACGGGGGCGGCGTGGCGTCCCGCGGCTCGTGCTCGATGTGGGCCCATTGATGGGGCGCGAAATACCACGACCACCTGCCCTTGGTGTAACCGATCTTGAGAACCGCGCCGTCGGTGTCGAAATGTAGTTCGTCTCCGTAGGTGTTCTCGCTGCCATCGGCCCACACAACCTTGAATGTCATAGGAGCACGCTACGAAGGCTCACGGAGATCCGCTCGTCGGCCTCGAGTGCAGCGACGGGTTTTACGGTTCGTTAAGCGGCTCGTTTCGGATGCGCTACCGCCCTTTCAAAATCAGGCCATCAGTGCAACGATTCCCGGATGGGTGAACGCGATGCCGCCCAGGCCGTGGCATTGGTCCGGGCCTTGTGCGATTCGATCGACGAAATGACCCGCCAGCTTGCTTGGCTAGAACACCGGGGTTGCCGGCCCGAAGCCGACGCGCTGCGCCGGGACATCAACGAAGCACAGGGCCATATCAACCAGTTGCAACGCCGGTACCTGGGCCATAGGGAGCAAGCGCCCGCGCGTCGGCTTGCGCAACAGGCCCGCT
Organism: Mycobacterium sp. E796; assembly: GCF_001672815.1. Taxonomy (GTDB): domain Bacteria; phylum Actinomycetota; class Actinomycetes; order Mycobacteriales; family Mycobacteriaceae; genus Mycobacterium. The sequence goes on along the minus strand of NZ_LZKK01000089.1, from coordinate 2,219 downwards.
GAACCGATCCGACATCGCGTACGAATAGTGGAGCCACCTAGGAGAATCGAACTCCTGACCTGCTCATTACGAGTGAGCCGCTCTACCGACTGAGCTAAGGTGGCGTGCCCTGCGGGCGGCACGAGTCTACGGCAGGCGGGCTGACCCGCCCAAGTCGCCGGAGGTCAATCCCGCAGTTCCTGGCCGAACGTGGCGACCATCGCGTCGACCGCGAACTTGGGTTTGACGTTGATCGCCAGCGCCTCGCGACATTCCAGCACTGCCTCGATGCAGCGCAGCAGCTTCTCGGGCGAGGCGTGGGCGGCCAGGGCCGCCACCCGATCGGCCATGTCGGGGTGGTTCGCCTGCACGCCGCCGGCGTTCGCCGACACCACGAGCGCGTCGCGAAAGTACGTCGCGAGGTCGATCAGCGCCCGGTCCAGGGCATCGCGCGACGCGCGCGTCTGGCGCGACTTCTGCCGTCGCTCAAGGTCCCTGATCGCACCCGTGGCACCCCGCAGCGCGCCCGCGGTGCCCTTGCCCGTGCCGCCCGCGCCGAGCGCCGTCCTCAGCTCCTCGGTCTCCGCCTCGGCACGGTCCGCCGTCAGCACCACGGCCTCGGCCTCGGCGGCAACCACCAGCTCCTCGGCGGCGGCGTAGGCGCGCGACGGGGTCGCCGCGTCGCGGACCAGGCCGAGCGCCCGCTCCCGTCGCTGCCGCGCATCGGAATCGGTGGCGAGCCGGCGCGCCCGCCCCACATGCCCGCCGCTGATCGAGGCGGCCCAGTTGGCCGTCTCTTCGTCCAGGCCGTCGCTCTCGACGAGCACCCGCGCGATCGCCTCGGTCGGCGGGGTCACCAGCGCCACGTGACGGCAGCGGGATCGCAGCGTGACCGCGATGTCCTCGGGGTCCACCGACGGCGCGCACAGCAGGAACACCGTCGACGGCGGGGGCTCCTCGACCACCTTCAGCAGCGCGTTCGCGGCGCCCTCGGTCAACCGGTCGGCGTCCTCGATCACCACGATCTGCCGGTGCCCGGTCGTCGGGCGCCGCGACGCGATCTGCACGATGGCGCGCATCTCGTCGACGCCGATCGACAGGCCCTCGGGGATCACCCGGCGCACGTCGGCGTGGGTGCCGGCCATGGTTGTCGTGCAGGCCCGGCACCGCCCGCACCCGGGGCCGCCGTCCTCGGCGGCCGAAGTGCATTGCAGCGCGGCCGCGAAGCACAGCGCGGCCACCGAGCGGCCGGAACCCGGCGGGCCGGTGATGAGCCACGCATGTGTCATAGTCCCGTCGGCCGGATCGCTGTGAGCCGGATCACCGCGGGCCGCGCGGGCGGCGGCGAGCAGCGTGGCCACCACGGCCTCCTGGCCTACCAGCCGCGTAAACACCCCGGACATCACCGGCAACAGTAGTGACACCGACCGACCGATACCGATCGGCCACCGGATCGGGATGAATCCGTGACATTTCCGGTCGTTTCGGCAGGTACGGCGACTTGCCGAGATTCTTATTGTTTTCCGCGAAGTCCGCCCTGCCCGATACTGTGGATTGGTGGCAACCGAGGCAGCACTGCCCGGGCGGATCAGCGCGTTCGCCCGGTGGGTGGTGCGCACGCCGTGGCCACTGTTCGCGCTGAGCATGCTGCAGGCCGACATCATCGGCGGACTGTTCGTGCTGGGCTTCCTGCGCTACGGCCTGCCGCCCCAGGACCGCATCCAGCTGCAGGACCTGCCGCCGGTCAACCTCGCGGTCTTCGTCAGCGTGGTGATCTTCCTTTTCCTCGCCGGGATCGTGTTCAACCTACGGCTGATGCTGCCGGTATTCCGCTGGCAACGCCGCGACAACCTGCTGGCCGAGGCCGACCCGGCCGCCACCGAGCTGGCCCGCAGCCGCGCGTTGCGGATGCCGTTCTACCGCACGATCACCAGCATGGTCGCCTGGTGCATCGGTGGCGTGGTGTTCATCATCGCCAGCTGGTCGGTGGCCAAGTACACCGCGCCCGTCGTCGCGGTCGCCACGGCGCTGGGCGCCGCCGCGACGGCGATCATCGGGTATCTGCAGTCCGAGCGGGTGCTGCGGCCGGTGGCGGTCGCGGCCCTGCGCAGCGGCGTGCCGGAGAACGTCAAGGCGCCCGGCGTGATCCTGCGCCAGATGCTGAGCTGGATGCTGTCCACCGCGGTGCCGCTGTTGGCGATCGTGCTGGCGGTGGTGGCCGACAAGGCCTCGCTGCTGCA
>NZ_LZKK01000088.1 GCF_001672815.1 Mycobacterium sp. E796 | reverse complement strand
GGGCGTCGGGGGCGGCGGCACGGGCCGCGCCGGCAGGGAGCTGACGGGCGGCGCGGGCAGGGGCGCGACGGTGGGCGCCGGGGGCGCCTGGTGGTTCTCGATGCCCGACAACGTGTAGGCCACGCCGCCGATCGAGGTCATGGCCACCACGGCGCACATCCCCACGACCAACTGCGACAGCCGCAGGCGCCGCCACGAGCTCGCTTTCGGCGGCTCGATCACGTTGAGTCGCATCGACCAGCCGGACCCGCCGTCTTCGTCGAAGGCCGCGGGGCTGTAGGGCACCCGAATGTCGGGGCCGTATTCGGTTTGCGACCAAGCCAACTCGCGGTCGGTGAGCGCCTCGTCGTCGATCACCAGCACGTCGCCGGCCGGCAATTCGACGATTTCGCCGGCCGCCGCCGTGAGCAGGCCGATGGACGTGCGCGCCTGCAAATCGAGCTGCTCCCCCCGGGACGCGATCTGCAACGCGCCCAGGGCGGCCGCGTGCGCCGGCTCCAGCGGGCTCACGACCGGTCGGCGGCCGTGCACCGAAAGGCGTTCCTTGACAAGGGGAATGCTGGCACCGCCGCCGACCATGACGACCGCCGACAAGTCGGACCAGCTCCTCTTGTGCCGGACCAGCATCTCGTCGAACGCGTAGATGAAGCCGGACAGCCGGTCCTGTATCAAATCGCCCAGCTCGTCGCGCGTCAACTTCATGGTGCACCGGCGACCACCGAGCTCGGCCGAGAATTCGGCCACCGTCTGGGTGGACAGCTGCTCCTTGGCCGCGCGGCACTGTTCCCGCAGCAGGCCGAGCTGACCGACCGCGGCCGTGCTGGCGGGGTCCATCCCGCTGCCGTGCCCGAGTTCCTCGAAGACCTTGAGCAACAACGCCTGGTCGATTTCTTCGCCGGAGAAGGCCGCGTAACGCATTGTCGGTGTGAGGAGTTCGAAGTCGCCGGCGAGGTTGATCAAGGTCGCCGAG
>NZ_LZKK01000087.1 GCF_001672815.1 Mycobacterium sp. E796 | reverse complement strand
CCCGCGACAGTCGTTGACCGCGAACAGGGCGCCGTGCCGGCGGGCCGCGTCGGCCAGGATCTCGAGTGCGGCCAGCTCGGCGCGGGCCTCGAGCGGACCGAACCGCTGCTCACCCGCCGAGCCCTTGTCGCGAAGCTGGACGATGTCGACCCCGCCGGCCAGCGCGGCGTCGACCAACTCGGCCAGGTCGCCGCGCTCGCGGCGCGCGTCGGTACACAGATACAGCCTGGCCGCAGCGAGGCGGGTGGACGGTTGGTGCACACCGCGACGCTAGCGCGCTAGCGTGGAACCCGAAGAGCACGGGAGTCCTGGCGACCGGGGACTGAGAGTGGGCGCGCACGCCCTTACCGTCACACCTGATCCGGGTCATGCCGGCGAAGGGAGCAAAGGATGCAAGACTCACTGGCCGTCATCGGCGGCGGTGTCATCGGGCTGTCGGTGGCGCGCCGCGCGGCGCGGGCCGGATGGTCGGTCGTCGTGCACCACACCGGCGAACCGGGTGCATCGTGGGTGGCGGGCGGGATGCTCGCCCCGCACAGCGAGGGTTGGCCCGGCGAAGAACGGTTACTGCGGCTGGGCCTGGAGTCGCTGCGGCTGTGGCGCGAGGGCGGCTTCACCGACGGCTGGCCGCCAGGGGTGATCACCGCCCGCGAGTCGCTGGTGGTGGCCGTCGACCGCGCCGACATCGCCCGCGCGGCCGGCGCCGACATCCTGCACCTGGGCCAGGGGGACCTGCCGCCGGCCATGG
>NZ_LZKK01000086.1 GCF_001672815.1 Mycobacterium sp. E796 | reverse complement strand
TCGCGCGTGTCCGGCCCGTAGGAGACGGCGGGCACCCCGGCCGACTCTACGAAGTCAACCAGGTTGGGCGGCACCGCAACCCGCACGTCGTGCCCCCGGCGCTGCAGCTCCCGGCCGATGGCGGCGCACGGCTCGATGTCGCCGCGAGTTCCGTAGCTCGCCAACGCAAACTTCATGACGGAGTCGAGCCCATCAATCCTTGGCGAAGTGGTAGACGCGGTATGAGAAGCCCCCGGCGCGGCGCAGATCCCAGTCCATCACCCCGACGCCGTAACGGATCAGGGAGTTCATGAACCCGGGCAGGCGGTCACTGATCTGCTGCTGGGTTCGCCGCGTGTTGGCGTCCAGCCCGCGCTTGGCCTCCGCGTCGATGTCCCGTTCCGAGACCTTGCGCAGCGGCGCGGCGGCCAGCGCCGCCTCCCACTCGCCGACGACGGGAGCGCGGCGGGAATCGGTGTACAGGAAATGCCCCCCGGGCCGCAGCACGCGCGCCACCTCCTCGAGGAAGCGGGAGAAGTGGGGGTACTGGTGCGAGGCTTCGACGTTGACCACCGCGTCGAAGGAGCCGTCGCCGAAGGGCAGGTTTTCGGCATCGCCCTGCACGAAATCCAGGCCGGGTAGCTGGTGGCGTTCCCGGCACTTGTCGATGCTGGCGGGGTTCAGATCCAGCCCGGTGTAGGAGGCCGGGCCCAGGTTTCGCATGATGTAGGAGGCGCCCCCGCCGGCCCCGCAACTGACCTCCAGCACCTTCTTGCCGGTGAGATCCACCTGCGAGGCGGTCACGTGATAGAGCTGGATGCAGTAGCGGTTGGGTTCGTCGGACGCCGCCAACGGCAGGCCCATCGGAGGGTCCTCTTCGTAGCCGAAGTTGAAGAAGACCACGTCGTCGCCGACCTGGCGGGTGCCAAGGGGAAGAAAGTACTTCGTGGTGAGCTTGCCGACGAGCGGGTTGGATTGCAGGCGGTATTTGAGAGCCACGGGGAGAGTGTTTCACGGATCCGGGGCGCTACACGGCGAATAGCCGCCTTGACCGCTTCGCGACCGGCAATTGCGGGCCTGACCAGGGCGTTCAGACCAAGATCACAGCAATGTCACGGTCACCGCGCAGATCTTGATTAGCCCACGCGAGTGTGCGCCGGATTGTAGGGTGGTTGGGGTGTCGAGCCGGACTGGCACAGGCGAGGCAGCCAAGCCTGGGGGAATCTTCGACCGCATAGGCGACATCGTCGTGCGGTGGCCCCTGCTTGTCATCGCGGGCTGGATCGGGGTGGCGGTCACCCTGGCACTGGTCTTTCCGCCGTTGCCGGTCCAGGCCAGCAAGCGGGAGCCGAAGGCCCTCCCGGACAACGCCCCGACGGTGGTCGTCAACCAGGAGATGGCCAAGGCCTTCGCCATGCCCGGCGCCCCTAAGGCCGGCGCAGACGCCAAGAAGGCCCCCGACGCTGCCGGGGACGGGGGCGGCGACAATCCGCTGGGTGGCGGCGGCTCCCTGCTGATGATCCTGCTCAGCGACGAGAACGGCATCACGCCGGCCGACGAGGCCGTCTACGCGAAGCTGGCGGACAAGCTGCGCCAGGACAAGGCCGACAAGCTGACGGTGCAGGACTTCCTGAACAACCCGCAGATGCGCGAGGTCCTGGCGAGCAAGGACGGCAAGGCCTTCATCCTGCCGGTCTCATTCCCCGGCGCGGGCACCGCGCCGTCGACGATCGCGGCCTACCACCACGTCAAAGACATCGCCAAAGAGGTCACCGCAGGAACCTCGCTGACCGCCCACGTCAGCGGGCCGCTGGCCACGATCGCCGACGCGACCGCAATGGCGCTGGAGGACGCGCATTTCATCGAGATCGGCACCGTTGTCTCGGTGCTGGCCATCCTTTTCCTGATCTACCGCAACATCGTCACGATGCTGGTTCCGCTGATCAACATCGGTGCGTCGATCGGAACGTCGCAGGGCGTCCTGTCCGCGCTGACCGAGATCGGCCTGCCGTTCGCCCTGCAGACCCTCGTCCTGATGACCGCAGTCATGGTCGGGGCGGGGACGGACTACGCCGTCTTCCTGATCAGCCGATATCACGACTATGTGCGGCGCGGCCACACGTCCGACGAAGCGGTGAAGATGGCGCTGATGTCGATCGGCAAGGTGATCGCCGCGTCGGCGGCCACCGTCGCGGTCGCATTCCTGGCGATGGTCTTCACCAAGCTGGAAGTGTTTTCGACTGTCGGACCGGCGATTTCAATTTCCGTCATCGTGGCATTCCTGTGCTCGGTGACCCTGTTGCCCGCCCTATTGGTGCTCGCCGGACGTCGCGGCTGGATCAAGCCGCGTCGCGACCTCACCACCCGGATGTGGCGAATCATGGGCACGCGCGTCGTGCGCCGGCCGCGCGTCCACCTGATCGGAAGCCTGATCGTGCTCATCGGTTTGGCCAGTTGCACGGCCGTGATGCGCTTCAACTACGACGACCTCAAGACCATGCCCGCCTCCGTGGACAGCTCCAAGGGATATGACGTGATGAATCGCCATTTCCCGGCGAACGCGCTGACACCGATGGTGCTGTTCATCAAGTCGCCCTCCCACGACCTGAGGACGCCGGCCGCCCTCGCGGACCTGGAGCAGATGGCCGCCCGGGTGAGCCAACTGCCCGACATCACGATGGTGCGCGGGCTGACCCGGCCCAACGGCGAACCGCTGGAGCAGACCAAGATCTCGTTCCAGGCCGGTGAGGTCGGCAGCAAGCTTGACGACGGATCCCGCCAGATCACCGAGCACGGGAGCGATCTGGACCGCCTGGTCGACGGCTCCAATCAGTTGGCCGACGCCCTGGCGATGCTGCGCGATCAGGTCAACGGCGCCCTGACCAGCCTCGGCCCTGCGGTCAGCGCGCTGACGGCGATGGAGCAGATGGCGGGCGGCGACAGCACCATCGCCGCGCTCGACCAGGGCGCCGCCCTCACCGGGCGGATGAAGACGCTCGGCGACAACCTCAACATGTCGACCATGAACGCCGAAAACATCGCCGCATGGGCCACGCCGATGTTGAACGCCCTCAACAACAGCCCGGATTGCAACGCCGACCCGGGCTGTGTCAGCTCGCGTTCGGGATTGGCCGCGATGGTGCAGGCAAACAATGACGGCACCCTCAACTCGATCAAGATCATGGCCCACAACCTGCAGGCGGCCGGGAAATCGCAGACCGTCGGGCAAACGCTGAACACCGCCCAGCAAACGCTGACTCAGGCCTCCAGCGCCATGAAGACGATCAGGGATCTGCAGACCACGATGGGCCAGGCGCAACAGGGCGCCAACGCGCTTGCCGACGGCAGCCGCGCGATCGCCGGTGGGGTGAAACAACTCGTCGATTCCACCCGGCAGATCGGCAGCGGCCTCAACGAGGCGTCGCAATTCCTGTTGAGCATGAAACACGACACCGACAACAAGCCGTCGATGTCCGGCTTCAACATCCCACCGCAGATCCTGACGAGGGACGAATTCAAGCAGGGCGCCGCGATCTTCCTGTCCCCCGACGGGCACGCGGCGCGGTATCTGATCCAGAGCGCGCTCAACCCGTTCTCGACCGATGCCATGGACCAGATCCCGAAGATCATCAAGGCCGCGCAGTCGGCGCAGCCCAACACCGAGCTGTCGGACGCCACGGTGCAGGTGGCGGGTGTGCCGAGCGGGCTAGCCGACACGCGTAACTATTACAACAACGACATCGGCTACATCGTCTTCGCCACGATCATGATCGTGTTCCTGATCTTGGTCGGCTTGTTGCGTGCGGTGGTCGCGCCGCTGTACCTCATCGGTTCGGTGCTGCTTTCCTACCTGTCGGCAATGGGTTTGGGCGTCCTGGTGTTCCAGCTGCTGCTCGGGCAGAACCTGCACTGGAGCCTGCCCGGGCTGTCCTTCATCCTGCTCGTCGCGGTCGGCGCGGACTACAACATGCTGCTCATCTCGCGCATCCGCGACGAGTCGCCGCACGGCGTGCGGGTCGGCGTCATTCGCACAGTGGGTTCGACCGGTGGCGTGATCACGTCGGCCGGCCTGATCTTCGCGGCCTCGATGTTCGGGTTGATGAGCGCCAGCATCTACACCATGGCCGAGGCCGGCTTCATCCTCGGGATGGGCATTCTCATCGACACGTTCCTGGTGCGCTCGATCACCGTGCCGGCCATGGCCGCGCTGATTGGCCAAAAGAACTGGTGGCCTTCACACCTCGGCAAGACCCCTGCCCAGGTTTACGCGGCCCACCAGAAGAAGCAGCACCAGCTCAATCAGCTGACCGACCAGCTGGTCAAGATGAAGGTGATTCCCAGCCCGGCCGCCCTGGGACCGGCGGCCGCGTCCTCGGCGACGAGCGCGCCGAGCGAGCCGTTGATTCCCGACGACCTGCTCGTTCGCCTGAAACTCGTTCCGCCCGGACACAAGCCGCGGACGAAGTCGCGTCGAACACGGCCCAACGGTGTCGCCAAGACCGGCCCCGCGGCCGCCAAGAACGGGAAACGGTCGAAGAGACAACGACTTTCCAACCACGCGCTCCCGCTGTTCGACCTCAGCGGCCTGCCCAGCCACCTGACCGACGATCTCCGCGATCCGGGGTTGCATTCCGCCCCGCCCACCAACGGCAACGGCAACCACAAGGGCGATCGCTTTATCGGCCACCCACTACCGCTGTTCGGTCAGGACTTCCTGTCGCCCCGGCCAATCACGGTCGGCGCCAATGGAAACGGGCATTCGAACGGCAACGGGCACAGCGAACAATCGGCCGACGACGACCTCGGCAATCCGTTGCCGCTGTTCGGGACGGGCGCCCCGGCGCAGCAGCCCACCAACGGCAACGGGCGCGGCAAGCACCCGCTTCTCTAGCGCTAGCCGTCCAACCGGACGAACTCGTCCTGCCGGTAGAGCTCGACGCACTGCGATCGCCTGATCTTGCCACTCGTGGTGATGGGTATCGAACCCGGTGATACGAGGACGAGATCCGCCACCTTCAGCCCGTGAGACTTCGAAATCGCGGAGGTGACTTCGCGTTTGACGCCGCGCAGCTTGTCCGCTGCCTCCTCCTCGGAGGCGCCGCGCTTCTTCATCTCGATGATCGCGACCAGCTTCTCGACGCCTTTGTCGGGAACCGCGATCGCCGCACAACGTCCCGCAGTGATCTCCTGGATGGTCGCCTCGATGTCGTCGGGAGAATGGTTGCGCCCGTAGACAATCAGCAGGTCCTTGATCCGTCCGATGATGAACATCTCGCCACTGGAGAAGAAGCCCGAGTCACCCGTTCTCAGCCAAGGGCCTTCGGGTGTGCCCTGCGACGGCTCGACGATCTTCGCGCCGAAGGTGCGCTCCGTCTCTTCCGGCTTCTGCCAATAGCCGGCGGCGACGTTCTCGCCGTGCACCCAGATCTCGCCGACCGTCCCCTCCGGGCACTCGCGACCGGTCTCGGGGTCGACGATGCGGTGCAGCATCGATGTGGGGTTGCCGTAACTGACCAGCGGTGTGCCGCTTCCGCTTTCACACCGCACCGCCTCGCCGCCGGGCAGCTTCTCGGAGTCGAAGTATCCGATCTCGGGCGGATCACCCACCTGGCGGGTCGACATGTACACCGTGGCCTCCGCCATGCCGTAGCACGGCCGCAGCGCCCGGGGGTCGAAGTTGAAGGGGGCGAAGCGATCCGTGAATCGCTTGAGGGTGGCGGGCTGCACGCGCTCGCTGCCGTTGAGGATCGTGTGGACGCGGCCGAGGTCGATCCCGGCCATGTCTTCGTCGGAGGTCTTGCGCACCGCAAGTTCGTAGGCGAAGTTCGGCCCCGCCGAGATTGTGTAGTCTTTCTGGGCCATCATGTGCATCCAGCGCGCCGGTCGCTGCAAGAACCCGACTGGGCTGGACAGCAGCGTCGGCACGCCGGCCAGGATCGGCATGATGATGCCCAACAAGAGCCCCATGTCGTGGTAGAGCGGCAGCCAGGTCACCACCGTCGTGCCCGGGGGCGCAATCCCACCCTCGGGCGCGAAGAAGTCGCCCATGATCTGCTCGAAGTTGGCGAAGACGTTCTTGCTCGACACCATGACACCCGCGGGCGTGCGAGTGGATCCCGATGTGTACTGCAGGTAGATGAAGTCCGACCCGTCGCCGGCGCCGGCCCGCGGTCTCGGGCCGGTGGGGCGCTGCCGGGTTTCGAGGTCCAGCAAATCGAGCTCGACGATCGAGGGCGCCGATTTCGCCTGGCCGGACTGCACCGACGCGGCGACATTGTCGATGACCGCGGACGTCGTGAGGACAACAGCCGGTGACGTGTCGGCCAGCACCGAGATGGTGCGTTCGTCGTGCGCACCCCCATATGGAACCGAAAGCGGAACCGCAACCAGCCCGGCCTGCAGGGCGCCGAGAAAGCCCAGGACATAGTCCATACCCTGGGGGGCCAGGATCAGGGCCCGGTCACCGGGCGACCCGCTGGCCCTGAGCTGTTCGCCGAGGTTGACCACGCGCTTGTACAGCTCCGACCACGTCAGGGTGTGTGGGACGCCGTCCCAATCCTGGTCGTAGTCAAGGTATGTGAACGCCACGTCGTTGGGCTGCAAGCTCGCGCGTTCGCGCAGCACACCGGGTATAGATGACTGAACCACGGACAACACACTACCTTCGTCGAAAGCGTTTCCGGCCCGGAACGGCCAGGTTACAACCGCGCGGCGCACCTGCCGCCCCCGATTTCACCCGCGCACAAAGCGCTCCGCCCCTGTTGGCAAATAAACTACCGTGTACGCGGTGGACAATCGACTCGCACACATGGACCAGGCGTCTTTCCTCGGTCTGCGGGCGCTTGGCTACGGGGCGCACGTGCAGTTCAGCTGGATTTACAACCGCCCCGCAAACATCGACGGATTGCGCCGCTTCCACCGAAACCTTGGATACGGTTTGCTGGGCCGGCTGGTCGAACCGTCGCCGCTGCCTTTCGCCCGTGACCGCTGGGTGGTCTCCCGCGGACCCGCCGACATCGAGATCGCCGAAAGCTCGCGCTCCCGTGCCGATCTGAACGCCTGGCTTTACGAGCGGGCGTGCCTGCCGCTGGATCCCGAATACGGGCCCGGCTGGCATCTCGGGGTCCTGCCCCTCGATGACGGCGGGACCGCGGTTTGCCTGACGACGTCGCACACCCTGGTCGACGGGCTCGGGATCCTGCAGGCCATCTCCGACGCGGCGGAGGGACGGACCCGCCACCTGGGCTACCCCGGCCCCGGTTCGCGCACCCGCGGACGGGCGGCGCTACAGGACGCCCGGCAAACGATCGCGTCGGCTCCCGAGCTGGCGCGCGCGGCGGCGGCCACCGTGCGGATCGCCCGACACCGGCGCGAGGACGTCGTCGCCTCGATGACGTCGCCACCGCCTTCGCCGCGCAGGGCCGCCCACGATCGGCCCGTCGTGGTGCCCTACCTGACGGCCTACGTCGACGTGACGGCCTGGGATGCGTGCGCGAAAACCATTGGCGGAAACAGCTTCACGCTTCTCGCGGGATTCGCGGGCAGGCTCGGCGTGCGAGTGGGGCGCGTCTGCGACGACGGAACGGTCACGCTGGCGTTCCCGGTCAGCGACCGCACCGAAGACGACACGCGTGGCAACGCGGTGGTCTTTCCCACCATTTCGGTCGACCCGACGCGCCTGTCCTCCGACCTCGGGGAGGTCCGTCTCAAGTTCAAGCAAGCGTTCGCCGACCTCACCGAGATCACCGCGGAGTTGCTGGGGCCGCTGCCTCTTGCCTCGCTGGCGCCCAAATGGGCCGCACGGCGGGCGGCGGGAATGGGATTGGGTGCCGCCAGCCTTCCCATCGGCTGCTCCAACGTCGGGGATATGCCTCCGGCGACGAACCGCCCGGACGGGACCGACGCCGACTACACCTCCGGGCGGCTGATCGAACCGGGCATCAGCCAGCGCGCCCTCGAACGCATGGGCGGGCAGCTGTTCGTCGCTTCGGGGCGGGTGCACGGAAAAATCTTCCTTGCGGTCAACGCCTATGTGGCCGGCCGGACCAACTCCCAAGCCGCACTGCGCGAGGACGTCTTACGGACGTTCGACGAATTCGGCCTGACCGCCGAGATTCACGGCTAGCGCCCGGGCGCGGGGAAATTCGCGGAAAGTGGCCTGCCACAAGGTCTTCAGATGCCGCGCCCGCTGCGGACCGAAGACCGCGATCTCCACGACCAGCGCCAGCCACGCGGGAAACCACCAGAGCCGGGCGGTGATCCGGATCGAGCGGGTTGACGCCGGATCGACGGCCAGCCAGCTGAGAATGCGCAGCTGATCGAGTACGTAGCGCCGGGACGACATCACATGCGTCGTCTCGGTGCCCTTCATGTGACTGCGCACCGACAGCTCCCGTGGCACAAAGCAAACCGTCGACCGCAACATCAGGCGCAGCCAGAAGTCCAAGTCAACGAGCTGGTAGATGTCGTCGCGCAGGCCCCCGACGTCGAGTGCCAGCCGGCGCCGGAACATCACGCAGGTGGGTTCGCCCACCCAGTTGTCCCTCAGGCCGCCCAGCGCCGCCTGTCGCACCAACTCGCGCCCGTCATTGCGTTCGCCGAGGTTCCGAAAGTGCGTGTACATCTTGCCGTACATGCGCTGCCACCGCTCGTCGTTGCCCACGACCTGCCGCGGCGCGAACGCGAGCCCGACGCCCGGGTCCTCGAAGTATGGGGCGAGCGTCGCCAATGCGCCGGGGAGCAGCCAGTCGTCGCCGTGCACGAACTGAACGCAGGTGCCGCGCGCCAGTTCCAGGCACTTGTTGTGGTTGCCGCTGAGCCCGAGGCGCGGCTGATTCTTGACCAGCCGGTCCCCCGGCCGCAGCATCGCGGTGGCGACGGCGGCGCCGTCGTCCGACGAGTCGTCGTCGACGACGATGATCTCGAAGTCGACACCGTCCTGGTCCAGGATGCTGCGCAGGCAGCGCTCGATCGTGGCGGCGTTGTTGTACATCGGCACGCAGACCGAGACCAGCGGGGTTGCGGGCGCATCGTCAGGCTGGTCGGGGTTCACCGATACCACGCCATCGGTAACACGCTCAGAGGGCGGCAATACCCTGCATCAAAAATGTGACCCCGGTGCCACCGAGGATTACTTGAGCGATCTGCGCCCGATACGTCCGTAGCCAGTGCTGAATCCGGAGCATGACCGCTTCGGTTTTGGCCGGGATCACCAAGTAGCTGACTAAGGGGATCTCAATCACGGCAAGCACCATGAGGGTGAAGATGATGAATGCGCTGAACTGCGTGGTCATCGACGTCCCCGATGCCATGATGAAGGCCAGCACCACAACGCCTTCGTAGGGCGGAAACGACGTTATGACGCCGACCGCGAACGCCGGCCAAAGGGAGTCGCCATCCAACATGGCCTGCGTCCGGGCGCCCATCCGCGCGAATCGGCTCTGCGGGCGCTCCTCCACGAGGACGGCGGTGTTGCCGGCGCCCACGGCTGGCTGCTCCGCAACGACCCGTGTCGCCGCCCTTGTCCGGGCTATCATGACGGCCAATCCCACCAGCGAGACCACACCGACGGTGATCATGAGACGCGGGCCCTCGAGGATAAAGGTCCCGGACCTGAGCTCCCCGACGGCGGCTACCAGGTTTCGGATCGCCACCAGCGCGACATCCCGCATCAGCAGCAGCACTGCTACCGAGATAGCGACACCGGCTGCAATGCCACCCAGCCAGAACGCGAGCAGATTCAGCATGGGTTTCCGCCGCGCCAGCATCACCACGGCGAGCCCCAGCCGCACGGGGTCAATCGCCATTCCCAACCCGGCTACCACCACTATCGCCCACATCAGTTGGGACGCTACCTTGCCGTGGCGTATCTCGTGGCGTAACTGGCGAATTCATCCGTTGACCGATGGTGTGCCCCGTCACCGCAACGGCGGCATCGAACACGTCGGCGAACCGCTGGAAGTGGCGGCGACCAGGGTAAGGCCCCGTGCTGCGCCGCCCGGCCACGACTTATCCGCACGTTCGGGTGATTGCTATGTGGGTGGTTCAATAGGGGCCAATGGCGACTAGTACCGTGCGAAAACCGCCATGCTCATGGGTATCCGCGCCAGGAAAATGAGGAGGGCGGCATGAGAGCGCTGATCTGCGGCATCTCAGGTCAGGACGGCGCGTACCTGGCGCGCCTGCTCCTCGACAAGGGTTATGAGGTGTGGGGCACATCACGCGATGCACAGATCGGCGGATTCGCCAATCTCACGTGGCTCGGCATTCGGGACCGCGTGCACCTGGAGTCCATGGCAGCGAATGATTTTCGCAGCGTCCTGACCGTGCTGCGCAGGACCGCCCCCCAAGAGGTCTACAACATGGCCGGGCAAAGCTCGGTAGGCCTATCCTTCGAGCAACCGGTGGAAACGCTCGAAAGCATCGCCGCGGGGACGCTAAATCTGCTTGAAGCGATACGTTTTCTCGACGAACCGATCCGCTTCTACAACGCCGGATCTAGCGAGTGCTTCGGGGATACGGGAGGCCGCGCAGCGAAAGAAGACACGCCATTTCATCCCCGTAGTCCCTACGCGGTGGCCAAGGCAACGGCGCATTGGCTCGTCGCCAATTACCGGGACGCATACGGGCTGCACGCGAGCACCGGCGTGCTGTTCAACCACGAATCCCCCTTGCGCCCTGAACGTTTCGTGACGAAGAAGATCGTCGCTGCGGCGGTGCGCATCGCTAAGGGTGAACGCTCGCGTCTGACGCTGGGCAACGTTCGTATCAAGCGAGATTGGGGGTGGGCCCCGGAATATGTGGACGCAATGTGGCGCATACTGCAGCAGTCCACCGCATCGGACTTCGTGATCGCGACTGGCGAAAGCCACACTCTCGAAGAGTTTGCGGAGACGGCTTTCGCCCAGGTCGGACTCGACTGGCGCGAACATACGGACCTTTCTGAGACCCTGATGCGGCCTACGGATCTTGCAGAAGGGCTTGGCGATGCCTCTAGGGCCCGCGAAATCCTCGGCTGGTCGCCGACGTACCGGATGCCTGATGTCGTCAAGGCCATGGTAGAGGCCGAGTGGGCTTTGAGTGAGCACCGGTGAAGGTCGCTTTCGACCACCAGATCTTCTCTATCCAGCGGTACGGCGGCATCTCGCGCTATTTTTTCGAGCTGGCTCGCCGACTACCCGCCCACGGCGTGTCGGAGGTGTCCATCGTGGCTCCGTTATACGTCAACAACTATCTGACGGCCGATTCCGCCCGTAGCTTCACGCGTGGCAGGTATGTGCCGGACGCCTTCAAAGACACCGAACGTGTTGTGGGCGTCGTGAACAAGTTCGCCGCTCCCATCGCATTGCGGAAGGCAAACCCCGACATCCTGCACGAGACCTACTACGCCATCAAACCCGTTGGCAGGGCCCGCCGTCGCGTCGTGACCGTCTACGACATGATCCACGAGCTGTTCGCCGACGAGTTCCCCGACGCCGCACAGGCGACCGCCGCAAAGCGAGCCGCCGTCAATCGGGCCGACCACGTGATCTGCATTTCCGAAAACACCCGCGGAGACCTGGTACGTCTCTTCGGCATCGACCCGGCGCGCACGAGCGTTGTCCACCTGGGCTATTCGGTGGACGTGGAGTCGCCTGGCGAGCAAGAACCTGCCGACCGGCCGTCGCTTCTCTATGTGGGAAATCGCTACGGCTACAAGAACTTCGCGGCTCTGCTGCAGGCGTTCGCCAGCTCTCCGATACTGAGGGAATTCGATCTCATCGCTTTCGGCGGAAGGGCTGTCGCGCCCGAAGAGGTCGAAGAGGTTGAGAGACTCGGTGTTTCCGACAGGGTGCGGTTCGAGTCTGGGTCGGACCGTGAGCTCGTCGCTCGCTACCGGTCGGCTACCGCGTTCATCTATCCGTCCAAGTACGAGGGGTTCGGGATTCCTCCGCTCGAGGCCATGAGCTACGGATGTCCGGTCGTGTGCAGCGATTCGGGCCCAATCCCGGAGGTGGTCGGGTCAGCCGGCGCGTACTTCGATCCCAATAGCGTCGAGGACCTGCGGGCAACCCTGGAGCGCGTCGTGACAAGTGACGAATTGCAGGCGGATCTGCGGGCGCGTGGCCGCGCCCGGCTGGAGGCGTTTTCGTGGGACGACTGCGCCGCGGCGACGGCGCGGATCTATCGCGACGTGCTGTAGGCCGCGTTCGCAAGGCGGCGCCCAGGCGACTTTCTAGCCCCGAACGGCCGCCATCAGCCGCTCGTGGTCGGTCATCACCCTGGAGGCAAGGGCGCGCCGCGGCAACCAGTGCAGGAGCCCTGAAACACGCGGTGACATGAGGAAACGCAGGGCCAACGGGTTGATTTTCGCTCGTGTCCAGATGTGATACATCCCCGAGCTGTACAGGCGCATGCCGAACCGCTGCCCGATCAGCTCCAGCGTCCGCTTCTGATAGAAGCTGATGTGCTGCCCCGTGGCGAAGCAGTAGTACCACCAGTCATCAGGAGCGGGAGGCTCCCCAGCAAACAGTTCGGTGGAAAAGATGATCGTATCGGTACCGGTGCTCGTCAGGATCTCATCGACAAAGGCCACCGGGTCCGGGAGGTGCTCCATGACTTCGAAGGCGGTGACCGCCGTGTAAGGCGGGTCCGCGCCCTCGACCATCTCGAAGCCCCTCGCGAGCAGGTTAGGGCTGTATTTGTCCGCCCAGTAATAGTCGAAGCCGATGTCTCGCATGAGACGGGTGAAGATGCCGTAGCCTCCGGCGGCGTCGAGGAAGCGACCACGGCGGTCGAACAGGAAAAACAAGACCAGCGACGTCACTCGCGCAAGGTCGAGGTTGCGCACGAGAATCCCGGTGTCCGCGGACGCGACGGGACTGTCATAGGCTTCGTCCAACCAGTAGGGCTCTTCGGTCTGCAGACCGCCACAGCCGGCGCAATAGTAGTAGTGGCAATCGTGCTTGCCGAGCACCTTGTGATCGAACGCGATCTTGGTAGCGGAATCGCAAATTCGGCACCGCACGTGCATACCCTCCCTCCCGGCCCGACGACACGACCGGCGACCGGGGCATACCTGGCGATCGATCGTCTCCACAATCTATCCAACCGGGCGCCCGTCCGTCGCAGGTTTGCCCTGACGAATACGCAGCTGTACCACCGACTAGCGGTGCGTTCGCCCTCTAATATGAAGCGACGGCAGTGCCTGGCCGCGGCGGCGGAGTAGGGTCAGTAGGCCCCACGATCCATGAGATTCGGGGAGAGGTCTGGATCGACAGAGGTGAGAAATTGGTGAAGCGAGCGCTCATAACTGGAATCACGGGACAGGACGGCTCCTACCTTGCCGAACTGTTGCTCAGCAAGGGCTACGAGGTCCACGGGCTGATACGTCGAGCCTCCACGTTCAACACCTCACGGATCGATCACCTCTACGTCGATCCGCACGACCCGGATGCTCGGTTGTTCCTGCACTACGGGGACCTCATCGACGGAACCCGCCTCGTTACTTTGCTCAGCACCATCGAACCCGACGAGGTGTACAACCTCGCTGCGCAGTCGCACGTGCGCGTCAGTTTCGACGAACCCGTGCACACCGGCGACACCACCGGCATGGGATCCATGCGACTACTCGAAGCGGTCCGGCTTTCCAAGGTGCACTGCCGCTTCTACCAGGCGTCGTCGTCGGAGATGTTCGGCGCGTCGCCGCCACCCCAGAACGAGCTGACGCCGTTCTATCCGCGCTCGCCGTACGGTGCGGCGAAGGTCTACTCGTACTGGGCAACTCGCAATTACCGGGAAGCGTACGGATTGTTCGCGGTCAACGGCATCTTGTTCAACCACGAATCCCCCAGGCGCGGCGAAACATTCGTCACCCGAAAGATCACCCGGGCCGTGGCCCGCATCAAGGCGGGTGTTCAATCCGAGCTGTTCATGGGCAATTTGGATGCGGTGCGCGACTGGGGGTACGCGCCGGAGTACGTCGAAGGCATGTGGCGGATGCTGCAGGCTCCGGAACCGGAGGACTTCGTTCTCGCGACGGGACGCGGCTACACCGTGCGGGAGTTCGCGCAGGCGGCATTCGAGCACGCCGGCCTGGATTGGGAGCAACACATCAAGTTTGACGAGCGCTATCTGCGACCCACCGAGGTGGATGCGCTCATCGGCGACGCGTCGAAGGCGGCCGAAACGCTTGGTTGGACGGCGTCGGTTCACACCGGCGAACTGGCCAGGCTCATGGTGGACGCCGACATCGCGGCGCTGGAGTGCGAGGGCAAGCCGTGGATCGACAAGCCGACGCTCGCCGGTCGGACATGAGCGCGGACACATCAATCGGCGAGCTCGACCGCGGGATCCCGGTATATATCGCCGGACATCGCGGGCTGGTCGGGTCCGCGCTACTACGGCATTTTCAGGAAGCGGGATTCACCAATCTCCTGGTGCGATCTCGCGCCGAACTCGACCTGACGGATCGCGCCGCGACCTTCGACTTCATCGTCGAATCACGGCCCCAGGTCGTCATTGACGCCGCGGCCAGGGTCGGGGGCATCATGGCGAACAACACCTATCCCGCCGACTTCCTATCGGAAAACCTCCAGATTCAGGTCAACCTGCTCGACGCGGCCGTGGCCGCGCGCGTGCCGCGGCTGCTGTTTCTCGGGTCCTCTTGCATCTACCCGAAATACAGCGCGCAGCCCATCACCGAAAGCGCGCTGCTGACCGGGCCGCTGGAGCCGACGAACGACGCCTACGCGATCGCCAAGATCGCCGGCATCCTTCAGGTGCAGGCGGTCAGGCGCCAGCACGGCCTGCCATGGATCTCGGCGATGCCCACCAATCTGTATGGACCCAGCGACAATTTCTCGCCGTCCGGGTCGCATCTGCTGCCGGCGCTCATCCAAAGATACGAGGAGGCCAAAGCCAGTGGCGCACCGGAAGTGACGAACTGGGGTACCGGAACCCCCCGGCGCGAGTTGCTGCACGTCGACGATCTCGCGAGCGCATGTCTGTACCTGCTGGAGCATTTCGACGGGCCGACTCAGGTCAACGTGGGTACCGGCGTGGACCACACCATCAGCGAGATCGCCGAGATGGTCGCCACGGCGGTGGGTTACAACGGCGAAACCCGTTGGGACCCAACCAAGCCCGACGGAACACCACGCAAGCTGCTCGACGTTTCGGTGTTGCGGGACATCGGATGGCAGCCCGCGATCGCACTGCGCGACGGCATCGAGGCAACGGTCGCGTGGTATCGCGAGAACGCCGCCACGGTCAGGAAATGACTGCAACACGACAGTTTTCGATCATTGTCCCCACGTTCAACGTGGCGACGACCCTGCCGGCCTGCCTCGCCAGCATCACCTCTCAGACCTGCGACGACTACGAGCTTGTGCTGGTCGACGGCGGCTCGACGGACGGAACCACCGACATCGCCAGCGGCTACTCCCCCAGCCTCGACGGGCGTCTGGTCATTCATAGCGGTCCCGATCAGGGCCCCTACGACGCCATGAACCGCGGTGTCGAGTTGGCCTCGGGCGCTTGGCTACTCTTCCTGGGTGCCGACGACACCCTGCACGCGACGGACACCCTGGCGCGGGTGGCCGCCTTCATCGGTGAACACGAGCACAGTGACCTGGTGTACGGCGACGTGATCCTGCGCTCGAAGTCGTCACGTTTTGCCGGCGCCTTCGACCTCGATCGTCTGCTGTTCGAGCAGAACATCTGCCATCAGGCGATCTTCTACCGCCGCGAACTCTTCGCCGGCATCGGACCCTACAACCTGCGCTACCGGCTTTGGGCCGACTGGGACTTCAATATCCGCTGCTTCTCCAATCCGGCGCTGGTCACCCGGTACATGGACATCGTCGTCGCGGACTACAACGACCTGTCCGGGCTGAGTCACCGCGAGGACGAGGAGTTCAAGAAGCTGCTGCCGAGGTTCATCGGGGCATCGGCCAAGGAGATGATTCGCCGAAAACTGCCCTCGAGGCGAAAAGCGGTCGGCGGCTGACGTATTCGCGCTACGGTGCGCGACGCGCGGCCCAGCGATTCCGGGCACGCCGCGTCACCCGTGTGACGAAAAGCTTGAGCGCGGCGGCGGCATTAGTCAAGAAATACGGCAGAGCCGTTAAGTGAGCCTGCCAGAGCCGTGCGTCCAGCTCGTCTTTGTCCGAGCTCGCCAGAACGGTCGCAGGATGGGTCAGCGGCAGGTCAAGCTCCTCGGCGCCCAGTGAGGAGTAAACGGTCTCCCCCTTCGTGTGTGTCGCCTCGGCGTGGTCCATGCCGATATTTCGCACCAGGTTCCGGGCAGGAGCGGCGCAAAGGCCGGCGTTCGCCCAAATGCTGTAGACCCATTGATAGTCCCAGGTGTCAATCTTGCCGTCATAAACGCCCTGGAAGGCGGACTCCCAGCGGTAGCGCTCGCTCTGCGCCGGAAGGTACTGATCGAAGAGCTTCCTATCCCTGATCTCGGGCCAGTGCGTCATGTTGGGGTCGTGCTTCGCCCAGGCTCGCCGCCAGGTGGCCCAGCCCCACAGATGCGCATACCGCGAGAAGTAATAACTCTCGGCCGTCTCGGCGCGTCCGAGTAGATGGTTGTTCCCGGAGATCATCATGACGCGCTCGTCGCTCTCGTAGCGATCGAGCAACTCGGCGCAGTAGTCGAAGAAGGATGCGGACGGCATGCAGTCGTCCTCGACGATGATCGCCTTGTCGACGAGTTCGAAGGCCCAGGTTATGCCGGTGTAAACCCGGCGGCCGCAGCCCAGGTTCGTTTCCGAGAAGTTCCTGTGGACTTCGCAGTCCCAGTCGACTCCGTCGATGATTGCGCGCGTCGCCGCGCACTTCTCGGCTTCGCCGGGCCTGTTAGCCCGGGGGCCATCGGCGATCACCAGGAGCTTCCGCGGCTTCGCGGCTCTGATCGTCTCGAAGACCTGCCTTGTGGTGTCCGGCCTGTTGAAGATGATGAAGATGACCGGGAGCGTCGTTGTCACAGCCCCATCCTTGCGGCGACTCCGGGGGGCGTCAGCCAAATGCGGATTATTCCCCCGGGAGGCGCTTGTCCTCGAAACGAGTGCTGACCCTATAGAAGTCGCCGAGGCTCCGTCAAGGCTGCCGGCTGGCTTATCGACTGGAAAAGCCCAGCCGCTCACCATCATCGGCCCGGACCCCGACCAGATCGCCATCCTGTCAGGCATGTCCCCGGTAGGCTCCGACGCACCATGACAGAGAAATTTGGATCACTCAGGCGGCCGCTGCGAGCGTCGAGAACGATGGTGGCGGACGCAGTGGACAGAGCGAGATTGATCAAGGGGGTGCGCTCCTATTCCCAGGAAGGCGAGGACCGGATTCTCGACCGACTGTTGGCGTCGGCGCCGAAGGGCTTTTACGTCGACGTCGGCGCCCACCATCCGATCCGGTTCTCCAACACCTTTCTGTTTTATCGCCGCGGATGGCGCGGTGTGAACATCGACGCCATGCCCGGCTCGATGCGCCTGTTCGACAAGTACCGACCCCGCGACACGAACATCGAGGCCGGCATCGGGCTTGAAACGGCCACGATTCCGTTTTATGTGTTCAACGAGCCCGCGCTCAACTCGTTCGATCGAGAGCTGTCGGAGAGCCGCGACGTCGGTCCGTACAAGATCGAAAAGATCATCGATGTTCACGTGTCGCCGCTCGAAGAAGTGCTGCGCGGTCGATTGCCTCGCGAGAACTTACCGTCCTTCTTGACGGTCGACGTCGAAGGCAGGGATTTGGAGGCCCTCAGATCCAACGACTGGTCGACCTTTCGGCCCACCTACGTTCTCGCGGAAAGCGTTGGGACGACCATGGAGGAAGTGCTGCAGGGGCCCGTCTCGTCATTCCTTGCGTCCGTCGGCTACCAGCCCATCGCCAAGACCGCCAACACGGTCTTCTATCAGCTCGAGGACTAGCCCAAGCCGGCCTTGAAATGCTCGATGGTCCGCGCGATCCCCTCCTCGAAGGAGAACCGTGGACGCCAATCCAGCGCGGAATCGGCGAGGCTGATGTCCGGCTTGCGCCTGCGCGGGTCGTCTGGTCTCGGCGCCAAAAACACGGTATCCGAAGGGGATCCGGTCATCTTCTTGATAGCGTCGGCGACCTCCAGCACGGTGAGTTCCGCCGGGCTGCCCAGGTTGACGGGTCCGGTGAACGCGGCGTCGCTCGCGGCCATCCGCACCAGCCCGTCCACGAGGTCGTCGACGTAGCAGAAGCAGCGCGTCTGGGTGCCGTCCCCGAAAATCGTGATCGGTTCGCCCCGCAGCGCCTGGACGATGAAGGCGGAAATGATTCGGCCATCCTCGGGGTCCATCCTCGGGCCGTAGGTGTTGAACACGCGGACGACCTTGATCCGGAGGCCGTAGCGGCGCGCGTACTCGAGCATCAGCGTCTCCGCGACTCGCTTGCCCTCTTCGTAGCAGCTCCGCACGCCGAAGCAGTTGACGTTGCCCCAATACCCCTCGACCTGAGGGTGGACCAGTGGATCCCCGTAGACCTCGCTGGTGGAGGACTGCAGGATGATCGCGCCGGTGTCGCGCGCCAGTTCGAGAAGGTTGCGCACCCCGACGTAGTTGGTCTCGAGGGTGAAGAGGGGATCACGCTGGTAAGTGAGCGGTGATGCGGGACAAGCCATGTTATAGATGACGTCGAGGGCACCCACCGCCGCTGCGTCCAGCGGGCGGTTGATGTCGTGCTCGACGAAGTCGAAGTCCGGGTCGTCCTCGAGGTGCCTGATGTTCTCGCGCGTGCCCGTAGAGAAGTTGTCGAGCCCGAGGACTTCGATGCCGTCGCGGCGAAGACGGTCACAGAGGTGGGATCCCAGGAAGCCGGCGGCGCCGGCGACGAGGGCTCTCATCTATTCTCCTAAGTTTCAGTTTCGGCCCATGCCGTAGTACTCAAAGCCCTCCGCCCGCAGGCGTTTTGGATCGTAGATGTTCCGGCCGTCGAATACGACGCAGCCTCGCATCACCGACTTGAGGCGCTGCCACGACGGGCGCTGGAACTGTTTCCACTCGGTGACCAGGAGCAACGCGTCGGCGTCCTCTGCGGCCTCGTACATGTTGCCGGCGTACTCGATCGAATCGCCGAGCGCCTTTTTGGCTTGCACGGTCGCTTCGGGATCGAAGGCCCGCACGGTCGCCCCCAGTTCGACCAACCGGCTCGCGATGACGATCGAAGGCGCCTCGCGCATGTCGTCGGTCTGGGGCTTGAAGCTGAGGCCCCAGAGCCCGAAGCGCAGACCCTCGAGGGTCGTCGCCGGCGACTGGCCACCGAAATGGGCGACGATTTTCGAAACCAGGGTGGCTTTCTGCCCGCTGTTCACCTCGTCGACTGCCCGGAGCAGGCCCATGTCCGCGCCCAGGCTGGCGCCGGTGTGAATAAGCGCCCGAACGTCTTTCGGCAAGCACGAGCCGCCGTAGCCGACCCCCGGGAACAGGAATTCGTAGCGAATGCGCCGGTCCGCGCCGATCGCCTCCCGCACCGCAGAAATGTCGGCGCCGGCCTTCTCGCACAGGTTTGAGATCTCGTTGATGAAGGAAATCTTGGTGGCGAGGAAGCAGTTAGCCGCGTACTTCGTCATCTCGGCGCTTCGAATGTCCATGGTGATCAACGGATTGAAGGTGCGCAGATACGGCTCGTAGACCTCTCGCATGATGTCGAGCGCGCGTTTCGAGTCACCGCCGATCACCACCCGGTCGGGCTTCATGAAGTCGGCGATCGCCGTTCCCTCCTTGAGGAACTCGGGGTTGGAGACGATGTCGAACTCGTGCTTCGCCTTTTTGCCGATGATCGCCCGAACCTCGTCGGAGGTGCCGACCGGGACGGTCGACTTGTCGACCACGACCTTGTAGCGATCCAGGTACGTCCCGATGTCATCCGCCACGGAATAGACGTAGGAGAGATCGGCCTCGCCGGTTTCGCTCATGGGCGTCGCGACGGCGATGAATATCACGTCCCCGTGCTCGACCCCGCGGCGCGTGTCGGTCGTGAAGTCGATCAACCCGCTCTCCCGGTTCCGGGCGATCAGCTCCGCCAGGCCAGGCTCGAAGATCGGGACCCCGCCGGCGAGCAGCAGGTCGATCTTCTCCTGATCGATATCGACGCAGACCACGTCGTTGCCGCTGTCGGCCAGGCACGCGCCCGTGACGAGGCCGACGTAGCCGCACCCGATCACCGAAACCTTCAACATGACCCCCTTCGTGTCCCGAACGGTCGCCGCCCATACTGCCGCACGCGGGCGAGGCCCATGCGGGAATCAGTCGGTCGCGAAAGACTCGTCGATCGCGACCAGCCTTCCGTCATTTCGGGCGGACTCCTCCGCGGCACCGATCGCCCGCACGATCGCAACCTCGCTTTCGAGCGGGGTCGTGTCCACCGCCCCCGCTTCCAACGCGCCGATGAACGCCCGAAGTTCGCCCGTCAGGGGCGGTTCGTCACCGTAGGCGGGGTACGACGTGCCACCGGAGTTGTGCAGCGAAAGCTTTCGCTCCGCGGTGTCATCGAAGATGAGCGCGTTCTGCTCGCCCATAACCGTCATGCGGTGGCGCTTCACCGGCGAGGTCCAGCTGGCGGTCGCGAAGAACGGGACGTCCCCGATGACAAACCTGGCGATCGCGGACGTGTACCGTGACGGCTCGCCCGCGCCCCAGGCCTGCGCGCAAGTGGGATTGGCGTCGAATAGCGCCCGCGCCATCGAAAGACCATGGGGAAGCCAGTCCCACAACACCGACGAGTCGGTTCGCGGTTGGTGGTTCATTCCCTCCCAGAACACGGCCTGCACGGTGTCGACTTCGGGCAGGAGTTTCTTCGCGGCCTGAAACGCGGGGTTATGCAACTGCACGTGCCCCACGACAACGGGTGCGCCGGAACGTAACGCCGCCTGGTGAATGCGGACCGCATCGGCGACCGTCGTTGCCATCGGTTTTTCGATGAACGTCGGCACGCCCGCCTCGATGAACGGGATCGCGACTTCCGCATGAGTCGCCGACGGTGTCGCAATCAGAACCCCATCGGGCCGCTGCCGAAGAACGAGGTCGATGTTCTTCGACTCGTCAAGTACCTCCACATCGCGCATCGCCGCCAGCGTGCGGACAATGTTCGTGCCCCATTTGCCGCGGCCGACTACACCGACTCGCATGCGCCCTTCCGGTAAGACGGCTGGTCTTTGGCCCAGTCGACAAATCGCGCGAGCCCGTCTTCGACATCCACCTGCGGTTGATAGTCCAACTGCTCGTGCGCTTTGGTGAGGTCCGGGCAGCGTCGCTGCGGCTCGCCCGCCGGGTAGGTGTCGGGATACTCGATGCGCTGAAATGTCGAGCCGGGGACGAGCTTTCCGTACAGCTCGGCCAGATTCAGCATCGAGATTTCGTTGGCGGCATTGCCGATGTTGTACGGCTCGCCGGGGCGTCCTCTGAGTAGCACCTTCAGAAAGCCGGTGATCGCGTCCGTGATGTAGCAGAACGTTCGCGTCTGCAGTCCGTCCCCGTGCACCGGAATCGCCTCGCCATTCAGCGCCTGATAGGTGAACATCGGAACGACGCGTCGATCGTTGTGCTTCATCCCGGGCCCAAACACGTTGAACGGCCTGACGATCGTCACCGGTAAGCCGTACTTCTGGTGATAAACCGTCGCGATCGTTTCGGCGAGTCGTTTGGACTCGTCGTAGCAAGCGCGGGGGCCGACGCTCGAGACGTGACCGTGGTAGGTCTCCGGGGTTGGGACGAACCGGGGATCGGGGTCACCGTAGATTTCGCTGGAACTGAAGAACAAGAACCCTTCCAGCGACGGGTTCTGGCGCCCCAACTTGAGCAGATTCTCGATGCCCGACACCGCGCTTTCGATGGTTTCGAGCGGATACTTCATGTAGTAGACCGGCGAAGCCAGGCCGGCCGCATGCATGATGAAGTGAATGTCTTCGCGCACCGGCAGCGGATAGGTGACATCGGCCCACACCTCGGCGATGTTCTCGTCGCGCTCAGAGGTGCTCGGGTCGCCCGTGATGAAGTTGTCGACCGACAGCACCCGCACGGGCTCTTCGAGGATCGTGTCGTTGAGCCGCTTGAACACCCGCAGGAAGTGCTTGCCGAGGAAGCCCGCACCGCCGCTCAGCAGTACGGTTTTTCCCGACAAGCGGTGGGCATCGTCACCGAGGCCCCGGATGATCGCCTCGGTGTCGCGGCGGACGATGAAATGTTCAGGCATACAAGGAACTTTCTGCTATGTCAGGTCTGTCGGTGGGATGGGCTTCAAATAGCGGTACGCCCCGTCGGTCTTCTTCTTGATGTCGTCGATGTATTCGTATGCGAAGACGACGAGGACGTCGGGCTTGTGTTCGTCCAGGTAGCTCTTGGGAACGATCGGGATGTGCGTGCCAGGGGTGAACTTGTTCTGCTTCAAGGGGCTGTCGTCGACGGTGAACGGGATTTCGCTGGGCCCGATCTTGCCGTAATTGCAAATCGTCGCCACGCGGGCGGGCGAACCGTAGCCGGCGACCTGCAGGCCGGCTTGCCGGTATTCCGCCAGTCGGTCTTTGAACGCGGCCATTTGGATATCCACGTTGCGCCGGAACTCTTGCAACGTTTCCAGGGTCAACTCCTCTTCCTCGCGCGCGAGGAATCGCACCGTCGCATCGGAGGGGGATTGCCGGCCCGCTCGTTGCACGAACACCTGCAGCGAGCCGCCGTGCGGCGTGATCTCCCGCACGTCGGCGATCAACATGCCGTGCGCCTCGAACAACTTCGCCAGCGATGTGAGTGAGTAGTAGAAAATCCGATCCAGATAGAACCGCTCGAACTGCGTGGTGGCCAGAATGGATCCGATGTATTCGACCTCGACGATGAACGTTCCGTCGTCCGTCAGCAGCCGTTTCACGGTCTCGATGAATCCACTCGGATCCTCGAGGTGGGTGAAGACGCTGCTGGCGACGATGACGTCCGCCTTGCCATGGGATGCTTCGATGGCTTCGGCGGCCGCCATGTCGAAGAAAGACGTCAGCGTTTCCAGGCCTTCGTCGTTCGCGATCTTCGAGACGTTGATCGAAGGCTCGACGCCGAGCGCTTTCACGCCTAACTTCTGCAGCGGCCTGAGCAGCACCCCGTCGTTGGAGCCGACGTCGACCACGAAATTCGCCGACGCGAGTTTCTGCGCCAGGTCCTCGAAATGGTTCACCAGAGCGCGGTTAACCGAGGACAGATAGTAGTAGTCCTCGAACATCCTCTCGCGCGAGATGATCGTGCCGAGTTGGACGTTCTTGCACGTCGGGCAGAAGAACACCTGCAAGGGGAAGAACTCCTCCGCGGCGAATTGAGCTTCCGTCGGGTATTTATTCGCCAGCGGTTGCTGTCCAAGGTTGAGAAACTCGACGGCGGCGGGTTCGCCGCACAATCGACATTCCATCGTCGCGGTTGGCGGTGTGGCCATATTAAGCTCCTGTTTGCCTCGTTTGCGGATCAATCGCCTGCGATGCGCCGGCCGATCGGAATTCGGGGGCACGGGTCTCGACGAAGTTCTTTTCCTTGATCGGAAGGAACCTGCTCGTCCGTTGAATGCTCATCGTCTCCATAACAAGGTGGTAAGGATAGTACTTCAGCGGCAGGTTCCGGAGTCACCGTCGATCCGAACCGTCGACGCCCGCCCGACCGCAACCGCCGTCCGGCGGCCCTTTCACGGCGAGATGACGACGACACAACGTTGAAACCCTAGATCGCCGACGTCACAACGACGCCGCCCTCAGCACCTGCAAGGCTCCGTCGCGCTGCGACAGCGAAGAACAAGCTGACCCCCAACGCCAGCAACACGGGCCCGATCGAAAGCATGACATGAACCGCGGCGGCCGTGCCCTCAGCAACAGATCCCTTGAGCCACATTCGGTTTCGCGCCGTTGCGATGTCGGCGCCAGGGGGGCGGAATTGTGGCGGCAGGACCGCCCTGACATCCGGGTCTGCCAGAATCTCGGCTAGCTGCTGCGTGGGGAAATAGAGTTGCGCCTCAAGACCCGGGCCGTCCTTTGGCTTGAGGTGGTCAAGGTCGTTGGTGGCGAGATAGGCCTTCACCTCGACCTCCTGTTGGCGTGCCGCTTCGGACCATTTGATCGATCCGAGCACTCCCACGTTGCCCATCGCTGCGACGATCGCTACGAGGAAGAACACGTACGTTGCCGTCAAGGATCTCGCTACTCGGCCGGGCCGCCTGGCCTGCACTTGGCCGGCAAGGGTTAGCACGCCCACCAGCCCGAGTGGGTAGGCGAGCAGGAGCATGTCCAAATAGCGTGGCGCCACCAGGTTTCCACGGCCGTATGCGAGCAGTACAACCTGGATGACAACCCACCCAGCGATTCCTACCGCTACCCAGGCGCGGTCAGAGATCGCCGGGCGCGTTGTAAGCGTGTGCCAACAGAACCAAACCGTCGGAATCATTGGAAGGATAATCCTCGCGGTGAACAGGACCAATCCCTCGATGAAGGTCCACGGAGTGGACAACGGATTCGCGTCCGATGCCTCCCAGAGGATCGTCGCGACAGCGGTTGATGCAATAACGACGACGGCTGCGAGCTCACGACCGCTCCGCTTCCTGACCCTGGTTGCCAGCTGCAGCCCCACCAGTAAACCGACAGCCAGAACCGTGGACACACCTGCCGCAAAAGACAGGCAACTGAGGACTGCGGCCGCCAATCCGCCGAACCATCGTAAGGAGAACGCCTCCGCGGTGGCGAAAGCAACCAGCGCCGCGACGGCAAAAAGCAACGAGATGTACACCATTGACTGAAACCCGGATAGCGCGTTCTCGTAGCCGATCGGAAACGCAAACACGAATGCGACGAAACAGGCCAGAAGCAACTGGCATTGCGGCGCGACGAGGGGCATCAGCAATGCCGCGAGCCAGGTGGCCACGGCGGTGAGCGCGAGCGCACCGAAAATCATCTCCAGGCGCGTGTTCCACTCGCCGGCCAGCTCGAGATGGGCTAGTGAGAGCAGCCGAAAAATGAAAATGCGGTGTGAGTTGTGTGGGGCGAAGAGGTCGGCGAAGGCCAGTGTCCCCCGAAGATACGGTCCGTAGACTTTCTGGCCTTCCCCATTCCACTGATCCAACAACGGCACCGGCGAACCGAGCGCCCAAATGACAATCAACCGGGAACCGGCGACCGTGCAGGCGACCGCCGCCATAAGCGCCACCATGCCGCGCGGGCGTCGCGGTTCGTCCGCCGGCTGCGCGGTGGTCTGGCCATGATCGTCTGCAGCGGGCGCGGTGGGCTCGGGTCGGGAGCTTCCGCCTGCTGGGTCCAGCACCAATTTGTCCTGTTCGCCCATCGAATGACGTCCCCCGGTCAATCCAGATTCATCGTGGCGGCAATTTCTTTCGCGTCACCCCTGGCCGAAGATCGCCTCCGCGATACCGCCGCAGCAGCCCAAGCGCCCCGAGCGATGCCAGCCCGCCGCCCGTCCAGCGCAACATGGGACCCCGCATGGCCAACCCATACCAATGCAAGTAGGCGGGCAACCAGCCGACCAGGTCGAACCTGCTTGTGCCGGCGGTTCGGTCCTCCCAGCTGCTCGGGACTTCATCGACGCGATAACCCAGGAGGTGAGCCTTCGTGGTGAGCTCGAGCCCCACCTCGAATCCTCGCTCACTCTCCACCGGAACGTCGTCGAGAAAACGGCGGCTGTAGGCGCGAAAGTTCGTGGTGGCGTCGTGAGTCGGGATGCCGCCCACGTAGTGCAGGCTGAGCCCCGCGGTCCGCGATATCAGCGTCTTCAACCTGGGGCCGCCACGCTGGCTACCGCCGCGCATATACCGCGACCCGCTGACCACAGCTGCGCCCTCTTCACGAATCTTGGCCGCCATCAACGGAATCGCCGAGGGCGGATCCGACAGGTCGGCCATGCTGGTGACCACGACGTCACCACGCGCGGCCCCGAAGCCGGCGATCAGCGCGTTGGCCACGCCCTTTCCGATCGAGTTGCGAACCAACCGCACGGTGGCGGGCTTGTCGGGCATCGCGGCCAGCGCCGGCAGCGTGTCGTCCTCATCGAAGTCATAACAGACGAGCAGTTCGTGCGGGGTCTCCGCCAACGCCTCGGTAAGCCTCCTGATGCAGGCCTGAATGTTCTCGCCCTCGTTGTAGACCGGGATGACCACGCTTACCAGACGCTGATCACCCGTCTCGGACCCGGATCCGGGCTTCCGAGCGCGAATCACGAACTGCTTGCCCAAGATTCGCCATGCCGGCCTCAACAGTAGATACAGGCGCACCAAAATCGGAGCCTGCGGCAACGACGAGGACGCCGTGTACGGCATAAACCGGTCGTAGCTCTCCACGATCTCGAAGTCGCTGGCCTCCAGCAGCTCGATCAGAGAGCGATCGCTGATCGGCACGGTGTGATCCCAGAAATCCCAATAGGCACCCGGGACCAGACGGATGTTCGGCCCCATCGCGATGAGATGCCCACCCGGCTTGAGCACCCGGCGGGCCTCGGCGATCGTCCGCTCGACCTCATCTTTGCCTTGCATGTGCTCTAAGAAGTTGCTCGTGAAGACGACGTCTACCGAGTCATCCTCGAGGAACCCGAGGTCGTCGGCGCGACCGTGATGAAACTCGATCCCGGGATCGAGCATGGCCGCGCTGTCCGGGTTCAGATCGACCCCGACCCGACGCGTCGCACGCACGTGGTTCAGGAACTCGCCGTAACCACACCCAAGGTCCAGCACCGTGTCGCTGCGCTTGATCCGCGCCTGGAAAAAGTCCCGCACCAATACGGCCCAGATGGCCGACCGGGACTCTCGGGCGTGGCCGAAGCGATTGCGATAGAGCTGCTGGAGGTCGGGTTCACCCGCGATGTGCATCACGTTCCAATAGTGGCAAACGATCCACGTCAGATGGTCCCCGCCTCGACGGCGTCGACGATCCAGGGAATGACCTCGTCCAGCATGGCATCGAGCGGTGTCGCCGCCTCGAAGCCCAGAACCTCGGAAGCCTTGTGAACGTCCGGTGAGCGCAACTGGACGTCGTGCTCGAAAGGCGGGTCGCTTTCATAGCGAAACGGAGTGCCGGGACGCATCTTCTTCCAGATCGCCTCCGCCAGCTCCAATACCGTGGTGGGTTCGGGCGTCGAGAGGTTGAAGTCCCCGTTCAGCGCGGCCGGATGCTCCATGCATGTCCGAATGCCGCGGGCGAGGTCGCCGCCGTAGGTGTAGTGCCGCACCTGGGTGCCATCGCCGAGGATGCGCAGCGGGTCCTGGCCCTTCGCCACCTTCTGAACGAGGTCGGGCACGACGTGACTCATGGCGAGTTTGACATTACCGCTTGGGATTTCGCGGCCACCCAGTGCCCGCTGTTCGCCAGTGCCCACACAGTTGAACGGGCGGATGATCGTGTACGGAAGGCCATACTGCTCATACGCGCCATGCGCAAAGTACTCACAGGCCAGCTTCTGAAAGCCGTAAGTGCTTGTCGGAGGCGGGCATTCGGTGATGTGTTTCTCCGGAGTGGGGAAAACAGTGGCGTTTTCGAACACCATCGAGGAACTGATCACATTGATCTTCTTGAGCCAGCCCTTGCGGTACGCGTAGATGGCGGTGTCGAAATGGGCGGCGGCGATGCGTTCGTTCTCGGCCAACAGATCGTAGGCGTACTCGTGGAAATAGGTTATGCCGCCGATGCGGGCCGCGCTGGCCACCATCTGCTCACAGCCCTCGATCAGCTGGAACATCAGGTCTAGGTCTTTGACGTCACCCTCGACGAAGTGGTACCGCGGGTGATCGTCGTAACTTTTCTTGACCTTGCCATATTTCGAGTAATTGTCCACGCCGACGACCTCGTGGCCCGCGCGCAGCAGCTCGTCGACAACGTACCCATTGATGAATCCCGCGCTACCAGTCACGAGAACTTTCACGGGGCCGGGGTTCCCATGCTCAGCGTCGCCAGCGGCGCTCCGTTCGGCGCGTCCGGTTCAGGCTGCTTGACCTCCAAGCAGCCCCAGACATCCTCGACAATCTTGTCTTCGGGAATATGCAGACCGCGGTAGATCGAGTGCGGCACACCGATGACGATGACATCGGCACGGCCCAACACGACGTCGAGTGCGTAGTATTCCGGGCCATCGAGGTACGGATCGTGCAGCATCACCTGTTTGGCCTCGAGCATCAGGAGATGCCGGAGTTTGAAGCTGAGCGAGTCGCGCGTGTCATCACAATCAGCCTTGAACGTCATGCCGAGGAGCCCAACCGTCTTGTCACGCAGATTGACCCGGCGCTTGAGCATGTTGACGATGAACTGCGGCTGGCCCTCGTTGATCAGCATGGCCGAGTGTCCAAGCATGAAGTTGTTGTTGCTGAAGGCGGCGAGCTGCATGGTGTCCTTCAGCAGGCAGGGCCCCGCCGCCAGCCCCGCCTTGGGCAAGCTGTCGACGCGACCGTTCTTGTACGTGGCCGCGTGATGGACCCGGCCGAAGTCGAGGCCGGCCTCGCGGCTGAGCAGGTAGAACTGGTTGGCGACCGCGAACTGGATGTAGCGGTAAGCATTGCAGAACAGCTTGGCCAGCTCGGCTTCCTGGGGCTCGACCTCGATGATGTCGCTGGTAATCCGCGAGAAGAGCTCGCGGACGATCCGGAGCCCTTCGGCGTCGAACCCGCTGATGATCTGTGGAATCTCCCTCAGCTCCCGGATGGAGTGGCCCTGCGCGATGCGCTCGGGGCAAAAGGTGACGTGAACACCGACCCCGCGCTCGGAGAACAAGTCGTGGACGCGCTGGCTTAGTCCCGGGTATACGGTGCTGCGCAGGATCAACGTCTGGCCGTCATGAAAGTACGGACTGACCTCGTCGATGATCCGAAAGAACGTGTGCGCCTGCGGTGTCAGGTACTCGTCCACCGGCGTCCCGACGACGCAGATCACGATGTCGGAATTCCTGACCGCCCACGAATCGGTGGTCGCCGAGAGACGTCCGGTGGGCAACAGCCGCTTGAGCAGATCCTGGGCCCCGTTTTCGACGAACGGCATCCGGCCGGCCATGATCGTTTTCAGCGCTTTGGCGTTCGTGTCGAGAATGTCGACGTGGAAACCCTCGTCTGCGAGCACGAGCGCCAGTGGCAACCCGACGTGCCCGGCGCCGCCGATGATGCAGATGCGTTTATCGGTTTGAGCTGCCATTCGAAAGCCCCTCCGCTCCTTGCTTAGCCCCCCACGGGTTGAACAACCACAAGCTCGTTTAACTAACGTGGTTCCGTTGGTTGGAGCGTACGAGATCGCGGGCAACCATGCGGCGTTTCCGGCAAATATCAATAGGGCCGGAGCCCCGGCGCGGCCGCGACAGCGTCGGAAGCCTTGAGGCGCAGCGCCTCTGGCAGCGGCACAAGTATGCCCGCAGGTTGAATTTCGTCTGAAAAGTATGTGAATGACATTCGACGCATATTGCCGCTGAGGACTCGGCTAACGCCGGAAGCCTTTCCCCGCCTGAGTTCCGCCGATTTCAGCCCGCGGCGGAGAGTCCCCGGGTAATTTTCTCACCATGCAGGTCCCGGGGGGCGCGGTTGCGGACGCCCAGGCGGTCGGAACGCGCAAAAAGCTACGCTACGCGGCTGTAGCGGCCGCCTTTCTGCCCATTGGCCAGGGCCTGATCCAGGTCATGGGGCTGTGGCTCAACAGCTACACGGCCGCGTCGCTCCTTGCGGCGGCCATCGTCACCGTTCCCAACTTCTTCGCCAACAAGCACTTCGTCTGGCGGGTGACGTCGGCCGAGCACCTGCGCAAACAGGTGATCGTGTTCTGGCTGGTCGTGATGCTCGCGGTCGCATTGGCAACCCTTTTCACTTCTCTCGTCGATGGTGCGATGGCCGGTGAGACGACGCCCCTCCATGGTGCCGCCGTGTTCCTGGTGCAGGTGCTCGGGTTCGGCGTCGTCTGGGTCGGCCGCTTCCTGATCCTGGATCGGTGGTTCTTCAACTCGCAGACGGCGCACGCGACAACACGCCCGTAAGTCCGGGACGCCGGTCCTGGGATGCCTTGGACACCCATCCGTCACAGCGGCCCAATCCTGGTGCAAGCCAACGGCATCCGCTGTCACTGTCGCTGGGTTTGCAGGCCCCTTCTTGCGCCGGGCGCGAAGAACAAACCAATCCCCAGCGCCAGCAATGCGGGCGCGATCGCAAGTAGAAAGTGAACCGTCGTAGCGGTGCCGCTAGCGAGTCGTCCCTTGAGCAGCAAGCGGTTGCGAACTCCCGCATTGTCGGCGTCGGCGGGTCGGAATTGGTGCGGCAGTATCGCCCTGATATCTCGATCTTCCAAAAGACCTGCCAGCTGTTGCGGCGGGTAGGAAACGTCGAACATCTGGGGATGCCCGCCCTTTGCCTTGAGATCGTTGAGGTTCCGTGTGGCGAGGTAGGCCTGGACGTTGACTTCCTGTTGACGGGTCGCTTGTCCCCAGCCGATGGCCCCGATCACCGACACGCAGCCCAGCACCGTGAAGGCGGCTACAACGACGAATACCCAAACCGTGGCGGCCGAGCCCGCATACCGGCCGACCCGCGAGGCGCGCGCCGTCTCGGAGAGCGCGAACACCGCAGCTAGCCCCACGGGATAGACGAGCAGGATCAGGTCCATGTAGCGCACTGCCATAGCGGGTCCGCGGCCGTAGGCGAGAAGCACAAGCTGGATCGCCACCCACCCGCTAATTCCGACTATTAGCCACGCACGGTCGGCTAACGCAGGACGCCTCGCCAACGTGTGATGACAGAACCAGACCGTCGGAAGCAATCCGACGATCGCCTGGCCGCCGACAAGCAACAATCCCTGGATGAACATCCACGGCGTGCCGATCGGATGCCCGCTCGACATTGCCCACACGATCATCGCCAGGGCGATCGATGCCAGGACGACAACGCCGGCAAATTCGCGAGCGCACCTCTGCCGTGCGTTGGTCGCCAGCTGCAAACACACGAGCGCGCCAGCCGCGAGAGTTGTGGCCAGACCTGAGCCAAAGGAAAGATAACTGAGGATCGCGGCCCCCAACCCACAAAACCAGCGTGCGGAGAACGGCTGCGCCGCAGTGAATGCAACCAGGGCCGCGACACCGAAGAACAACATGAGGTACACCTGGCTTTGAAACCCCGACAACGTGTTCTCGTAACCGATCGGAAGCGCAAACAGAAGTGCGACGAAGCCCGCCAGGAGCATGCGGTATCGCACCGCGACCAACGGCAGGAGCAATGCCGCCAGCCAGGTGATCATCGCGGTATGGATGATCGCGCCAAAGATCATTTCGAGGCGTGTATTCCACTCGCCCGCCAGTTCCAAATGCGCGAGTGCGAGAACGCGAAATACGAAGATGCGGTGTTCATTGTGCGGGGCGAAAAGGTTGGCCCAGGCAAGTGCGCCCTTCAGGTACGGCGAGTACAGGTTCGCTGCTTCCCCGTACCACTGATCGAAGAAGGGCATCGGTGAACCGAGCGCCCAAATGACGATGAGCTTGGCACCGAAGACCGTGCAGGCGACCGCGGCCAGCAGGGGGAACATCCCTCTTGGCCGCGGTACTTCAGACGGCGCGTTTTTCGGCGGCGACTCGCTCTCGCCAACATCTTCCGGGGCATACGCGATCCACCGCTGGAGGCTGACGGCTCCGCGCTGAGTAACCATGCGGGACTCCCCCTCCGCCCGTTGCCCCAAACCCGACCCAAGGGTTGAAGGATGGCAAGGGCGAATACTTACCTACATGGGTCCCGATTATGGGACCGCGCGAGGCCCGCTCATACGAACATCGGAGTTTTCAGTGCGCCGAGGGCAGCCCTAGCCGGCGACGGCTCCCGGCTCCGCGTACGGCGCCCCGAACTCGGCCACCGGCTGCAGGCCGCGCTTGCGCACCTTGGCGGCGGCGTCGCGGATCAGCTTGTAGATCCCGACGAACGCGGCGTGATCGGTCATCACGAACGGTGTCAGCAGCCGATTGTGCACCAGCGAGAACGCCACCCCTTCGGCAGGGTTGGCCCAGCCGAGCGAACCGCCCAGCCCGACGTGGCCGAAGCCCGGCATCACGTTGCCGATCGGCAGGCTGTGGTAACCCAGGTGGAAAGCCAACGGCACGTACAGGTTTCGGTCCAGCCGCAGGCTGCGCCGACCGGTCAGGCCGGCGACCAGCTCCCGCGACAGGAACCGGGTGCCATCGATCTCGCCGCCGTTGGCGATCGCCCCGTACATCCGCGCCAGCGCGCGGGCCGTCACCACCCCGTTGGCCGCCGGGATCTCGCTGTCCAGCAGCGGAACCTCACCCTGGGCGGCCGCGATCAGGCCCGGGAAATACATGGAGCGCCATCCGCCGGACAGCTCGTTGGCGACCTTGCGGGTGACGAAGGACAGAACCGGGTTGCCGACGAGATTCTGCGGCATGATGATCTGCGCGACCCGCGTCGGCGACCCGGCCGGTGGCCGGCCCAGGTGCATGCCGTCGGTGCCCAGGGGCTCGGCGAGCTCCTCGCGGATGAGCGTGCGCATGCCCTTTCCGGTCACTCCCCGCGCAAGCCCGGACATCAGCCAGCCGAACGTCAGCGCGTGGTAGGCGGATTTGCCGAGCAGGCGTCCCGGCGGGGCGGCCGCCAGCCGTTCCTCCATCACGACGTGGTCCAGCACGTCTTCCTTCGTGGCGCCCCGCAGGCCCGACAGGCCGGCGTGGTGCTTCATCACCTGGCGGACGGTGAGCTCGGCTTTGCCGTTGGCGCCGAACTCCGGCCAGTACTCGGCCACGGGAGCCTCGTAGTCGATGAGCCCGCGGTCGGCCAGGCGGTGGATGACCGTGGCGGCCATGCCCTTGGTCGCCGAGAACACCATGGGCGCGGTGTCGGCCGACCACGGCACTTGACCGCGCCGGTCGGCCCAGCCGGTCCACACGTCGACGGCGGGTTGGCCGTCGACATACACGGCCAGCGCCCCGCCGCCGAACCGGCGGGCCGGGAACATCGTGGAGAAGGCGCGAACGACGCACGCAAAGTGGGGGTCCGCCGCGCCGGACACACGATGGCCTGCGTCAGGGCCATCCTGTACAGGGACCGCGCGGCGAGCGACCCGAGACTCCATTGTCACGCTATCGAATTTACGTGGAGTTCATACCTTCCGCCGGGAAAACGGTGATTAATTTACCTTTCCGTTAGCCGGACGCGGCCTTGAGGATTTGCTGGGCAGCCAGCGCGGGCGTCAACTCCCCCGCCTTGACCTGCCGTTCCAGGTCCGCGCGGATTTTGCGGACGCCCGGGTTGGACATCACCCGGTCCAGGACCGTGTCGCGGACCATCTGCCAGGTCCAGTCGACCTGCTGGGCTCGCCGGCGCTCGTCGAGTTCCCCGGCTTCGGAGAGCACCCGATGATGGCGCTCGATCGTGTCCCAGAGCTCGGCCAGGCCGGTGCCCTCCGTCGCGCTCATCGTGAGAACCGGTGGCCGCCAGAGCGTTTCGCCCGGGTGTATCAGCCTGATCGCCGCCGACAGTTCGCGCGCGGCCTTGCGCGCCTCGGGCAGGTGCTCCCCGTCGGCTTTGTTCACCACGACGATGTCGGCCAGCTCCAGTGCGCCCTTCTTGATGCCCTGCAGCTGATCGCCGCTGCGTGCGAGGGTCAACAGCACGAACGTGTCCACCATGTTTGCCACGGCCACCTCGGACTGGCCGACGCCGACGGTCTCGACGAGTATCACGTCAAACCCGGCGGCCTCCAGCAGGACGATGGTTTCCCGCGTGGCCTTGGCCACCCCGCCTAAGGTGCCCGACGTCGGGGACGGGCGGATGTAGGCGTCCGGGTGCACTGCCAGGCGCGCCATCCGGGTCTTGTCGCCGAGGATCGAGCCGCCGGTGCGCGTCGACGACGGGTCGACGGCCAGCACGGCCACCCGGTGGTTCCGCTCGATCAGGTACATGCCGAGCGCCTCGATGCTGGTGGACTTGCCCACCCCTGGCGTCCCGCTGATGCCGACGCGGCGCGCGTTGCCCGAGTGGGGCATCAGCTCCAGCAGCAGCTGCTGCGCCTTCTCCCGATGGTCGGCGCGGGTGGATTCCAGCAGCGTGATCGCCCGCGGCAGCGCCGCGCGATCGCCGTTACGGACCGCCTCGGCCAATGCCTCGATTTCCGACACGATCCCCCAGCGTATAGGGCCATCGGCTCAGAAAAGGTGCACGCTCCATACGCCGACGTTGTTCGCGGCCCCGGTCGGAAGCAACGCCAGCGCGAGGACGATGTACACGAACAGCCGCACGCTTCGTCTGGACGGCGCTTGCTCGATCTCCGGCCGCTTGATCGCGTAGAGGAAGTACACGGCGGCCACGTCGAACGAGATCAAGATCCACCACCGAGTCCAATCGACGGCGGTGACAAAGAGCGGAACCACCAATGCCGCCCCGAGCAACGGCAGCACGAGGTTGTGGCGCAATTCGCCGAGGAAAGTGCGGATCGGAACACCGGAGAAATAGCGGATTGTCCAGGCGGTGCCGGCGAAGTACACCAGCCCGAGAACGAACGCGCCGAGCAGCGGAAAGAAGCCCCAACTTAAAACCATGTAGACGGCGCCGGCCGTGTCGGAGTCGAAAATCGGGATCACTTTATTGCACATGAAGTCGTGAAAATCCGTCCGGCTCTCGACCCGACCGAGCATATAGTCGAGCGCTTTGCGCGGCGATGTGGAAACGCCCCACGGATGTTCGATCAGCCCGTGCGGAACTTGGGCACACAACTGCGCAGCGAGATCGCGGCGCCCCAGCCCTGCGACCAACAGTGTTGACACGAGCCCCGGACCGACCGCCAAGACCGTGCATATTCGTTGCGTGGCGCGCGCCGAATCCTTCGCTAGCACGACGATCGCCAATACCGCTCCGAGCGCCAACTCGAGTGGAATCGCCTCGTGCATGAGCGCCAGCACGGCTATCGCCATTCCGTAAACGGCGCTGAGGCACATTCTGGCGTGGGCGGTTCTTGCCGCGCTGAAAGAGATGCTGTAGGCCAGCAGCGCCGTCATGCCGAAGAGTTCGGGATGTGGGCTGTAGATGGCGTAGGAAAGCGAGAACGGCAGGACCGGAACCAGAAGGGCAAGCATTGCCCTGCGTTGAGATCGGGCTCCACTGGTAAGAATCCGCCACGTCAGCACGGCGAGGGCGATCAACCAAACCACGATGGACGCCCACAGGATCGCATAGGCGGCGGCGAAGTAGTCGCCGGGCGCGATAATGCGGATCAGTTCACCCCCGAGGCCGCGTCGAACGAATCCCGGTGCGTAATTGCCGACGTAGTACTGCAACCACCATAAATCGTTGGAAAAGACGACCCGCTGGAAATACATGTGGGCAATAACCCAGCCGATCACCCACGTCGAGGTGAGTGCGTAAGCCCACGAGAGCCTGTCGGTGAGCTGCGGGTATCGACGCGGAATTAAGTGGTCCGCCGGATAGGTAGAAATGGCCAACACCGGCATAACGGCACCTTTCCCGACAAAGGTTAGCCGGAGAATAGCCCATGCGCGGTCAGGGCGGTAGAGAATGTGACCATTTGGCTCAAAAGAACTGCGATGGTAAAACGGTAGGACAGCTTACGAAATTCGCGATATCCGCCGCTCAATGGCCGGATATGAATGCATCGCGGCCCCCCATCGGACCATGATTCGGGCGCGCCGGTGATAATCCATGATTACCAACGCAATTGGTCAATGGGCGGCTAATCGAGCTTGTATTCAAGCCGCTCGGCAAGCTTATGGAGCAGGCCGATCGCGGCGTCGGCGATCACCGTCCCCGGCGGGAAGATGGCGGTGGCCCCGGCGGCGTACAGCTCGTCGAAGTCACCGGGCGGGATGACCCCGCCGACCACAATCATGATGTCGGGCCGTCCCACCGCGGCCAGCGCGTCGCGCAGCGCCGGCACCAGCGTCAGATGGCCGGCCGCCAGCGACGACACCCCGATGACGTGCACGTCGTTGTCGGCGGCCTGGCGGGCCACCTCCTCGGGCGTGGAGAACAGCGACCCGACGTCGACGTCGAACCCGATGTCGGCGAACGCCGTCGCGATCACCTTCTGCCCACGGTCGTGGCCGTCCTGGCCCATTTTGGCCACCAGAATCCTCGGCCGGCGACCGTCGGCCTCGGCGAATTTCTGGACCAGTTCCGTGGCGGTTGCGATGTTGGTTGCCTTTCCGGCTTCGTGACGGTAGACCCCGGCGATGGTACGGATCTCCGCCTGGTGACGGCCATACACCTTTTCCAGCGCGTCGGAAATCTCGCCCACGGTGGCCTTGGCCCGGGCGGCGTCGATGGCGAGCGCCAACAGGTTGTTGCCCAGGCCATCGACGACGGCATCCCCAAGATGCGCATCGAGGAGGCGGCCGCGCGCACCCAGGCGCGCATCGACTC